>JACKEJ010000009.1:0-302946 GCA_020633055.1 Sandaracinaceae bacterium | reverse complement strand
CGCGCCCGATGCGTCGGAGGACGCCGGTGCGCTCGACGCTTCGGGGGACGGCGGTTCGTACGACGGTGGACCGGACGACGCATCGAGCGACGCGGGGCCGAGCGACCTCGGGGTAGGGGACGGCGCGCTCGCGGACATGGGCGCCGACGTGTGCGCCGCCCCGAGCCGATGCGCCGGCACGGACGCGACCTCGGGCGTGTCCTACGCCTACGGCTGCGAGGCGCTCACGTTCCCGGCCTACCGCTGCGAGGGCCTGGACGTCGAGTGGCCCGTCAACGACGCCTCGCGCTTCGACGTGGCGCGCTACCAGGTGGACGTCGGAGCGGACACGATCGACGGGAGCGAAGACGACGTGGTGTTCGACACGCTGACGGGGCTCGAGTGGCAGCGCGCGCCGTCGCCCACGAACCAGTCCTGGTCCGACGGGGCCACGTCGTGCGCGGATCTCGCCATCGCCGGGGACGGGTGGCGCCTCCCCGAGCAGGTCGAGCTGGAGTCCCTGGTGGACGTCCGCACGCCACCCCCGGCGATCGACACGAGCGCGTTTCCCGGCACCCCAGCCGCCCGCTTCTGGTCCGCGTCGCCGTTCGTCGGGGCGGCGGGTGAGATCTGGTTTACGAACTTCACGAACGGCTTCACCGACACCGCGACGGCCGCGACGACGATGCGGGTGCGCTGCGTTCGACGCGCCACCGCACCGTCCCGGCCTGCCTCGCTCGCGTCACGCTTCGTGACCACCGACACGACGGCCACCGACGGCATCACCGGGCTCGAGTGGGCCCGCGCGACTGCCTCGCCTCGCAGCTGGGCGGCGGCGGTGGACCACTGCACGTCGCTCGGCGGGCGGCGCCTGCCGACGCGCGCCGAGCTGCTGTCGCTCGTCACGCGCACCGCCACCGGGCCGGCCATCGACCAAGACGCGTTCCCCACGACGGCGCTCGACTGGTTCTGGACCGCGTCCAGCAGCGTGGACGACACGCGCGCGCACATCGTCAACTTCGGCTCCGGGCTCACGAGCCAGTCGCTGAAGACGGAGCTCGTACGGGTCCGATGCGTCCATTGAAGGACGCGGCGTCCGAACACGACGCGCCACGAGAGCCGCCGAGCGGCGCCAGACGAGCGCGTGTGCAACACCCCCGGACATGAGCGACGCGCAGGCGCCCACAGGCGGGCAGACGGACGGTGACCTCGGCGTGTGCCTGGTCACGGGTGGGGCGGGCTTCCTCGCCGGGCACATCGCGCGGGCGCTGCTCGAGCAGGGGCACACCGTGCGTAGCCTCGACCTGCGCCAGCCCACCATCCGGCACGCGCGCTTCTCGCACCAGCGCGGCGACCTGCGCGTGCCCGCCGACGTGCGGCGCGCGTGCGACGGCGTGGACACGGTCTTCCACACGGCGGCCGTCGTGGACTTCGTGGGCGTGGCGCGGAGGGCGCGACGCGCGCGCAGCTTCGACCTGAACGTGGTGGGCACGCAGCACGTCATCGACGCGTGCCTGGACGCGGGCGTCGCGCGCCTGGTGTACACGAGCAGCAACAACGTGGTGCTGGGCACGCCCGTTACGCACGCCGACAGCCGCACGCCCTACCCCACGCGCTACGCGGACCTCTACTCCACCACCAAGGCGCAGGCCGAGCGGCTGGTGCTCGCCGCGAACGGGCGCGCGCACCGCCAGTCGCGGAGCTCCACCACGGCCGAGCGCGTGGGCGCGGGCGTGCTCTCGACGTGCGCGCTCCGCCCCGGCGGGATCTACGGGGTCGGCGACCCCTTCTACCTCCCGCAGGTCATCGAGAAGTGCGCGCGCGGCCTCCTCCTGGCCGACATCGGTGACGGCCGCGCCATGGCGGACAACACCTTCGTGGGCAACCTCGTGCACGGCGAGCTCCTCGCCGCGCGGCACCTGAGCCCCGAGTCACCCGTGGCGGGGCGCGCCTACTACATCACCGACGGAGAGCCCACCAACCCCCTCGAGTTCTTCCGGCCCATCATCGAGGGCCTCGGCTACCGCGTACCGACGCGCCGCCTGCCCTATCGCCCCATGTACGCGCTGGGCTACGCCTGGGAGCTGCTGCACCGCCTGCACCTCGCCCCGGAGCCCCAGGTCACGCGCTTGCACTGCATGAAGGCCGCCGTGTCGCACAGCGGCAGCCTGGACGAGGCGCGGCGCGACTTCGGCTACGAGCCCGTGCACGCCTGGCGCGACGAGCTCGCCGCGTGCGTCCCCTACTGTCGTGAGGTGCTGGAGGAGATGCGCGCCGGTCGCTGGCCCCGCTAGCTCGAGGGCGGCCACGCCGCAGCGGTCGCATTCCACCACGTCAGGGCGGCATCGTGAACGTCATGGTCAGACCATCCGCGAACGTGACCTCGCCAGCGACCACCATGTCATGTACGGCGGCGCCGTTCGGGCCCGGCCACGCCGAGAGGGTGACGTGACCCTCTTCGGCGCAGGTGACCGCGGCGTACCGGGTGGCAACACAGCTGAGCGGCATCCAGTCCGACAAGGGAAACAGGCAAGCGCGCGCCAGGCTCACGTCGGGCATGATCTCCACGTACAGGCGCTGACCGGCGTATTCGCTCGTCTGCAAGACCCCAACGCTCAGGGTGTCCTGGGCTTGCGCGGACGCGCTGTAGCGGTAGTCGCGCCGCACGGTCTGCCCATCCGCTTCGCCGCAGAGAAAGTCGTCGTGCACCTCCTGCCCGTCGCGCGTGCAACGCACGCTCAGGTCTCCCGTGAGGCCTGGATCCACGTCGACGGCCAGCACCAGCGCCCGCTCGCGCGTCCACGGCGCAGCACCATTCTCATGGAAGAACGTCGGCGCCGAGAGCATGAAAGGCTCGGGGAAGGCGGGGCCCGCGCCGTCATCGCAGCAGATCTGTCCGTCCGCACACGACCACGCCACGTACCCCTCGGCCACTGTCCCGCCGGTGAACCAACGGCACGAGCCAGAAGTCTCCGGGCAGGCGAAGCGGGGCGTCCCCTCACCGCCACAGTCGGCGAAGAACGCTCCCACGTAGCAGTCGTCGAGCGCGATGCCGGCTGGCGGAGCGACCTCGTGCGTCGACGCGCAGCCCTGCACCGCGGCCGCCACGAACGCGACGATCAACCCGGCCCAGCCCAGCGCATTCATTCTCATCTTCCGTGCTCCACAAGTACTCGAGTCGACACGTCTCATGGCTACGAAGGGGCTTGGCGCAGGATAGGTGCCAGCGCTCACCTGCATTCCGACGCGCACATCCACGCTCAGAGCGGCGCGGTGAACGTGATGGTCAGCCCGTCGGCAAAGGTCACCTCCCCAGCCACGACGACTCCATCCAACGCGGCGCGGTTCCGAGCCGGCAACGTCGAGACACGGATGGTTCCTTCCTCGGCGCACGGGCCGCTAGGATACGCGGCAGGGTCGCAGCTCAACGGGACGCCATCCGAGTTGGAGAGCAAGCAGGCCCGCGCCAAGCGCCTGTCCGGCATGACCTCGAGCTGCAAGCGCCTGCTGACGAAGCCGTCGCCCTGCAGGACGCCGACGCTCAGCGTGTCGTGCATCTCAGCGTACACCATGTAGCGCTGCTGGAACTGCGTCTCGCCCGTGCCTGGCTCGCGGCACGGATACACGTCGTCCACCACCTGACCGTCACGCTCGCAGCTCACGCTCAGGTCGCCGGCGAGCGTGGGGTCCACGTCGACGCTCAACACCAGCCCGCGCTCACGGTTCCACGGCTCGGCCCCGACCGAGTTGAAGAACGACGCCGCCCAGAGGCCGAAGGAGTCAGGGAACGCCAGACCCGCGCCGTCATCGCAGCAGATCTGCCCGTCCGCGCAGGACCACGGCACGTACCCCTCGGCCACCACGCCGCCCGTGAACCAGCGACACGCACTCGGCGCCGGCCCGACCTGACACCCAAAGCGCGGCGTGCCCTCGCCGCCGCAATCGGCGAAGTAGGCCCCCACGTAGCAGCCGTCGAGTGCGCCGCCCACCGGCGCAGCGGGCGCCTCGTGTGCAGACGTGCAGCCCGCCAGTTCCGCCAACAGGCCGAGGGTCGCGAGAAGCCGCAGCCACCGCGCTCTCTTCGTCGAGTTCAGCTTCATTTTCCGCTCCGGTCTACACGTTGGCTCAAGGTGGCACATCGATTCATGGCGGGACAGGTGGGAGCAAATTGCGCGCCACGACACGCGAGACGATCGCCAACGCCGGCCAACGCCTCCGAGCCACGCCCCTTCCAATTGCACGTTGGAGTCACACCCGCCCGCAGGCACACTCCCGCCGAATGTATCGCGACCATCTCGAGCTAGCCCTCGCAGCGTTCCTCGACTACCCCGACGCGAGCGACGCGGCGATCGAGGACACCCTGCTCGACCTCGGCGTCGCACCATGGCTGGCTGTGCGATTGGCACTCTTCACGGTCCCGGCCTTTGCTCACGTCGCTCGCCCCGACATCCCCTTCGACTTGACGTTCTCGCAGTGGGAGCGCGGGTGGTTCCGGAAGCGGCTCCGGCATCTCCCCCTCATG
The DNA here is from genome assembly GCA_020633055.1 of Sandaracinaceae bacterium. Lineage (NCBI taxonomy): Bacteria > Pseudomonadati > Myxococcota > Polyangiales > Sandaracinaceae > Sandaracinaceae bacterium. The sequence goes on along the minus strand of JACKEJ010000009.1, from coordinate 298,445 downwards.
GACGAGCCCGTGTTCGTGCATGCGGTGGCGCGGGCGAGAGCGGCATCCACAGAGGACCTGAGTTCCATGGCGATGGGATCGATGGCGTTGCAGAGGGCCGAGGAGGCCATCCGAACCGCCGCGGAGCGAAACGAGGCCCCGCCGTCCAGCGCTCCGATCGGCATCGAGCTCGCGCGACCCCTACCCACACCACAGGAGCTACCCCGCGATCGGGACATGCGTGACAGGCTCGCGGCGCTGCTACGAGCCCACGGAGCGAACGTCGACGAGCGGGAGCCCACGTGGCTGGTCGAGGGCCGTGGGTTCGACGTGCGCGTCTTCCCGAGGTTCGGCCAGCACGGCCTCACAGGACAAGTCGACTTCGTCTTCGAAGACGATCGCCTCGCCGCAGGGCGCATCGTCGAGTCCTTCGGCCTGGTGAACCCGACGTGGGTCGAGGCGCGCAGCGTGGCGCTGGACCGCTTCTGCTCGGTGTGCCTCCACGTCATCCTCGAGGGCATCTTCGGAATCGCTTGTCAGAGCGGCCACGTCGACTGGGAGACGTGGGGCCCGTTTCGCTTCTGCTCGGGCCTGATAGTCATGTGGGGCGAGCCCTTTGGACGCGACGAGATCCTCGACTTTCCCTCGATGGAGCCCTTGTTCGAGGAGGTCGTCGCCAAGCTTCCGCCGAGCGAGATCCACGCGCTCCGCGTGTGCGCTTGTGACTCGGACGGTCGCCGCACCGTGGATGAGATGTTGCTCGACGGGGAGCCCTGGCCGGAGGGCGAGGCCATCGCGAAGACGTTCGTGTGGCCCCAGGCGACACAGGGCTTCCGTATCTGGCGTTGGTTCGCGCTGGCGATCCCGGATGGTCTCGGTGGGGGCGAGATGCGGCGCGTTCGATGCAGCACACAGGCGAGCTAGCGCGACGCACGTGAGCACAGCGGGGTCAGCCCATGAACACCCTGCCGACGTGGGCGCTCTTGTCGCTCGTGAAGATCTCGGTGCCCACGTCGGAGCGTACGGCGATCATGTCGCCTGCTTCGAGCATCTCCACGTAGCGCTCGAGAAATGCACCAAACGAAGGCGACGCGAGCTCGAGGTCCACTTCTGGCAGCGTGAGGAGCTGCCCCTCGACGCCGCCCGGGCACGGGATGAAGTCGATCACCACGCGGTCGTAGTCCCAATACCGGCTGCCCATGATCGGAAAGCGGCCCGCGTGGCTGAAGAGCAGGCGGATGGCGTCGTCCGCCTCGAGGTCGTCGAAGCCGGGCAGGCCGAGCGGCTGATGCTCGCCGCGAACGGTCGCGCGCACCGCAACTCACGGCGGACGACGGCGACCGAGCGCCGAGGGGCAGGCGTGCTCTCCACCTGCGCGCTGCGACCGGGCGGCATCTACGGCGTGGGCGACCCGTTCTACCTGCCGCAGGTCATCGAGAAGTGCGCGCGCGGCCTCCTCCTGGCCGACATCGGTGACGGCCGCGCCATGGCGGACAACACCTTCGTGGGCAACCTCGTGCACGGCGAGCTCCTCGCCGCGCGGCACCTGAGCCCCGAGTCACCCGTGGCGGGGCGCGCCTACTACATCACCGACGGAGAGCCCACCAACCCCCTCGAGTTCTTCCGGCCCATCATCGAAGGCCTCGGCTATCGCGTACCGACGCGCCGCCTGCCCTACCGCCCCATGTACGCGCTGAGCTACGCCTGGGAGCTGCTGCACCGCCTGCACCTCGCCCCGGAGCCCCAGGTGACGCGCTTGCACTGCATGAAGGCCGCCGTGTCGCACAGCGGCAGCCTGGACGAGGCGCGCCGCGACTTCGGCTACGAGCCCGTGCATGCCTGGCGCGACGAGCTCGCCGCGTGCGTCCCGTACTGCCGCGAGGTGCTGGAGCAGATGCGCGCCGGGCGCTGGCCCCATCCGTAGTCGCCGGGCGCGCGCTCGCCGGTGGGCAAGCGACGGGAGACCCCGGGAGCGGCGCCAGCGAACATGAACGAACGCTGCACGCGGATGCGCCTCGCGTGTAGGCGTGCGTAGGGGTCACGCACCATGGGCGCGCCGCCCACGTCACCCGAACGTCACTTGACACAATTGGGGGGCCGTCGGACACGGTGCATGTGCAAGAAGGAGCAGCCCAACGCGCGCACGAGCCCGCCGCACATCGCTCACCGTCGACGACGTCCCGCATGCGTCGCACGCGAACGCTGACCGGCTCCCGACTCCGACGAGCCCGACGGTGGCCGCACCACGCTGCGCCCGAGCCACGCGGCGAACGTGGGCGCGGCGCGGCCCTCGGGCGCGCTTCCTGCTGGCTGCTCATGTGTCTCACGGGGTGTGCTCCTGTCGCGCTGCGTGTCGCCAACACGGACCGCATCCACCTGACGACCGACAACACCGGCCCCGAAGCCTACGCCTTGCTGCAGCACATGGAGGCCGATCGGCAGGCCATGGTGCAGGTGTTCTTCCCGTGTGCTGCGTCCACCGAGACGGCGCCCGTGGACGTCCTCGCGCTGGTGGAGGAGCGGTCGGTGCGGCGCGCCGTTCCCCCCGCCTTGGATGGTGCGGGCGGCGTGCTGGTGTCGCACTCGCAGCGCGTGGTCGCGCGACCGCCAACCCTGGCGTTTGCGTGGCAGCGGACCACCGCGTACACGCGCGCCCTCTTTCGCCACGAGCTGTCGCATCGACTGAGCGCGCGCTGTACCCCGCAGGCCCCCGCGTGGCTCGAAGAAGGCCTCGCGGAGGTGCTGTCGACGGCGGTGGTCTCCGGGGGGACCCTGCGCGTCGGAGTCCCTCCGTACGTGTTCCACGGCAACGGACGCCGCGTGCGCGTGGGCGACATCGTTCCGTACCACGTCCCGCCCTCACGCCTGCTGGACCTCGACGCGCTGCTCGCGCTCACCTCGGAGACCATCTGGGTCCCTGGCAACACGGACCAGACGGCCGCGCACTACGCGAGTGCGTGGGCGCTCGTCGCGCTGCTCGTCACGGGTCCCCCAGAGCTGCGGCGCGCCTTCTCCGCCTACCGCACCGCGCTCCATGTTGGCACGAGCGAGCGCGAAGCGTTTAGTACACACCTCGAACCACACGGGCTGGCGGAACGCTACGGAGCGTTCGTGAGTCACGATGCGCGCCAGACGGTCTCGTTCACCCTCGAACGAGCAGACGAGGCTGAAGCGCCCGAGGAGCGGGCCTTGTCCGCACGCGAGGTCGACCTCTTCTGGGTACGGCACGTGGCGTGGCACACCGAAACGGGACGCGCCGACGCGCTGAGTTCGCTCGACGCACTGGTTCGGCGGGAACCGGCGGCGCGACACAGCGCCGAAGTGGCGGCCCTGCGAGCGGCCATCCTCGTAGAAGCCGGTGACCTGTACGGGGCCGCCCAGGCGCTCCGGTGGGTGGACGACCCGGAAGCGGTCGCGTTCGAGCGCGTCGCGCTGAGCGTGGCCACGGAGTACACGAGCCCCCCGCTGCCGGGCGAGGCGCCGCGCGCCAGCCTCGAGCCAGTCGCGCGAGAGACGCTCGAGCGGATCACGCCTCGCGCGTCGACTTCGTTCGAGCACGAGGTGCTCGCGCGAGGCTGGTTGAGCTTGGATGAGGTCGAGCGCGCGCTGGGCGAAGCCCACGCGGCCGTCGCTTTGGACGGCACGTGCGGTCCGTGCTGGGTCACGCTCGGGCTTGCGCAAATCCAGAACCAAGACGCGGTCCATGGCGTGCGCTCGCTCCGGCGCGGCGCGGCGCTGCTGGGCCAGGCACACGGGGCCGCGTCGTGGGTGCAGCGCGCCGGACTCTTCGCGTACGGCGCAGCGCGCCGGCGGATGTGCGAGGCGCTGCCGCCGGGCGACGAAACCCACTTCGACGACTCCGAACAGGCGGCAGTCACCGGGGAGCCCGAACCAGACGCTGGCGTCGACACCCCAGACGCACTGACGGCCGACATGATCCGGACCGTCGTTCGGAGCCACATCGACGAGGTCGTCGCTTGCTACGAGAATGACTTGGAGTTCTTCCCACGCACCGAAGGACAGGTGGTGGTGAGTTTCCTGATCCGCGCCGACGGCACCGTGGAGCGCACGGGCATCACGGAGAACGACGTCAGCGAGGCGGTCGGCTGCTGCGTCCGACGCCGGATCGCGGAGTGGACGTTTCCGCCACCAGGGCGTGGCATCGTGCGGGTCACCTACCCCTTCAGGCTCTCCTACTCGGAATGAGGTCCGACGACATCTCCCGACCAGCGCCGCACGCTGTGGGCGACGTGAAGCGCTGCTGGATGGGCCGGCAGCGCGGCGAGACGGCGCCAGCCCATGAACACCCGACCGACGTGCGCGCTCTGGTCGCTCGTGAGGACCTCGGTGCCCACGCCGGAGCGCGCGGCCATCAGCGCGCGTACGTCGAGCATCTCGACATAGCGCCCATCGGTCGCCTCAACGCGCCACACCCGTGGCAGGCACGTCGATGTCGATGACCGTCCGCACCGAGCACGAGCCGTTGCCCACGTCGACGTAGACGCGATCGCGACCGACGAAGTCACGCCGGGGAACGTATACGAGACCCCCAGCGTCCACGCTCGCTTCACCGCCGCGTGGTCGCTCCAGGATTCGCATCGAGAGGCCGTCGCCGTCTGGCAGCACGACGTGCGCCGGTCGATCCGCGCTCGCACGCACGCCGAGCGAGCCCGGATCGATGGGGTCGACCGGGCCAGGCCAGCAGCCGGTGTAGATGTAGCGCTTCCAGATCTCCGCGTAGACGTTGAAGTGGGCACACGTGTCGAAGTCGATCCGAACTGTCGCGCTCTCCGACTCGGAGGCGTCCGAAGCGGCGAGGTGGTACCGGAACGAGTCGCTGCACGCGAAGATGGAGACGCCTTCCCGCTGGTACTGGAACGCGCCGTCCTCTTCGAGGGTGACGAGCGTGCCCATCGTCGGGGGTGCGTCGATCGAGATCTTCGTTTCGTGGCACACGAGGTCGTCGTTCGCGAGGATCCCGTGCGGATCGATGTTCGCAGAGAGCGCGGGGGGCGGGTTGTCGAGTGGGCCCGCCAGGAGCGGTCCGCTCCCCGACATCACGTACACGTCGTCGTTGGCGATCTGGGGGCCCACGAGGAAGGCGGTCACGAGACCTCCCCCGGAGCTCGCGGCGAGCAGGCGCGTCCCGTCGAACGCGAGCCACGCGCCGGGAAGCGACTGCTGCAGGCTCGTGCTCGTCACGTCCTCGAGGACGACCGCGCTCCCCGTGAAGCGGTACACCGCGAATTGGTCGAAGAACGCCTGACCGACGACGACCCGCGCGCCATCTCCCACCATCGACGTCGGCCAGATGATGCCCGACGCCGGGAGGTCCGAGTCGTACGTGTACACGTTGCCGTTCCTCTGCCACAGCTGCAGAGGCGGCACCGCGAGCCCGAAGAGATCCCCTACCGTCCCGATCACGGCGTGGTCCGTGCCGACGAGCGCGACCCGAATTGCGAAGTCCGTTGGAACGAGGGGCGTGCCCACGCCGTCCGGCAACCAATCATGCGTGATGGGGTCGCGGCGGTAGAAGTGCACGAGCGATGTCGCGACGCTCCCGAGCTGCGGCTGCGTGATCGCTGCGCGGTCTCCCGTCACGACGACTTGTTGGCCGAACGCCGGACTGCTCGCGCCCTGAGAAAGGACCGCGTCTTCCGACTCGATGACGGTCTTCGTGCCTTGCGCGACGAGGTGGAGCACACTCGCGAACCCACTCGCGTTCGCCGTCGTCGTGCTAGGCGGAAGCCCGCTCTGGGTCCCGATGAGATCGCCGACGAACGACTCGGCGACGATGACGTCGCCGCCGTCCATCGCGACCGTGACCGAAGGAAGAAGGTGGTCGTTCGACGGGGTGACTTCGAAGGGCCCCGAGTCGATGACGATCTCGTCGGTGCGCGTCCACGCGCCCAACCATCTCGTGAAAACCTCTACGCGGGACCGGAACGTCTTGTCGCTCACATGTCGTTCGACGAACGCTACCACCGCACGGTCGCCATCGATCGCGACCGACGGCACGCCACTCGCTCCATTGTCGACGACCACAGCCTGCGAAACCGCGAGGTCGAGGATTGCCTCGCGCGACCACGTCCCACCCGCGTCGCGCCGATAAATCGCGACGGGGCTCGACCCGGCCGTCGCGCCGGAGCCGGCGATGATCGCCGCTTCACCGGAGACGTCCATCTTCGTCCCGAATTCGTGCGCCCCGGGGAACGGATGGCTCGCCGGTTCGACGGACTCGCTCGTGCATGTAGCCACGAGCGCCGATTCCCGTGCGCCCCCGATCGGCGTGCCGTCGTGCGCGCACGCGTCGAGCACCGAGGCGAACGCAGCCGTTGCGATCACGACGCCGCGCGTGAGGCGCGACGAGCTGGGGCCCCGCACCTTCGTGCTGCCCAACGAGTCTCTCTTTCTGTCCATGGAACGATCCTTCCCGTCGCATGACGCGAACCGGGCACGGTCGTCCCGAGGCGGGGGAATCCATCAGAGGAACGTCGTCCGGCGACGCTCAACCGCTCTCGCGCTGCGCCGCCCGGCGAAGCTTGGCGAACGTCGCCAGCAGGACCTTGCGGCGCGCGCGGCGGAACTCGTCGGTCGGCTCGAGGCCGTCGATGCTGTCCTCCCACGCCGTCATGTACGTGGCTTTCCAGCGGTCGACGGTCGGCACATCCGGGAGCACCACGCCGACGTAGTGCTGCTTCGCGAGCAAGGTGAGCAGCTCCAGGTTCGCGGGTACGGCGCAGCCCCAGAACTCGTCGGCCTCGAGCTCTTCGGGGTCGGCCATGGCCTCCTCGACCTCGCGCACGAGACGGCCCGTGAGCGTCGATAGATGGTCGGCGCTCGTGTCGTTGTCGAAGTTGCCAGCGCCCCAGGTACCCATCTGCGCGAGACTACGCGCAGGGCAGCCCCGGTCAATCCCGGCAAGAGCAACCCCCACGAGGATGGCCGCGCTCAGCGCAGCAGGGCCAGCGCGTCCGCTTCGAGGTTGGCCAGGCCCTCGGCGTCGGTGCTGTAGTAGCCGCGCACGTGACGCTCGCCATCCACGAGCACGAAGTGACTGGCGTGCATGATGTCGTAGCCGCCAGCGCTCTGCTCCTCGCGCTCGCCCATGCGCACGCGGAAGCCGCGCATGAGCAGGTCCACCGTGGCCTGGTGGTCGCCCAGCGTGAGGAAGCGCCACGTACGGAGGTCGGCGTCGTGGCGCGCGGCGTAGGCGGCCAGCACGGGCGGCGTGTCCTGAGCCGGGTCCACGCTGATGGAGACGTAGCGCAGCCCGGGAGCCTGTGGGGCCATGCGGCGCTGGAAGTTGCTCATCTGCGCCGTGAGCATGGGGCACACGCTGGGGCAGTCGGTGAAGACGAAGTTGGCGACCCACACCTGCCCATCCAGCTGCGCCAGAGAGAAGGCCCGGCCCGCCTGGTCCTGTGCCTGGAAGTCGGGCACCGCGTGCAGCGTGGGCGGCGGCGGCCGCTCGGGCTCGCAGCCCGAGAGACCAGCCGAGAGCCCCACGGCGGCCGCGAAGCTCGCGAGCGCGAAGAAGCCGCGAGCTGCGGAGCGCGACGCGAACGGACGTGTCGCCCGAGCCGATCCCGCCGCGAGGGTCGCCGAGTGCCTGGGAGCGCTGCACATGGCCGCGGGCACGCCGCTCAGGCGGCGTCGAGCATGAGCGCGGTGAACAGCACCGTCAGGTAGATGAGCGACGTGACGAAGAGCTGCTTGGCCCACTTGACGCCCGCCGACTCGCGCAGGCCCATGAACGCGACGGCGAGGAACATGACGCCCATGACCAGCGCAGTGATGGCATAGCCGAGCCCCGCGACGCGCAGCGGCACGAGCAGCAGGCTGGTGATGAAGAGCACGCCCGTCCACAGCAGCGCCTGCAGCTTGGAGGTGCGCAGACCCCTCACGCTGGGAAGCACCTTCAGACCAGCCCGCTCGTACTCTTCCTGGCGGAAGATGGAGATGGCGATGAAGTGGGGCACCTGCCACAGGAACAGGATGCTGAACAGCACCACGCCCGGCGCCTCGAGCCCGTTGGTGACGGCCGTCCAGCCCATGAGCGGGGGCAGCGCGCCCGGCACCGCCCCCACCAGCAGCGCAGTCGGCGTGTACTGCTTCATGGGCGTGTAGATGGCGACGTAGCTGACCAGCGCGATGGCGCCGAGCGCCCCAGTGAGCGGGTTGATGGCCAGCGTGAGCACGGGCACCGACACCAGCCCAAGCACCAGACCGAACACCAGGGCGAGGCGCGGCTGCATGCGCCCGTCGGGCAGAGGCCGGCGCGCGGTGCGCTGCATGAGGCGGTCGCTGTCGCGCTCGAGGTAGCAGTTGAGGGCGTTGGCCCCGGCCACCACCATGCAGGTGGTGAGTAGCATGACCGCCGCGCGCAGCGGCTCCACGTCGCCGGGGGCCAGGCGCATGCCGCCAGCCGCCGTGATGGCAACCATGAGCGTGATGCGCGGCTTGGCGAGCTCCATCAGGTCGCGGAGCGTGGCGCTGAACGAGGGCTGTAGGGCAGCGGTCTGCATGGTCGAGGTCCGGTCGCGGGGGCGCCCGCGTGGGGGGTGTCACGTGGCGGTCGTCTCGGAAGCCAGCACGAGGCGGCCGCGAGGCGGCGTGAGCTGGGGGAATGTGGCGGCAAGTCGCGGCGAGGTCAAGCCACGGTGGCCCGCCTCGCAGCGCAGCAGCCCTCTCGCTCAGAACGGGATGTCGTCGTCGCCGAAGTCGTCCGACGGGAACCCGCCGCCACCGCCGCCACCGCCACCGCCACCATAGCTGCCACCGTCGTCGTCGTAGCCGCCGCCACCGCCACCGCCGTAGCCACCACCGCCGCCACCATAGCCGCCACCACCACCACCACCACCGCCGCCACCGTAGCCGCGCCCACCGCCGCCACCGACGTCACCGCCGCCATCGCGCCGGCCACCGAGGAGGATGATGTTCTGGGCGTTGATCTCCGTGGAGGTGCGCTTCTGACCCTGCTTGTCCTCCCACTGGGAGTACTGGATGCGGCCCTCGACGCAGATCTGCCGACCCTTCGAGAGGATGTTGGCCAGCGCCTCGGCCCGCCGGCCCCACAGCTTGACCGTGTGCCAGTCGGTGCGCTCCTGGCGCTCGCCGTTGCGGTTGGCGAAGGACTCGGTGGTGGCCACGCGCAGCGTCAGGACGGCGCCGCCGCCCTGGGTGTGCCGCAGCTCGGGGTCCTGTCCGAGGTTGCCGATGAGAGTGACGCGATTGAGGCCTTCTGCCATGGTGCTTTCCTGTTCCGCCCGGGCCAGGCCCGAGGTCCGTGTCGATGGGGTGCGGAGGTTGTCGTGCGCCGTGGCGCCCCGTTGCGTGGAGACACGCTGCTGGGCGAACCCTAGCCACACCCTGAGACATCGATCAATCCGGCACCCGAATTTCGGACCGTTTCGGGTCCGCGCTCAGCCGCGGCGCTCGACGTGCTTGGCGAAGCGTCCGAGCATCCACGCGTTGCTTTTGCGCATCAGGATGTCGACGAAGCCGGGATTGCGGCGCCCGTTGGCCGGGGTCATCGCCATGGTCCAGGCGATCTCGGTCCGCCCATCGCCGAGGTCCCGTAGGTTGTAGTCTTCGGCGAACGCGTCCGCGGGCATGCTGGTGCGCACGAAGTAGAACGCCATGCGCCGGTTGGGCTCCCAGCCGATGAATTCTTCCTCGGCCACCATGTTGCCCACCAGGTCGACGGTGCGCGTGGTCCCGAGCCCAAAGGGCTTCGGCGAGGTCCACGTGACCTTCTTGATGGCGGGGGCCCACTTGGGCCAGGCCGCGGCGTCTTCCAGCGCGGCGAACACCTGCGCGGGCGTGGCGCGCGCAGTGACCTTGACCGTGATGGACGTGGGTGCGGAGGAGAGGTAGTCGAGGCCGACCACCGTGCAGTCGTGCAGAGGCTTCATGTGCCGCCGTCTAGCATGGACGAGCCTGCGTCGTGAACCTGCGACAGCGGTGTGGAGTCGACGTGCGGGGCCACGCATGTCCCTGCCGAACACGTGGTGCTCCCAGCGCATGGCACACCGACGCAGGCTTGGTCCAGCGACACGGAGACGCGTCGGATCTGGCCTTCGGTCATGTCGAAGGACAGGGTGCGCGACACAACCAGCACACCGCGCGAGAGGCCGTCGAGATCCACCTCGTAACCCTCGAGAGCGCCATCACCGTGGGTGATCGCCAGCGTACGTGGCGGCAGCGGCTGGCCGAAGCCGAGGACGGCAGAGGCGATGCGCGTGTCGCCCGACGGGCTGCGGATGGTGGCGCGGATCTCGTCGATGGTGGCAGGCGCGGAGATGTCCGTGTCCACCTCGAGCAGCACCTGCGTCAGGGTGGTGGAGCTGGAGCAGCCGAAGCCGACGACTGACGCCAAGGCGGCGAACAGCGCGAGGGTGAGCCGAGAGAGCGTGTGCATCAGAACTCGATCCGACCAGGAGAGAAGTTGCCGAGGGCGCCGCGGTTGGGCGTGCTCTCGTGAGTGGCGGCGACCGCCGCGCCGACGCCGATCGCCAGGGCGGCGACCGACCCGACGACGAGCCACAGGCGCCAGTCGCGACGCAGCGGGACGTCCTCGCGTGGAGCGTGCTCGGCGGCCTCTTGCGCGCGCCGGTGCTCCTCGAGGTCCAGCGCACGCTGACGCTCCAGCTCGGCCCGACGCACTTCGAAGGGGTTCTCGCCATCTGGCACGCGGCCGGCAGCGCGGTCCGCCTCCCACTGAGCGTGCTGGCGCTGTAGCTCGGCGAGCTCCGCGTCGGCAGCGGCCCGCGCGGCGGCGGCTTCGGCGCGCGCCGCCGCTTCGGCCTGCGCGGCTGCGGCGGCCTGCTCCGCGTTGCGAGCGATCAAGGCTTGGTCGGCGGTGACCACGACGCTCTGCCGAGCGCGTCGGGCGATGTAGACCTCCGACGCGGAGATCTCGGCCCCCGCCTGATCGGTGGCGGTGACGCGGTGGGTGCCCTGGCTGACACGCAGCGCCTGCCCCACGCGTGAGGCGTCCAGCGGGCGCCCGTCCAGCAGGATGCTGCTGTTGGCGGGCAGCCCCCCATCGGTGAGGGTCAAGCGACCGCCGTTGCGGTCCATCCGCGTGCGCAGGTCGCGCGCGCGGCTGCGTAGGTCGCGGTCGGTCTCCCCATCCGCCAGCATGCGCTCGATGAGCTCGTCCGCCTCATCGAACTGGTTCAGTTCGACGAGCGCGTGGGCCAGGTTGAACAGCACGGGCGGGCTGGAGACGACGGCGAGCACCTCGTGAAACACCGCGGCTGCCGCCTGCCACTCGGAGGCGTCCGAGAGCGCGAGCCCCTCCGCGAAGAGCTGCCGCGCCGCCTCGATCTGCTCCTCGGTCGGCTCGGACGCTGGCTGCGCGCGGGCAACGGGCACACTCACCAGCAGGCCGAGCGCGGTCAGGAGCGAGGCGATGAGAAGACCGCTAGAGGTGTGAAATGTCAGGGGTACCGTACGCACGACTGGGGACTCCATGTCTGGCTGCGGGGTTCAGCCTAGAGAACTCTCGCACATTTCGTCAGTAGGGTGACTTTTCAGCCGCCGTGAGCCTACAATGTGCAACCTAGGTAGCCCATGTGGTCACTGGGCCGCAAGCCTCACTATAAACTTTCAGGGTCGCAGCGTTGGCCCTGGTGATCTATCCCGAAACCCGAGGACACCAGTGAGCCGCGACTCCGACGAGCGGATCAGTTTGAGCGATGTGGACGTGCTGGACGAGGAATCGGTCAAGCCCGTCAGCACCCCCTCCTCGACTCCTCCGCCTCCCCCACAGGAGGCCCTCCAGCACGTGGTGGTGCCACGCCTGGCGCCCCTGAGTGGGGGCCCGAAGGCGCCGGCCCCACCGGCACCCCCGCCTGCGCTGGGCCCCCCGCCCGCCCCCAAAGAGACCCCGTCCCTGGCCCCGCCGCAGATCCCGGACGAGCCGAGCGACCCCGAGATCGAAGTGTCGGGCGCGTCCAAGGCGCGCTCCACCGGTACCCCCTCGAGCGAGGACGATGGAGACGACCGGGATGTCGTCGACATCCGCTGGGTGCTCGCGGCCGCCGTCCTGCTCGCGGTCGGGATAGGGATCTGGACGTTGGCGCACCGGGGCGAGCCGCGCGCAGAGCCGACGGTCGACCCGGAGCGGGTACCGCTCGTCCTGACCGGCCTGCCCGGCGACGCCGAGGTGGAGCTGGACGGGCGACCCGTGAGCCACGCGGACCTCACGGTGCGCGCGGGCGTCCGTCATGCGGTCGAGGTCCAGGTGCCGGGCCGGGGCTCGTGGCGCCAGGTGTTCATCACGCGGGGCCCGCTCGAGCTGGTCGTCCAGCTCGACCCGAGGACATCTGCCGCGCCCCTCACCGACACGCGCGCGCCCGAGCCGGCGTCCGAGCCCCCGACCGAGCCAGAGCCCGAGTCCCCTGCGGCGGCCGAGGCCACACCCGAACCCGAACCCGAACCCGAGCCGGAACCCGAACCCGAGCCGACACCACGGGCCGCCACCGAGCCCCGCAGCGGGTCGACCATGCGCTCCACGGCCAGCAGCACGTCTTCGTCGTCGTCGTCGTCCGGACGTCGCAGCAGTCACACCCTGGTGCGTAATCCGGGCTTCTGAGAGGCGCGCCGCGATGCTCCCGCCCGCCCTCGACTCGTCGGGGCATCTCGCGCGGCAACACATGGGTGAAATCACCTATGACGCTTGTTTCAGGGGCTGACAGGCGCTGGCTCTCGTCCGTCGCGGGCCAAAAACTTCACCCATTGCTGGCACCGCTGCGGTAGGCTGACGACGTCATGGGCCCAAGCCTTCCCCAGTCCGACCGCGACGCGCGAGAACGAAGTGATGGCCTCGCCTTCAAGCGCGAACTCTACCACTACGACTACGCGTACCCGCCTGGCATCGCGGTCGCGCGCTCGCTGCCACCTGGGGAGGAGTTCACGGCGTGCTTCGCGGCGCACATCGTCGCGATCCAGATGAAGACGTTCGAGAACGGGCTTGCGTCGGACGGCGTGCGCGAGGACTCCGAGGCGAACCGACGGCTGAGCTTCTTGGCCACCGCCGCGCGCGCCCTGCTGAGCCCCGCCGATCTCGGCGCGGTGATGGGGTCCCAGCTGAGCACGAACGCGCGCATGATGCGGGACGACCGACCGGCGACGGTCATCGGGTACAACGAGCTCTACGCGACCATCGAGCGTCCCTCCATCGCCAGTCAGTATCAAGACGACTTCGCGTTCGCTTGGCAGCGCGTCGCGGGCGCCAACCCGATGGTGCTGCGCGCGCTCTCGTCTCTGCCCGAGCACTATCGGTTCACCGCGACGCAGTTCGCGACCGCCGCGCGGCACCACTACGGGACCTCGTACGATGGGCCCTCGTTCGACCAAGCGCTCGCGGGGGGGAGGCTCTTCGTCGCCGACTACTGCCTCCTGGCCGATGTCCCGAACGGGTCGTGGTTGGGCGTGCCGCAGTACCTCTTCGCGCCCATCGCGCTGTTCTGCTGGTTCCCACCGCTCGGGCGCCACCCGGCGCGCCTGATGCCCATCGCCATCCAAGAGCGCCAGGCGGGAGACTCGCCTGTCACGGATCCGTCGAAGCCCGCCGAGTGGATCCTCGCCAAGACGGCGGTGCAGGTGGCTGATCTCGCGTGGCACGAGGCACGCGCCCACCTAGGGCTGACGCATCTGGTCATGGAGGCCGTCACGCTCGCGACCGAGAGGCAGCTGTCGGTACGGCACCCGCTGTTCGCGCTGCTCACGCCGCACTGCCGCTTCACACTGGCCATCAACGACTTCGCGAAGCACCACCTGATCGTCCCGGGCGGGCAGGTGGAGCAGTACATCTCACCCACCATCGACGGCTTCCTCGGCGTGGTCGCGAAGACCTTGAAGGGGTTCAGCTGGAAGGAGCTGGCGCTCGAGGCCGACCTCGAGGCGCGCGGCGTACGTGACACGCTGCGACTGCCTCTCTACCCCTACCGCGACGATGCCCTCGGCATCTGGGACGCCATCGAGCGCTTCGTGGGCGAGTACGTGGCGCTCTACTACCGCGACGCCGACGCCGTGCGGGGCGACACCGAGTTGGCCGCGTGGGCGCGCGAGCTCGCGGCCGAAGACGGCGCGCGGCTGCCGTCCATCACGCCGCCCGAGACGCGCGAGGAGCTGGTCGACCTGCTCACCTTCTTCATCTTCACCGCCAGCGCCCAACACTCGGCGCTCAACTACACGCAGTGGCCGTTCATGGGCTACGTCCCCTCGATGCCGGCGGCGGCGTATCGAGACCTCCCTCCCGACGCACGGTCGCGGCGCGTCGTCGACTTCGACCGAGAGTACCTCGAGATGTTGCCGACGTACTCGCAGGCTGCAGGGCAGATCAACCTGCTCTACCTGCTGTCGGGCATTCGCTACAACCACCTCGGTGACTACCCCGTCTGCCACTTCCACGACCTGCGTGTGGTGCCCGTGCTGCGCCGCTTCAAGGAGCGGCTCGCGAAGGTCGAGACCGACAGCCAGGGACGCGACCGCAGCCGCCCCATCTCCTACCCGTACCTCTTCCCTTCCAACGTCGCCCAGAGCATCCATATCTGAGCGCCCACATGGAGCCGTCCGTGGTGCTACCCACTCTCCCCGACGACGATCCCGCACCCGCGCGGCGCTTGGCAGCGCTCGCTGCAGCGCGTGAGACGTACCGCTTCGACTACTCGTTCGAGAACTTGCCGTTTGCGGCAGAGGTCCCCGTCCAGGACCAGTTCTCGCTGGAGGTGCTGGCCAAGGTGACGGAGCTCAAGCTCCAGTCGGGCCTGAATCAAGCGCTGGCGGAGCTGCGCATGCGCGCGACGGACGGGGCGTCGGCCGTGACCACCTACGGTCTCGACACCTTCCGCGCTCTGGTCCCCGAGTCGGCGCGCGGCGCCGTCTACGATGTCGCCGAACGCGTGTGTCCTTCCGTCGTGCAGCTCACGCGGGAGCTGACGCACGAGCTGACGGCCCCCTCTGACCTGCCGGACAGCAAGCGCTGGCCGCTCACGCTCGAGGACTACCATCGGCTCTTCGTGACGACCGCCGAGCCCGCGGTGGCGAAGGTGTGGGCGGAGGACTGGTTCTTCGCCTACCAGCGCCTGGCGGGCTGTAACCCCGTGGTCATTCGGCGCGCCTCGCTGGCCGACCTGGGCGAGCGCTTCCCCGTGGACGACGCGTTCCTGGACCGCGCGCTGCGCTGGTTCGGCGCGCCTCCAACGACGCTGCAGAAGCTCGCGGACGACGGCCAGCTGTTCTTGACCGACTACAGCATCCTCGAGGGCGTGCCCGCGGGGACGTGGGACAGCGGGCGGCGCCGCAAGTACCTCTGGGCACCGCTCGGGCTCTTCGCCTGGTTGCCGGCGCACGGCTCGCGCGAGGCGGGGCTGATGCCCATCGCGGTGCAATGCTACCAACAGCACGACCCGGTCGAAGCACCCGTCTTCGGACCGTTCGACGGCGTGAAGTGGCAGATGGCCAAGATGGTGCTGCAGGTGGCGGACACGCACGACCACGGCATCGTCAGGCACCTGGGGCTGTGCCACATCATCATGGAGTCGGTCACGCTGTGCCTGTTCCGCAACCTGGCGCCAGCGCACCCGCTGCGCGTGCTGCTCGAGCCACACGTCGCGTACACGTTGGCGACCAACGAGATCACGCAGGACTCCACCATCAACCCGGGGGGCGTGACCGTCACGCTGCAGTCGAACAACTTCACCGGCACGTTCATCGTGCTGCATCGCGCGCTCGACGCCTTCGACTGGGACAGCGAGTCGCCCGACAAGCGCTATCAGAAGCTGGGCCTGGCCGACACGCGCGCGCTGCCGGTGCACCCGTTCCGCGACGACGAGCTCTCCTGCTGGGCCGCGATCCTCGAGTTTGCGCAGGCCTATGTGGACCACTACTACGCGAGTGACGAGGCCGTGCGGACGGACCGCGAGCTGCAGGCCTTCGTGGCCGAGCTGGGGGCGGAGGACGGCGGTCGCGTGCGCGGCGTGCCCGAGGTGCACACCCGTCAACAGGCGGGCCGGTTCGTCGCGAACGTCATCGAACGCGCGACGACCTACCACAATGCCATCAACTACTCGGTGTTCCCCTACATGGGCTTCGTCGCGGGGATGCCGCTGGCGGCCTACGCGGTGGCCCCGACGGCGCGCCCCGCCACCCACGCCGAGTTCCTCGACATGCTCCCGCCGCTGCACAAGGCGCTCGGACAGATGGGCGACTACTGGACCATCAGCGGCCTGTTGGTAAACCGGCTCGGCTACTACGGCGCGAACTACTTCGCGGACCCGTTCGCGCGTGATCTCGCGGAGCGCTTCCGAGAGCAGCTGGCCGCGATCGACCGAGAGATCGCCGAGCGCAACACGCAGCGCCCGTTCCCGTACGACCAGGTCACGCCGTCACGCACGGCACAGAGCATCACGGTCTGACGCTCCTGCTCTGCGCCATCGCAGAGACCTCTCAGGCCGTCGCGCTCCTGCGCTCGGCGAGGCTACTGGCGGCGGCCGACGGGATGGCCGTCATGCGGGCGAGGAACTGACCGTCCGCGGGATGCGCCACGACCTTGGCGTAGACCCGCACGTCCCCGTGGGGCGTGGGCACGTCGATACACACGTCACGGAGCACGTCCGGACGCGCCTGCGCTGTGATGAGCGCGTCCACCGGCGAGAGCGCCAGGACGCGGCCCTCGCGTGGCTCTCCAGCGTCCACGTCAGTCACCACGGCGTACCCCACCCTGAACGGGTCCACGTCCACCAGCGCGTGCTCGACGCGCGCAATGCTCTTGTCGAAAGGCGCGCCGATGGCGAACACGTCGTAGACGGTGAGGGGAGCAGCGGCCCCCTTGGGCTGGAACGTCGTTCCCTCGTGGAGCTCGAGGGGAGCGCTGACCGCCTCCCGTGTCTCGTTCGAGATGAGCACCTGACCCCCTGTGGTGAGGCTCTCGATGCGCGCCGCCAGGTTCACGACCGTACCGACGACGCCGTACTTGGCGCGCTTGTCGCTGCCGAGGTTGCCCACGACCGCTTCGCCGGTGTGGATACCGATGCCGACCTGTAGCTGAGGCAGCCCCAGCGCCGCGTTGCGCGCGTTGACCGTCCCCATGGCCGTCTGCATGGCGATGGCGCAGGCCACGGCGCGGTCCGCGTCGTCCGGCCGCGCGACGGGGGCGCCGAACAGCACCAGCAGACCGTCACCGAGGACCTCGTCGATGGTGCCGCCGTGCTCGACGATGACCTCGGTCATGGCCTCGAGGAAGTGGTTGATGAGGCGCAGGACGTCCTGCGGCGGAAGGGCGCTGGCTGCCGTGGAGAAGCCACGCAGGTCGGCCATGACGACGCACACGCGCCGCAGCTCGCCGCCGAGCTCGAGCCCGCCGGGCTCGTCCAAGATGGAGTCCACCACGTCGTCGCTGACGTACCGACCGAAGGTCTTGCGGATGAACTCGTTGCGCAGCTCGAGCTGACGCGTGCGCTCGGCCACCTTGAGCTCGAGGTTGTCGTAGAGCTGCGCGTTCTCGATGGAGACCGCCGCCTGCGCGGTGAGCAGCTGCAGCATCTCGATGCGGTCGCTGGTGAAGGCGCCGCGTGCGAGGTTGTTCTCGAGGTAGAGCAGCCCGCGCAGGGTGCCCTGGTACTCGATGGGCGCGCACAGGATCGAACGGGGCTGACGCGCGCGGACGTAGGCGTCCTGCTGGAAGTCGCCACGCCTGGCCGCGTCCTCCAGCACCACCGAGCGCCCCGACTTCAGGACCCAGCGGGCGATGCCGAGCGAGAGCGCCATGGACGCCTCGAGAGGCTCCCCCTGACCGTGGCTGACTTCGGGCTCACCGTCCGCGAAGTCCAGCCTCGCGACGACCTGCGGTTCGTCGCCGCGGAGAAGGACCAGGACGGCGCGCTCGGCACCCGCGTTCTCGACCACCACGCGCAGCAGTCGCTCCAGCAGTCGAGAGAGGACGATCTCCTCGGAGATCGCGCGCGACGCGCGAGTGGCCGTCTCGAGGTCGAGGACAGCGCCGTGCTCGTTGGTGCTGGTGACGCTCTTGGTGGCGCCCCGCTCGGCGTAGGGCCCGTGACCCGCGAAGGGATACGTCTCGACCAAGGCGCGCACTTTCTCGAGCGCGCCCCAGCGCTCGTACGCGGCGCGCGCGGCGCGCAGGTACGTGTGCGCGAGGATGGTGTTGCCCTGCTCGAGCTGTAGGCGACCCGCCAGCTCGAGCGCCAGCGCCTCGAGGTCCGTGTGGCCTTGGTCACGCGCGCCGCGCGAGGCGCGGTCGAAGGCCTCGAGCGCATCGCCGGTCGCACCCCGAACGCGGGCCAGCTCACCCGCGATCATGTCGACACGCGGCATGATCGTAGCCGGGCCTGCGTCGGCGAGCTTGGCGAGCTTGCGCTGGAGTAGCATCACGCGAGCGCGGCTCTTGGCCCGCGCCAGCGGGGTCATGGTCGGCTCCGCTGCGGCGCGCGTCATGCACTCGTAGAAATAGGCATCCGGCACGAAGAAGGTGGCCGCGGCGCCCGCCTCCAGCGGCGCCGACTCCTGCGCGGCCGCGAGCGCCACGTCGATCTCGCCGAAGAAGTAGGCGAGGCGCATGCGCGTGGTCAGGTAGCAGTAGAGGTTGGTGGTGTCGCTGGCGTCGCGGTGCTGCGCCACCGACACGCGCTCGTCGTAGGCTTCGCCGCGCAGCTCGTAGGGCTCTGCGCCAGCCGGCGTGGCGCGCAGGTTGAGGGCTGCCTGGCGGACGATGCCGAGCGTCAGTCCGCTGGTGTTCTGCTGCATCTCGGCCAGCGCGGCGGCGGCCTTGGCCATGTACTCCGTGACGTCCTGGAGGTCACGGCCGGTGGCGCCCAGCAGCGCACCGCGCATGAAGCCCGAAAAGGCTGCGTACTCGAAGTCGCCGTTGGCGTACGCGTGCTCGTGCGTCGCAGACAGCGCCTCGGCCGAGCGGATCCAGGGCTCCTTCCACAGACGGATGTGGGTGTTGTACAGGTGCCGCGCGCGCGTCGCGTGCCGCGTGCCATCGAAGCGGTCGGCGATGGCGATGGCGACCTGGCCGTAGCGGTAGGCCCCTTCGAAGTCGGACAGCGTGCAGAGCACGAGCCCGTACAAGGAGAACGCCGTGGCCGACTCCGCCCCGACGCCCTTCTCGAGCGCGAGTCGCACGACCGTGAACGCGGCGATGGGCAGCAGGTTGGGCGACGCGTAGTAGGCGGGCCCGATGAGCGACATGAGCAGGCGCGAGGCCACCTGGTCGTGACGCGAGCTGGACGCGGGGAGAGCCGAGAGAGCCTCGACGCTCTTGCCACGCAGCGCGAGCTTGGTGCGCACCAGCTGCGCGATGACGGCGCCCTGCGAAGGCTTGACGTCCAGCGGCACCCCCAGCTTGCCGAGGGCGTCGAGGCAAGCCTGCATGGCACCCACGAGATCGTTCTGTGCGTTCTTGGCGTCGACCCGGATCTCGTACGCGCGTACCTCGTCGAACACGTCCCGGGCGCCGCGCAGCAGCGTGTCGAGCTCCCGCTCCATCGTCGCGTAATCGCCGGTGAGGAACGCGGCCTCGGCCGCCTCGAGGTGCAGGTCGGCGGTGAGCCTGTAGTCGGTCGCGAAACCGTCCTTGGGTTGCCGCGCGAGGCCCGCCTGAGCGAACGCCAGCGCGACGTGATAGGCGCTCGCCGCCCGAGCTTGACGCGCAGCTCTCAAGTTGAGCTCGGCGAGGGGCCTGCGCTCGCTGGCGGGCAACGCGTCGCCCGGGACGTGGTTGAGGTGTGTCACGGCGTCGAAGAGCAGTGTTTCCTCGCCGTCGCGGTACGCCGCGACCAGCGTGCGGCCCAGCTGTAGGTGCACGGCTTCGCGTTCGTCCTTGGCCAATCGCTCGTAGGCCGCCTGCTGGACCCGGTCGTGGGAGAAGCGCCCCGCTGCGGCCTCGCCGGACTCCACGTAGACGAGACCCAACGCGCGCGCCGCGTCCAACGCCTCGAGCGCGCGCTCCTCCAGCAGCTCGCCCGTGGCCACCCCGTCCCCACTCTCGTCCAGCAACGCCCCGAGTTGATCGAGTCGAAAGTGGTTGCCGATGACCGACGCGACAGCCAGCGCGCGCTGTGCGGACCCCTCGAGCGTGCCAACCTTCTCGCTCATGAACTCGACGACGTTGTCCGTGAAGGCCTCCGCGCGCAGACCGTCGAGGTCGGCGGCCCAAGCCCCTGCGTCGTAGTCGAAGCGCACCAGGCCCCGCGCGTACAGCCCTTGCAGGAACTGGTTGAGGAAGAAGGGGTTGCCCGCGGTCTTCTCGTAGCAGATGTCCGCGACCGCCGCCGCGCCCACGGCCCCACCGAGGGCGTCGTTCACCAACGCCCCCGTGTCCTCGCGCGTGAGGGGGCCAATGTGCAGCTCACTCAGGCGCCCAGCCTCACGCACGCGCTCGATCACGGCGCGCAACGGGTGCGCCGCCCCGACCTCGTTCTCGCGGTACGCCCCGACGATCAGCAGCTGCCGCGCCTGTGGGTCCGTCACGAAGCGCCCGATCGCGTGCAGCGACGGAAGATCGGCCCACTGCAGGTCGTCCAGGAAGATGACGAACGGCCGCCCCGGGTCGGGCAGGGCGCGCACGAACCGCCCCAGCACCACGTTCAGGCGGTTCTCGGCCTCGGCCGCTGGCAGCTCCGCGACGGGCGGCTGGTCGCCGAGCAGGAGGCGGAGGTCGGGGATGACGTCGACGAGCACCTGCGCGTTGGGGGACACGGCGTCGAGGATGCGGTCGCGACACACCGTGCTCACTTCGGCCGACTGGGCGAGGAGCTGACCGACCAGCTGCTCGAACGCGGCGATGAGCGATGCGTACGGCACGCCACGCTTGAACTGGTCGAACTTGCCCGCGACGTACGTGCCCTGTTGCGCGACGTTCTCGGCTTCGGCGTGCTCGACGAGGGCGGTCTTGCCGATGCCCGAGTAGCCGGACACGAGGCACAGGCTGGCTCCCTCTTGCGCAGCGTCGCGGAAGCGCTCGCGTAGCCACGTCAGCTCGCGCTCGCGCCCGTAGAGCTTGTCCGGAGCCTCCAAGCGGTTGGGTGCCGCGGCCACTGTGAGGGGGAAGCTGTCGCAGCGCCCCGTCTTGTCGAGGCTGTCGCGGATGCGCCGCAGGTCCGTTGCGAGGCCGAAGGCGCTCTGGTAGCGGTCCTCGCCGTTCTTCGCGAGCAGGCACTGCAACACGTCGGACAGCGCGGGCGGCACGGAGGGATCCAGCTCGTGCGCCGGCCGCGGGGCCACCGCCAGGTGGGCGTGCACCAGCTCGAGGATGTCGTCCGAGTCGAAGGGCGGGCGGCCCAACAGCGCGTCGTAGAGCGAACAGCCGAGGGCGTACAGATCCGTGCGCCAGTCGATGCGCCGGTGCGTCCGACCGGTCTGCTCCGGCGCCATGTAGGCGAGCGTGCCCTCGAGTTCGCCCGGGTCGCGCGCGGCGCGGTCGTGGGAGGCGCGCACCGAGATGCCGAAGTCCACGAGCTTCACGGCGCCCGTGTCGACGTTCCAGACGATGTTGCTGGGGCTGACGTCCTTGTGGATGATGCCGGCCGCGTGGACGCTGGCGAGCGCGTCCGCCACGCCAATGGCGACCTCCAGGAACGTATCGACGTTCAGCCGGCGGCCACGGCAGGCGCTGGCTAGCGACACGCCGCCGAAGTCCTCGAGGAGCAGGCCCAGCCAGCCGTCCTGCTCCACCAGCCCGTAGGTCTTGACGACCCCGGGGACGTCCAGCGACTCGAGCAAGCGATGCTCTTGGCGCAAGCCACGGACGACACGACGGGAGGGAAAGGCGTCGCGGATGGTCTTCACGACGGCGCGCCGACCGTCCGGCAGCACGAGCCCGCTGTAGACGGTGGTACGCCCGGCGTCGTAGATCTTGTCGAGCTCGGCGAAGTCGAGGTGCATGGGGTCGACCCGTGGGTCTCTTGGCCGCGGAGGCGTCTCTAGGTGGTAACCCCCAGAATGCTCGCGTGGGTCGCCCCAGGTCAACGCAATTCCGGGGCGCTGGCGCGTGTTGCACCCCGGTATCACTGCGGTTTCAAGCCCTCGACAGGGACGGGCTACTCCTCCGTGGCCATCGCCCCCGCGCCGCCGAAGAGGTAGCCCTTCTCGCCGTGGAGCGCGGTGTCGAGGCCCTCGAACTCCTGCTCGTCTTCGACGCGCAGGCCCATCGTCTTCTCGATGACCTTGAGGACCACGAAGGTCACGACGCCGGAGTAGATGGCGGCGACGACCACGCCGAGGACGTTCTCGATGAAGAGGTGGGTCTCCCCCTCGAGGAGGCCCTTGGCGTCGCCACTGGGCGTGAGGGCCGCCACGGCGAAGACACCCGTCAGCACGGCGCCCAGGAAGCCGCCCACGCCGTGGACCCCGAACGCGTCGAGGGCGTCATCGTACCCGAAGCGGTTCTTGAGCAGCACCGCCCCGTAGCAGACGGGACCCGCGACGAGGCCCATGATGAGCGCACTCTGAGGCGTGACGAAGCCTGCCGCGGGGGTGATGACGACGAGGCCCGCGACGAGACCCGAGGCTGCACCCAGGGCCGTGGCCTTGCCGTGCTTGACGCGCTCGGCGAGCACCCAGGAGCAGGCCGCAGCGCCCGCAGCGATGTGCGTGTTGACGAGGGCGAGCGCCGCCGAGGCACCCGAGGACAGCGCGCTCCCGGCGTTGAACCCGAACCAACCGAACCACAGGAGCCCGGCGCCCGTGAGCGTCATGGTCAGGTTGTGAGGTGGCGAGGGGCGCTTGCGCTTGCCCACCACGATGGCGGCCACGAGGGCGCCGGCGCCGGAGCTGAGGTGGACGACCGTCCCCCCCGCGAAGTCGAGCGCGCCACGCGCACCGAGCCAGCCATCTGGTCCCCACACCCAGTGGCAGAGGGGGTCGTAGACCAGCGTCGCCCAGATCACGATGAACACGAGGTACGAGCGGAACTTCATGCGCTCCGCGATGGCTCCCGAGATGAGGGCGGGCGTGATGATGGCGAACATCATCTGGAACGCCATGAAGAGGATGTGCGGGATGGTCGTCCCGTCGCGCACCGCGTCGTGAGCCACGCCGTGCAGCAGCACGTAGTCGAGGCCTCCGAGCCATCCGCCGCCCACGTCGGGCGCGAAGGCCAGCGAGTAGCCGATGACCACCCACTGGACCGTCATGACGCCCAGCGCGATGAAGCTGTGCATGAAGGTCGAGAGCACGTTGCGGCTGTTGACCATGCCGCCGTAGAAGAGCGCCAGACCCGGCGTCATCAGCAGCACCAGCGCGCACGAAACCAGCACCCAGGCGGTGTCCGCCCCGTTGATCGCATCCATCCGAATTTCTCCTATCCACTCTGCGCACAGGAGGGCGCGAGCGTTCAGCGTTCCGAGGGGGAGGTTGGACGGCTTGTGTTTCGGGCTGATTTCGGCCGCGTTGCTTTTCGGACAAAGCGATGGGGCGTGCTATACGCGGGCGGTGATCCCCGGCACCGCACAGGTTGGCTACAAGTGGATGGGCCTCGGGCTCGCGCTGCACATCGCGGCGTACCTTGGGCGCGAGATCCTCGTGGTGCAGTACGGGGTGGGCGCCGCCGGGGGCCTGATGATGGCCTGGGGCTGCTCCGTGTACCTCGAGGGCAAGGGCTACCCCAAGCCGCTGGGGCTGCCGGCGTTCGTGCTGTCCATCGTGTGGATCGGCATCTGCTTCTTCGTGCCCGACCGAGAGCAGCCCGACCTGCCCCCCGCGCAGCTCCCACCGCGGACGGACTGAGCCCGTCCCGGTGAGGTGTGAGCGGAAGGACGGCCTCGCCCATGACCGCCGCGGTACGGAGGCCGTTCACCTCCGACTCGTACTGGTCGATGCACCTACAGGTGGGCTCGTTGCGCCGGGGTCGGGGGTCAGCCGTGCTCGGCGAGGAAGTAGAGCGTCAGCCCGAACACCGCGACCATGGCTGCGCTCTCCGACCAGCTGACGCGCCCGTCGTCCTTGACTGCCTTCCACAAGATGAGCAGCGGCGGGAACAAGAGCAGCACCACGGAGGTGGTCTCGAGGTCGATGGGCAAGACCGCGCCGTTGGGGAGGGCCGCGATCACCCCAACCTGCGAGAACGCGGCGAGCATGATGAGCGCGACGGGCATGACCAGGACCGCGTTCTGTGTGATGGCGCCCGACACGTTCGCGAGCGCGAGGTCGTACATGCCGCGCATGTGGGCCGAGGCGATCATGATGTAGCCGCCCGCGCAGGCGAAGATGGAGAGAACCAACGCACCCACCATCTCGGAGTACCCCGCTTCCGCGAGACGCAACACCAAGATGTCGGCAAAGTCGCCCACCGCGTGGCCCCCGATGACGGAGGTGCCGAGACCGAGGGCCCCAAACGCAACGATACGCCCCATTGGGACCGGCGCTTCGTCCGCCTCTTCGGCCTCTTCGACGCTGCTCACCCACTCACCCCGATCAGGGGTGGTCCCGAAACGCTTGATCAGCTCCACGGTGCCCACCGCCTGCACCAGCAGCAGCAGCGCGCCGATGATGTACAGGTCCGACGGGCCGAGCCCCTCGCCGCCGTGGCTGCCCGCGCCGAAGCTGCGGAGCAACACCATGATGAGCCCGGTCGCGAAGTAGATCCCGGCCGCTCCTGCGAACTGATCGGTCGAGAGCTTCACCAGCGGCTCCGGGAGACGGGCCTGTCCCGACGCGTCACGCGGCAACAGCGCGCTGTACAGCCCAAACGCCATGGCACCGACGTGGAGCGTCATGGCGACGACGATGAACCCCAGCCGCGGCTTCGCGGCCAACACGAAGCCCAGCATGATCAGCTCGGGGATGTTGCCCGCCATGCCGGCCATGCTGCCAGCCACGAAGGGGTTCCACCGCATGCGGGCGGCGATGCCTTCGACGCACAGGATCATCGCCTCGCACGAACCGAAGACGACCATCAGACCGCCTATGGCGAGCAGCGCCGGGTGCAGCAATCCGACCTCGACGTTCGCCGCGACCAGCCCGTGGGAGAGCGTGAGCAGCCCGAGCCCGAGCCCGAGGATCTTCACCCATGTCGTTCCACCGCCGCCACCGCCAGCCATCTCACGCTCCGTTCGTGTTGTGCGAGTCGGCGGAGCATAGCGCCCTCTCGGGGGCCGCGTCCCCCTTCGTCGTCGGGGCCAGGTTCGCTACGCTGCGAGCACCATGACCGACGTGTCGTCCCTGGTGGCTCCGCACCTGGTGTTCTCGGACGAGGAGCGCGCGCTGCTTTCGCCATACCTCACGCCCGTGCGCTACGCGGCGGGCGAGACCATCTTTCCCGAGGGGCAGGTGTGCCGAGAGCTGGTGGTGCTCGGCGCTGGGCTGGTGCGCGCCTACTACCTGCACGAGGCGCGTGAGGTGAACCTGCGATTCTTGTGTCCCCCGTCAGTGGTCGTGGCGCTGAGCAGCCTGGTGCTGGGCGCGCCCGCCGAGGAGACGGTGGAGGCGGTGACCCCCGTGGAGGGCGCCCGAGCGCGCGTGGTCGATTTCGAGCGCGACCACCCCGGTGCGCTGGCCGAGCGCATGCGGCGCGTGCTCGCCGAGCGGCACTACCTGTCGATGGAGCGGCGCCTGCGGATGCTCCAGTGGAAGACGGCGGCAGAGCGCTACGAGTTCTTCGTGGCCCACATGGAGCCCGAGATCGTGCGCGGGATGCCGGGCTATCACGTCGCGTCGTACCTGGGTGTGGCCCCAGAGTCGCTGAGCCGCGTGCGCGCCGCGCGAGCCGGCCGTTCTTGACGGATGTCAATGTCGTGGCGGGCGGCTCGCCGCTAGGGTGAGCGCATGGACGCTGCGACACCCGAGGCCACGCGCCCCTTCTCCTTCGACACGCTCGGCGGGCGCCAGGACGAGACGCTCCACCTGGCGGCCTCCCCCGAGGCTCCGCTGGTGCTCGTCCTGCCAGCCCTCGGACTGCGGGCCGCGTACTACGCGCCGTTGGTGAGCGCCCTCGTGCGTGAGGGACTGCACGCCGCTGCGATCGACGTGCCTGGACACGGCGCGAGCCCCGTTCGAGCGGCGCGCGGCGTCGACTGGGGCTACCCCGAGGTGGCGGCCCACGCGGCGGCGGCGCGCGCGGCGGCCTGCGCGTGGGTGCCGGGCGCGCCCGTGTTCTGGCTGGGGCACTCCATCGGCGGCCAGGTGGCGCTGCTGGACTCGGGGCTGCATCCCGGCGTACACGGCGTGGCCCTGGTGGCATCCGGGACGCCCTTCTGGCGTGCCTGGGAGGGTGCCGCAGCGTTGCGCATTCGCGTGTTGACGACGGTCAGCACGGCGCTCGCGGCGGCCCTCGGCTACTTCCCGGGCGAGCGCGTCGGCTTTGGAGGGCGCGAGGCGCGGGGCCTGATCAGGCAGTGGGCACAGCTGGCGCGCACTGGGAGCTACATGTTCGAGGGCTTCGACGGGGAGGCGGTGATGGGCGCCGGGCGGGCGCCCGTGCTGGCCCTGCGTATCGTCGGCGACGACCTGGCGCCCGAGGCCGCCGTGGAGCACGCGCTGACCAAGCTGCGCGAGCGACGCGTGGTGCGGGAGGTCTGGGAGGGGCTGCCTTCGAAGAACGTCCACAACCGCTGGCCGCGCACCCCCGAGCACGCTGCGGCGCGCGTGGGCGCGTTCGTTCGCTCCGTGCTGACGGGCGAGCTGGATGTGGCACCCACCCTCCACGCCGCCGAACCCGTGGGGACGCGGGCGCTGGCTGTCGCCGCGCATGGAGACCTCCGATGAGCCAGCTGACCCTCGTCGGGCTGAGCTACTCGCCGTGGACGGAGCGTGCGCGTTGGGCCCTCGCGCACCACGGCATCGCATACCGCTACCGCGAGCACGTCCCCATGGTCGGGGAGCCCGCGCTGCGGTTGCGGGCGCGGGCGCCGCGCGGAGAGCGCGTGTCCGTCCCGCTGCTGGTCCACCCGGGCGGCGTCGTGCGGGACTCGGTGGAGATCATGCGCTTCGCGGATGCGCATGGCGGTGGACCTTCCCTGGGGGCCTCCGCGCCAGACACCGAGCGCTGGGCGAGCCGTGTCGAGGTCGGCCTCGCCGCGACGAGAGCGCGCGTCACGGCAGCGATCCTGGCGGACCCCGAGGCCCTGCGCGAGAGCGTCCTGCCGCTCGCACCCGGGCCGCTCGCGCATCTGATGAAGCCGGCTGGGGCGCTGGGTGCACGCTTCGTGGCGCGAAAGTACGGCGCGGACCTGGGCGACGGCGCACGCCACGAGGCGACGCTGCGAGCCGTCCTGACCGACCTGCGTGGCGCGCTCTCTGGTCGCGAGCACCTCCGCGGAGACGCGTTCAGCGCCTGCGACATCCTGGCTGCGACGCTGCTCCAAGGGGTCGCGCCCGTCTCGCATCCTCGCGTACGCCTGCTGCCCGCCCAGCGAGCGGCTTGGACACACGTGGGGCTGGCCGACGAGTTCGCGGACCTGGTGGGCTGGCGGGACCGCCTGTACGCGGCGTCCGACGCCGCGGCGCGCGTGCGGATTGCACCGGCCGAGGGGTCCGTCAGCGCACCACGAGCTCCCGCGTGAGGAACGCCGTGCCCCCTCGATCGTCGCGTACCACGACGTAGAACGTGACCACGTCGCCGGGGACGGTGTCGGCAGCCACCCAGCTCGTCTCGGGCTCGTCGCCGGTCCGCACCTCGTCGCGAAAGCGGCCGTGCGTGGCGTAGTACTGCACGATCACCTGCTCGTGGAACGGCGCACCCAGCTCGTCTTCACCCGTCTCGGGCGGGGTCACGGCGACCTCGATGGTGTAACGCAGCGCGGCGGGGCAGTCTTCGTAGGTCGCACCATCGCACGCCGCGGCCTCTTCCACGGTGAGCTCGGGCCAGCTCCGCCCCGCCCAGCTAAGCGAGGTGATCGCGGGGTTCGCGTTGCGGTCCTCGGCGCGCACGCGGATGCGCTTGAACCCCACCTGCAGCTCGTCGAGCTCGAGCCGACGCCCGTCGCTCGCAGCGCACGCCACGGGGACACCATGCGTGTCCCCGTCGACGAAGCTCCCGGGGCACACCGCCACCAGGATGCCCACGTAGACGGCGTCGCGCGCGCTGCTCGGAACGGACGCCAGCAAGTCGGCGGGGATGGTCACGTGGTGGACGTCGAGGTCCGTGCCGAGCACCCAGGACTCCTCGTCCAACGCTTCCATGCACGCCTGCGCGGTGGAACCGCTCGGGTGCGTGCAGGTCGCCCAGCCCCACGCGCGGGGTGCGCCCTCGGGGTCGTACAGGAGCGCCTCGAGCAGCACGTCTTCCCCCGGGTGGGCGATGGGCTCGCTGGCGCGCACCGCCAGCAAACGCAGGGAGCCGAGGTGCGAACCGGGCTCGAAGTCGCCCGCGCATGCAGCGAGGGAGAGGAACGAGGGCAGCCCCGCGGATAGGAGAAGGGCAGCGCTCAGCGCACGCCACGCGGCACGGTGGTTCACAGCTCACCTCGCAGACCGATGACCGGCAGGAACGGCAACCCAGCCATGGGCGCCGACTGCGTGTAGTCGAAGTTGTAGTGGATGCCTTCCGGGTTGGATCGGTTGTAGACATTGCGGATGTCGAGGTAGGCCGTCAGCCGCATGGCCTCGAAGGTCCAGGTCTTGTCGACCCGCAGGTCGAGCTGATGGAACGACGCGAGCCGCCCCGAGAACGCAGCCTGGTCCGTGACCGGCTCGTAGGCGCCGGCGTCGAGGTCGACCACGCCGCCCACGTACGGGGTGTGTGGGGCGCCCGTGACGAAGCGAAAGCGCCCGCCCAGCGACCAGCCGCGCCCGAGGTCCACGCTCCCCACCGCGCTGACGATGTGCGTCTGGTCCCACTCCATCGTCTCGTACGGACCGTGGCTCCCGTCGCGCCGCTCGCTGCGCGACAACGTGTACGCGAGCCAGCCGAAGAAGGGTCCTCCCCCGGGGCGGTAGCGCAGCATCAGCTCGCCGCCATAGGCGCGCCCCTCGCCCGCGTTGTCGAAGCGCACGCCGATCACGCTGTCCGTGTCCGCGCCGCGGGCGACGGGCAGGTCGTCGAAGCGCTTCCAGAACCCCTCGAGCGAGACGTCGAAGTGCGAGGTGAGCTGCTGCTCGACGCCCAGGCTGAGGTGCGTGGACGCGCTGCTGCGCACCGTGAACGCACGGTCGAGCAAGCTCTCAACCGGCTGCGGAGGTTGATGATAGAGGCCGGCGGCGGCCTTGAGCGTGGTGCGTCGCGGGGCGCTCACGACGTCCCAGCGCAGAGCAAAGCGCGGGTCCACCGTGACGCGGCCGTTGTCCTGCGCGTAGTCCACGCGCACCCCGGGCATCAGGCGCAGCCCGGGCGTGGGGGTGAGCTCCAGCTGTGCGTAAGCACCTGGTCGGAAGGTGCGGGGCTGCGCCTCGACGACCCGGGCCGGTCGCCCGAAGTTGGGGCCCGGGGTCTCGTTGGCCGTCGGATAAGGCGCGAGGCGCAGGGAGACGTCGTAGCTGGCCCACAGGACGTCGAGCCCACCGACGACCGTGGCGGCGCGCCCGAGCGAGGCGCGCACCTCCGAGCGCCCCTGCAGCGTGTACGTGTCCGCGAGCGCGTAGTTGTCGCCCACCCGCAGGCTGAGCGCCTCGGTCCCGAAGGTGATCGCCTGCGTCCAGCGCAGCCCCTCACGCAGACGCGAGTCGACGCGCAGCTGGAGACGCGTGAAGGCCGTGCGACCCGAGAGCGCACCGCCGAACTCGGGGTCCTGCGCGTCGGGGGCGTCGACGATCAGCGCGATGCGGTCGTCCGCGCCGATGAACATGAGCCGCACCGTGGTGCGCGCGTTGACGTCGTGCTCGAGGATCGCCTGCCAGTCCCAGTAGACGGGCGCGGTGCGCACACGCGTCCCGCTCCCCTCGAACACCCGCCCGAGCCACGCGTCCACCCACGATCGTCGTCCGGCGAGCATGAAGCGGGTGCGCTCGCCCAGCGCGCCTTCCACGACGAAGCGCGCGTCGAGCGCGTCCACCTGCACGATGCCTGCAAACCCCTCACGCCGCGGCGAGCGCAGGTCGAGCGAGACGACGCCGCCCATCCCACGACCGTATTCGCTCCCGAAGTTGCCAGGGCGGAACTCGAGGCGCTCGAGGAGCTCCGAGGGGACCACGGACGAGATGCCGCCGAAGTGGTAGGCGAGCGGGATCAACGCACCGTCCACGAACACCTGGGTGTCTTGGGGAGCCGACCCGCGTACCACGAGGAGCCCTTCGAAGCCCGGGGGGCGCGCCACGCCGGGCATGGTCTCGATCGCGCGCAGGGCGTCGCCGTTCGTACCTGGGATGCGTCGGACCTCGACCCCCTCGATGGCGTGACGGGTCGCCTCACGAGGAGGGGCCTCGCCGCGGACCTCGACCTCGATGTCGGCCACCTCGAGGTCGTCGGGCACCGAGGTCGCCCGCGCGGCTGACGCCGTCGCGGAGGTCTGCGGCGCGCCGGGTGCGGTGGTGGAGGCAGGGTCGGTCGTGGTCGATGGGCCCGTCGACGCGGATTCGCCTGGCGACCGGGCGGGTTCGCCAGCCTCGGGAGACGGTGGGAGGGCGGGCAGCAGCGAGAATCGGAACGCGATCACCGCGGGGATGGGCACGCCATCTTGGGTCGCGGGCTCGAAGCGCAGCCGCGCCGCCGCGGCCAGCACCGACGCGTCCACTTCCGCGACGCCGGAACCTTCGAGTACGCGCGCGTCGGCGACGGCGCCTTCGGTGTCGAGCTGCAGCTCGAGCAGCACGCTCGGCACCGTCAGCGTCGTGCGCTGCTCGTCCGTGATCTCGGGGTCGACGGCCTCGAGTAGGCGCGGAGGGACGAGCACTGGCGCGGGGCTGTCGGCGGACGCGATGGGCGCGACGAGCAGCGCGGCGAGGCTCACGGCGCTCACCAGCAAGCGCCGCGTGGGCGAATCTTTCGTGGGGTCGTTCATCGAATGAGTCGTGCCCACACCAAGACGTTGCGTTCATTGATTTTCACGAGCGCGACCGTCTGCGGTCCGAGTGATTTTGTTTGAACGGCAGTGTCGTGAGCGGGCATGAGCTGACATGGACGTCGTCAACGAGACCAAGTCGCTCCTGCTGGCCATGGGCGCATCGCCGATCATGTGGTTCATGATCTTCCTCTCTCTCGCGAGCATCACGGTGATGGTGGAGCGCGCGTGGTTCTTCCACTCCATCACGGAGGACATCGAGCTCATCGCGCGACGTCTGAGCGCGTTGCTGGACGCGCGCGACTACGAGGGCGCGCGCGCGCTGATGCGCTCGTCCTCTTCCGCCGAGGCAGCTGTCGTGCTGGCCGGGCTGCTCGACGCCGGGCGCGGCGTGCGTGCCGCGCGTGAGGCGATGGCGGGCGCCGAGGCGCTGCAGCGAAAGCGCCTCGAGCGGCGCCTGGGCTACCTGGGCACCCTCGGGAGCAACGCTCCTTTCGTGGGCCTCTTCGGGACCGTGGTCGGGGTCGTGATGGCCTTCGAAGAGCTGGGCGTCGGGGACGGGTCGACAGCCAATGCGGCCGTCATGGCGAGCATCGCCGAGGCGCTCGTCGCGACCGCCATCGGGCTCGCGGTGGCCATCCCGGCCATCGCCGCCTACAACGGCTTCCAGCGGCGCATCAAGGGCATCGCCTACGACACCGACGCGCTCGCGCACGTGCTGCTCGCGCACCTCGAGGGCGAAGCCGGCGCGAGCGAGGTGCCCCGCGACGCACTACCGCAGCGCGCCCCACGGGCACGAGACACGCCCGATACGGAAGAGCTCGGCCGGGTCCGTGCTTCGCTCGTGGAGGTGTCGTGATGGCTGCCGGAAAGCTCACGGGAGACGATGGCATCCACGAGATCAACGTGACGCCGCTCGTGGACGTCACCCTCGTGCTGCTGGTCATCTTCATGGTCACGGCGAAGATGATGTCCCCACCCGCGCTGCCGCTCGACCTGCCGCAGGCAGCGACCGGGGACGAGACGCAGACCGTGCTGGTGGTGGGCATCGACGCGTCAGGACGCGTGACAGCAGACGGCGCGCTCCTGGCCGACGACGACGCACTGCGCGCCTTGGCGACGGAGCGGCTGGCACAGGAACCCGAGCTGCGGACGGTGCTCCAGGCGTCGGCGAGCGCCAGCCATGGGGACGTGGTGCACGTGCTCGACGCGCTGCGGGGCGTCGGCGTGGTGCGCGTCGGCTTCGCGGTGGACCCCGCGCCGTGACCATGCGCAGCTACGACGCGGCGCTGCGCTTCGGCGCGCGTGGTGAGGGCTTGGGGGCCTTCGGCGCGGGGCTCCTGGCCGGGGCGC
Source organism: Sandaracinaceae bacterium (assembly GCA_020633055.1). Classification (NCBI taxonomy): domain Bacteria; kingdom Pseudomonadati; phylum Myxococcota; order Polyangiales; family Sandaracinaceae; species Sandaracinaceae bacterium. Next base: position 266,205 of record JACKEJ010000009.1, on the reverse strand, counting down.
TGCATCTGGGTCTCGGTCTACTGTCGCTCGCGATTCCGGAGACCCCCCCCGCGCAAGCTCAGCCACGAGCCGCGCTGGACGTCGAGCTGATGCGGGTGAGACCAACACGGCCTCCAGCGCCGGTGCCCACGCCCGCCCTACCCGAGCCTCCCCCGGAAGCGGAGAGCCAGCCGCCGCCTCCCGCCGTGCGTGCCCCTGCTCGCGCCAGGACCGCCCCGCCGTCCACGGCGCCCCAAGCGGAGGCCCCGCCAGCGGCGCGCGCGGGGTCGCTGCTCACGGCCGCCCCCGACGCTCCGACACAGGCCGCTCCGGTCCGCTTCGTGACCGACGCGAGCGGGGCCAGCTACGGCCACGGTGTCGTCGCGCGGGGCGGCACGGCCGACCACGGTGCGCAAGGCGCCCGGGCGGGAGGAACCGACGCAGCCGCGGCGCCCGCCGCCTCCCCCGCCCCTGGTGGGGACGGCATCACACCAGCCTCGCAGCTCAGCCGACCGCCCCGCCTCGACGACCCCGACGCCTGTCGAGGACACTTCCCCGCTAGCAGCACGAGCGACCAGGGCGTCGTGGTCGTGCTGGTGGTGGTGCGCCCAGACGGTGGGGTCGGCCGCGTAGGCGTCCTCCGTGAGACCCCCGAGGGCGAGGGCTTCGGGGCCGGGGCGCGCCGCTGCCTCGCCGGACGTCGGTTCACCCCGGGGCTCGACGCGGCCGGCACGCCCACGACCGCCGCCGCGCGCGTGACGCTGCGCTTCAGCCGGTGAGGCCGCCCCGCATGCTATGCCTCTCCCACTCGTCACTTTCTTTGAACGTTCTGGTTCGGACCGGGCACGCATCGGGTGGCCCCATGACCAGCAGAGACAGCGCCTGCGTGACCACCACCGCCCCCCTTCGACCTGTCGATGGCCTCGTCGTGCGCCTCCAGCAGGCCGAGCCCGCAGCCATCGGCGAGGCCTACGACATGCACGGGCCGAGCGTGCTGGCCTTCGCGCGGCGACTCGTGGGAGACGCGGACGCGGCCCAGGACCTGGTGCAGGACACGTTCATGACCCTGCCCAAGGTGGTCGGCCGGTTCGAGGGTCGCAGCTCGCTGCGCTCCTTCCTGATCTCCATCGCGGTCAACCACGCGCGGCACCACGTGCGCGCCGCCAGTCGAAGGCGTGCGGCGATGGAGCGCTACGCCCGCGAGCCCCGTGGCGGGAGCGTCTCGCCGGAAGACGACGCGCTGCGCGCCGACCTGGCGGACGCGCTGACGTGCGCGCTCGACAAGCTGTCGCTCGACCAGCGCGTGGCCTTCGTGTTGTGCGAGGTGGAGGAGCGCAGCGCGAAGGAGGCAGGTGAGATCGCGGGCGCTCCCGAAGCCACGATGCGCACCCGGGTCTTCCACGCGAAGAAGAAGCTGCGTGAGGCGCTGGCGCGGAGCGCGCGCGAAGGGGGGCTGCGATGAGCGCCGACGAAGACGATCTGCTCGCGCAGGCAACGCGCGCGTTGCGTGACGCAGGGCCGCCCCCGCTCGACGAGCTGCGCCACACGCGGCGGCGCATCATGGAGGCCGCAGGCCGCCAAGAGCGCGCGCCGCGGCGCTTCACGTGGGTGGTCTTTCAGCTGGCCGCGTTCCTCCTGGCCGCGACGGCCCTGGCCGCGACGACGGGACGGCTCGCGCCGATGGTGGACGCCGTGCGAGGGCTGTTCATGGGCGTGGCGCCGCACAGGGACGATGCAGGGACGCCAGTGGGCGGCCGCGCGGATGGGAGGCGAGGGGTCGGGCCCACCCACGCCGGCGCCCCCAACCCCCTTGGCGCGGTAGCCGAGGGCGGCGGCGACGGAGGCGACGACGGAGCGGCCCTGGCGCCGTCCCCCGTCGCGCCGACCGGACAGCTCCAGACCCTGACGCTCGCCACGGACGCGACACCGACGACGCCGAGCGAACCGCAGCCGGACGCGCCAGGGTCGCGGCAACCAGCCAGCGGCCTGGGGGCGACTCCCCGTACTGGAGCCGTGTCCAGCCGAGCGCGGTCCACTGTGTCCGCCGTGCAGGGAGTCGAGGAGATCGTGTCGGGGTCCAACGAGCGGAGCGGCCCGAACCAGCCCACCCCCTCACCCGACGTGCGCGAGGGGGACGCCACAGCCTCGTCGGGCCTCGCGGCTGCAACGAGCGCAGGGGGCGCGGACGCGACCCCGACCACGCCACGGGGCACCGCGCCTGCACCGGAGAGCTCGGACGCTGTGGAGGACCCCGATCTCGCGCTGTATCGGGCAGCCCACCGCGCGCACTTCGTCACACGTGACCCGCGCGCTGCGTTGGCGGCCTGGGACCGCTACCTGGCGGAGCACCCGCAGGGCACCTTCGCGCTCGAGGCGCGCTACAACCGCGCGCTCTGTTTGGTGCGCCTGGGTCGGAGCGACGCCGCAGAGCGGGCGCTGCTCCCCTTCGCTTCGGGCAGCGTGGGTGGCGGGTACCGTCGCGCCGAGGCGCAGCAACTGCTCGACGCCCTCCGGGCGCGCTGAACGATGCGGGCAGCTCACCGCCAGGCCTGGACGGCCAGGGCCCTCATGGCGCTATCGGCGCTGTCGGCGCTGGCTGCCCTGGCCGGCGTCCCCTCCGTCAGCGCCCAAGCGGGGGCGGACACATCCGCACCCGACCTGACCCCCGTGTACGTCGCGCCCGACGTGCCGCTCGACCGAGAGGCGCTGCGCGCACAGCTCGCCAACGCCTCGACGCTACGCTGGACGGTGGTGGACGCGCCGCCCTTGACCGGGCAGCGCGCCGTGCTGGTCGTGCGCGAAGGCGAGCGCGCGCACGTGCGCTACGTGGGCCACACGGCGGCCGAGCTTCAGCGGACCATCCCGCTCTCCCCCGACGCGCGCCTCGCGGGGGAGGCCGTCGCGCTGGTCATCATCAACCTCGTGGAAGACCAGACGAGCGAGCTGCTCTCCGCGTTGACGCCGCAGCCAACGCGAGACACCGAATCCGCAGCCGACACCTCGGGGTCGTCCCCTGTCGCCGCAGCCAACACGACCCATCCAGGGCCGCCGCCATCGGACGCGAGCCCGCCGTCGACCGGCTCGGGCGACAACGAAGACGAAGACCAAGGCGAGGACGAGCTCGCTGCGCTGCCGATGACTGGGGAGGATGACCGTGTGTCACCGGGTCCAGTCGCCGCCGACCCGGGCGCACCGCCACCGCCCCACCCCTGCACCGAGCGAGCGCGTGGGTCCCGCGTCGGCGTCGACCTCCTGCCCGGAGTGGGCAGCTCCTCCATGCGCGCGGGTCGCGACGCGGTGCGTGGTTTCTCACTCAACCTCGCGGGGGGGCTCGCGCGCGGTCTCCACGGCTTCGAGCTTGGCGGTGGCTTCAACGTGCTCACGGGCTTCGCCTGTGGCCTCCAGGTCGCTGGCGGGCTCAACGTCGTCCTCGGACCCGTGCGCGGCGTCCAGCTGGCGCCGGTCAACATCGCCACAGGGCGCGTCGAAGGGGCGCAGCTCGGCGTCGTGAACGTCGCAGGCGAGGTGCGGGGTCTGCAGCTGGGGCTCGTGAACATCTCGAAGGACGCAGCCGCCCCCATCGGACTCGTGAGCGTGGTCCGGAACGGACGCACCTCCATCGACGCGTGGGGAAGCGAGTCGGGGATGCTGGTGGTGAACCTCACGCACGGTGGGCGCCTGGTGCACAACCTCTACGGGGTCGGAGCCCGCGTCGGTCCGCGCGGACCGCGCCTGTTGGTGTTCACCGGGCTCGGCGTGCGGCTCGTGTCCACCCGTCACGCGCAGCTCGACCTCGACGCGCTGCTGGGTTGGATGCTGCGCGGCAGCCAGAACCGGCAGAGCATGCTGGTCACCGTCCGGCTGCCGGTGGAGGTCCGTCTGCCTGGTCGCGTCGGGCTGTTCATCGCGCCCAGCTACCAGTGGCTGCACACGGAGGACGCCGGAGAGCACCCCCAGGCGCCCCCCGCGCTCGTGACTACGCTGCGCGACGGAGGTGGCAAGCGCGTGCTGGGGTGGCCAGGCCTGCACCTCGGCGTGCGCTTGCACCTCGGCCCCCCATGACGCTGGGACCGTGGGTCGAGACTACGCCGCCGCGCGCGACTCCCGCGCCGCCTGCGCGAGCAGCTCCGCGTGCGCGACGGCCTCCGGGGGCGCCGCCTGTCGCATGGCCGCAAGGAACGCCACGCGCTCGGGCTCGCTCACGCCGTGCATCATCCACTCCATGTAGACCGCGTTCTCCTCGGGCGCGCAGCTGGCCACGATGGCACCCTCGACCGCGAGGAGGTCCTCGTCGCTCACGTGCTCCCAGAGCAGCTCCATCACCTCGGTCTCCTCCTCCGCCATGTGACCCAGCTGGGTGGCGACGTAGCGCGTCAGCGCAAGATAGAACGCGTGCCCCGCGTCGGCCCGCTCGCGCATGACCTCGGCGCGACGCAGCAGCTCGTGCTCCTGCTGATCGAGCACACGGTGCGTGGCGAAGATGCGGCGAGCCAGGGCAGGCGCGAAGCGCTCCACCAGCGGCTCGATGTGCGCGTCTTCGTGGTGAGCGTGGGCGCCCATCAGCGCGAGCGACGCGTGCAGACGCGCGAGGTACGGGTTGGTCGCGTCACGGTCGTCGACGTCGAGCTCGGCGGCCAGGCGCAGCAGCTCGCCCAGCTCACGGCGGATGCCCTTGTGGATGATCTTGTAGAAGTTGTAGCGATGCGCGGTCATGAACGTCTCCGGGGTGCGTGGCTGGGAAGCACCAGCACCGATGAGATAGCGCCGCGAACCGCGCGCGGTTGCTAAGTGTTCGCTACCGGTTTGCTAAGAAGTTCTTAACGGTCCGAGAGGCGCGTGGGTGCCCCCCGAGAGCGCCCCTCAGCGCGTCTCGAGGACGACCTCGCAGTCACGCTCCAGCACGAAGCGACCGCGCTTGACGGACACGAGGCGCACGTCGGGGCAGCGCTCTTCGAGCCGCTTGCGCAACAAGATGAGGCGGCTCTCGAGGTTGTCGCGCAGCGCCGGCAGGCCCAGGCTCGCGTCCATCCGCAGCTCGCGGTTGGTGAACTCGCAGCGCCCGTCGGCGTGCTCGCTGAGGAGCTTCCACAAGATGCGCGCCGGCACGTTGCGGATGAGGTACTCGCCGTCCACGAAGACGCTCTCGTCGGCCGAGAACCAGGTGAAGCGCCGCGTGCGCGCTGGGAGCGGGTGGGACTCGGGGCACGGCGCGTCGGCTTCGTCTTCGTCGTCTCGGTCCGAGAGCACCGCGATGGCCGACGCGGCCTGGTTCGCGAGCAAGGTCAGGTAGGCCTGATGCCACTCCTCGAACGCCAGCGGGTCGCGGCTCTCGAGCGCCAGGACACCCACCAAGCGGTCGTCCGCGACGAGCGGCAGGGCCAGCTGCGCCTGCGCGTCGTGCAGCTCGGGGAGCGGGATGTCTCCCTCCAGCGGAGCCCCGCCTTCCCGCGCGGCGACGTGGACGGCGCGCGCGTAGCGTCGCACCGCGTGCATGCCACTCAACGCGAGCGGCATCCGCGAGGCCGCCACCGCACCGATGAGCCCTTCGCCGACCTGCACCTCCGCGCCCGCGCCGCTGCGCTCGTAGCCCTTGCTGTCGATGGCCGTGAGGCGCCCTCGCGCCTCGTCGTGCAAGAGGAGCACGGCGTGGGGTGCCGCGAGCAGCGACGTGACGCTCTCGAGCAGCGCCCCGAAGAGCTCGTCCAGCGTGCGGGCCCGACACATGCGAGCGCTCAGCTGCTGTAGGCCGCGCAGCTCCGCGCGACGCATCTCGGTGTCGCGCGGCACGTTCGGCGACGCGCGTTGCGGTTCTGCCCCCGCGGGCGACAAGGCGCCCGTGACCTCCGCGATGGAGCACACCTCGTAGACGTCTGCGCTGAGCAGCTTGAAGATGCCCTGCATGCCCGTCACGCGCGCGATGGCGTCGATGCGCGAAGACATCTCGTCGAACAGCGGCCCGCTCGTCTCGGCCCGCTGGAAGCGCAGCGCGAGCACGTAGGGCTGGAGCGTGACCGGGTGCCAGAGGCGCACGCTGGCGTACGGGTTCTGGTCGACGTTGCGGCGCGTCTTGTTGAAGAACTGGCACGAGAGGGCGACGTGCTGCTCGTCCAGGTAGTGCACCTGGCTCAGCAGGGTCACGTTGGGCACGCCGTCCGCGTCACACGTGGCGATGCTCGCAGGCGTGACGCCTTGAAAACATGGGGCGAGGTCCGAGAGCTTCACGCGTCCCCCGTCGACTGGACAGCCTTGCCCGCCCCCGGGCCCGGAGTCTGCTCGTACACCTCGTCGTACGCGAACTCGATCGCGCGACACGGCGAGAACACGAGCCGCTCGATGACCTCGGGCGCGACGCCGATCACGGCGTACTCGGCCATCAGGCGCCCCACGAAGGCCCGCACCTCTTCGGCCTCCTCCGCGGTCTCGGCGCGCACGGCGGTGACCCTCCCCTTCAGTTGGTAGCCACGATGTGTGGTGGGCTGGTCGAACAGCACCGCGATGGCTCCGTTGTCGAGGACGTTGGCGACCGCCTGCGCGCACTCGTGCTCTGGGACGTACACCACGGCCCGCCCCTCCGAGAGCAGCTTGACGGCAGAGCCCGAGACCCCGTGCGGCACCCGCTGGGCGTCCCGGGTACCGACGAAGACGCCGAGCCCGAGCTCGAGGAACGCTGCAATGTCGACCTTGTCCACGTCGGGTACCGCTGAATGAGCGAGGGGTACCACGAACACCGTGTGCGCTCACCCCGGAACGGGCTGCTATCGTGCGCGCCATGCGCCTCTACGCCTTCTACCGGAGCAGCGCGAGCTATCGCGTGCGCCTAGCCCTTGCCCACAAGCAGCTGCCTTACACGGTGGTCCCGGTCGCCCTCGGCACTGGGGCACAGCGCGAAGCGGAGCACCGCGCGCGCAACCCCATGGGCCAGGTGCCCGTCCTCGAGCTCGGCGCCGACCAGGGCCACGCGCAGCTGGCGCAGTCGGTCGCCATCATGGAGTACCTGGAGGAGGTCCATCCCGAGCCTGCGCTGCTGCCAAGCACGCCCCTCGAGCGCGCCCGCGTCCGCGAGCTGGTGGAGCTGGTGAACTCGGGCATCCAGCCGCTCCAGAACCTGTCGGTGCTGCAGCACGTCACCAGCCTGGGCGCGGACTTCGGAGACTGGGCCCGGCACTTCGTGGGGCGGGGCCTCGTCGCACTCGAAGAGCGCTCGCGTGCCACGCGTGGGGCCTTTCTGTTCGGGGACACGCCCACCCTCGCCGACGTGTGCTTGGTGCCGCAGATGTACAACGCGCGTGTGCTGGGCGTGTCGCTGGACGCCCTCGGGGCCCTGGTGGACATCGACGCCCGCGCGCAGGCGCTGGCCGGTTGGGCCGCCGCGCACCCGGACGCCCAGCCCGACAGCCCGCCGAGCTGAGCGGCAGATTGAACCGCCATTCATTTCAGCGCACACTCCCCGACATGGCACTACTGGACACCGAGATCCTCCGCAGCAACGCCCGCATGGTGAGCACCATCGGCTACGGCATCTGGCTGGCCGGATACAAGCTGCGCGACAAGCAGAACCTCAGCCCGGCGGTGCTGCTGGAGCGGCACGCGGCGCGGCAGCCCAACCACCCGGCGCTCTTGTTCGAGGGCCGCAAGCTCACGTACCAGGAGCTCAACGCGCGGGCCAACCAGTACGCGCACGCCCTCGAGCGGCTCGGTGTCCAGAAGGGGCAGGTCGTCGCGCTGCTGATGGACAACCGCATCGAGTACCTGGTGGCCTGCATGGGCGCGAACAAGATCGGCGTGGTCAGCGCGCTGATCAACACGCACGTGGTGGGCACGCAGCTGGCCCATGCGCTGAAGATCTGCGAGCCCTCCTACATCCTGCTGGGCGCAGAGCACACGGAGAGCGTGCGCGACCTGGGCGACGCGCTGCCCGTGCCCGCCGAGCGCGTGCTCATGATGCGTGACGGCGACCTGCGCGCCGAGCTACCCGGCAGCGTGGACTTCGACGCCATCATCGACGCAGCGCCCGCGCACAACCCCGAGCAGAGCACCAAGCAGAGCATCCACGACCCGTTCGTCTACATCTACACCTCGGGCACCACCGGGCTGCCCAAGGCCGCGATGATGAAGAACCAGCGCGTCATGAAGGCCATGTTCGTGTTCGCGGGGCCGGTGGCGCACATCACGCCCAGCGACGTGGTCTACACCTCGGGCCTGCCCTTCTATCACTCGAGCGGCTTCATCCTGGGCTACGGCATGGCCCTCGTCGGCGGCGCCACCTGCTCGCTGCGCCGCAAGTTCTCCGCCAGCCAGCACTTCGACGACTGCGAGCGCGACGGGGCCACGGTGTTCGCCTACATCGGCGAGCTGTGCCGCTACCTGATGAGCAGCGACGTGCGCCCGTCCGAGAAGCGCCACAAGCTGCGCATGGTGGTGGGCGCTGGGCTGCGTCCCGACATCTGGGGCCCGTTCGTCGAGCGCTTCAACATCCCGACGGTGCGTGAGTTCTACGGCGCCACGGAGGGCAACGTGGGCATCGTCAACTTCGACGGGAAGCCCGGCATGCTGGGGCGGCTCATGCCCGGTCAGGTGGTGGCCAAGGCCGAGGAGGGCACGGCCGACGTCTCGCGCGACGCGCAGACGAACCTGTGCACCAAGGCCAAGCCCGGCGAGGACGGCATCCTGCTCGGTCAGATCAACAAGGTGAACAGCTTCGACGGCTACGTGGACAAGCAGAAGAACGCCGGCAAGGTGCTGGAGAACCCGTTCGGCGACGGCAAGAACTACTTCAACACGGGCGACCTCGTGCGCCTGCACGACCACAGCTACGTGTCGTTCCAGGATCGACTGGGAGACACGTACCGCTGGAAGGGCGAAAACGTCGCCACCAGCGAGGTGGCGCTGGTGCTCACGGACGCGGCGTGCATCCGCGAAGCCAACGTGTACGGCGTGGAGGTGCCCGGCTGCGACGGGCGCGCGGGCATGGCGGCCGTGGTGACCAACGGCGAGCTGGACGTGCCTGCCCTGTCCGCGCACGTCGAGAAGAGCCTGCCGGCCTACTCGCGGCCGCTCTTCATCCGCGTGCAGCGTGAGCTGCAGCTCACCGCCAGCTTCAAGTACGTGAAGACCGAGCTCAAGGCCGAGGGCTTCGACCCGAGCGCCGTGGGGGACGACCCGCTCTACTTCTGGAACGGCCGCAGCTACGAGCCGCTCACGAGCGCCCTGCACGAGCAGATCGTGTCCGGCGCGCTGCGCATCTGAGCGACCCGACGGCAGAGACGCGACCCATCGTGCATGCTGTCGTGGTCTCGCGGCGCCCCCGGGCCGTTCCAAGGGTGCCGCCGACGATGGCTTCAGGTGCGGCCGTACACCGGCACCAGCGCGCCGCGTGTGCTGCGGTTGCTGGGCGACGCCAGGAACGCGATGGTCGCGGCCACGTCGTCCGTGGTGGGCCACGCGCCGTGGTCGGCGTCCGGCATGGAGGCCACATTGGCAGGCGTGTTCATGGTGGAGGGCACCACGGCGTTGACCCAGATGCCGCGCTCACGCACCTCCTCGGCCAGGGAGAGCGTGAGGCCTGCCACGGCGGCCTTGGTCAGGCTGTACGCGACGAGTCCGCCGGTCGGCACCAGCGCGGGCTTGGCGGCCACGTTCACGATGCGCCCTTCCCCACTCATGCAGCGCACGGCCTCGCGACAGCTCAGGAAGCACGTGGTGAGGTTGAGGTCCACCAGCTTCTGATAATCCGCGACGCTCGTGTCCTCGATGGGCGCCATGGAGAAGCCGCCCGCGAGGTGGATGGACGCGTAGAGCGGCCCTTCGACGCTGCCAAAGAACGCCGCGCAGCTGGCCTCGTCGCGCAGGTCGACGCCCTCCACCGCGTGCACCTGCTTGACGTACGGGAAGCCCTCGAGCTCGCGCGGGAACATGACCGGGATGTGCACCTGCGCGCCGCGCGTGAGGAGCGCCCCCACGACGGAGCGCCCGAGCGCCCCCGTTCCACCGGTGACGACGACGTGCTGACCTTCGAACTCGGATGTGTGGCTCACCGCGCAACCATACCCGGCGGCGCGCGGCGCGCCTACTGCTCCGCGACGTGGGCCAGCGGGGTCATGATCTCCACCAGCCGCCGCACCGTCTCGTCCACCATGTAGGCGTTCACCTCGGGGAACGCGGGCGCAACCGTGAGGCAGCCGCCGCTGTTCGCGCCCCACTCCATGCAGAAGAACCCACCGATGGAGGTGGTGCCGCAGCGTGTTCCGTCGTCCTGCCCGTAGATGATGAAGGTGGGGCTGTACTGGTGGGTGAACTGTGCGCGGTGCGGCCCGCGCGGGAACGTAACGGGCTCCGGGAGCAGGTCGCTGGCCCGCAGCGTCATCTCGCCGCTCCACAAGATGTCGCCCGTGTCGGTGGCCACGAGCGCCACGTCGAGCAGCGCCTCGAGGGGCTGGATGCGCAGCGGCTCACAGCGCGCCGGCCCCGGGAAGTACACGATCGGCCGGTCGGTGTAGCCGAGCCGCGACGAGCGCACGAGCAGCGCCAGCGACGCGTCGATGCGCGGCCCCACCTCCATGGCCAGCTGCAACAGCGTCACGGCGCCTTGCTCGCGCGCGAGCGCATCGAAGCGCGCCGACACGGCCTCGTCCGAGAGCGCCGACGTGAGGGTGTCCTCGGCGATGGGCTGCAACCCCGCGTCCAGCAGGTGCCGCTCGAACGCCGACGCCACGGTCGCGTACTCGGGGATGACGGCGCGCCCGCTGTCGACGGCCTCGGCGTAGCCCTCGTCGATCTTGTCGGCTTGATCGGCGAGCGTGGGGGCGACCACCTGCAGGTAGGCCGGGGTGACCACGAAGACCCGCCCGTTGCCGATGGCGAAGGGGGAGTTCGTGACGCGCGGCGCCGCCGAGGGCGTGGGATACCCCACGGCCGTGACGGTGGTCATGGGGGTGCAGCCGGAAGTTCCGGCGAGGGTCATGGCGAGGATGCAGACGGATGCGACGGCGACGCGGCGGTGGCTCATGCACCTGATCTACCATCCACACGCCAAGTTCGTCTCCCGTCATGGGCCCGCATTGGGCCTGGATCCGCGCTTGGCTGCGCCCGTACTCTCACGCACATGCAGCCCGCGCCGTGGCTCGGCTTCCTCACTCTCGTGGTCGCGTCCGCCCTCGCGCCCGCCTGCTCGTCGGCGGCGGGGAGCGCACCGAGCTCCCATCCACCTCCCTCTGGCGCGGAACCCCCGCTTCGAGGGGCTTACGAGGTGACGGCGATGTCGCGGGGGACGGGAGGACTCGCCTCGGCGTTCGCCCTCCAGCAGACGCACCAGGCAGACGGGTCGCGGCTCGTATTCGACTTCCGCGACGACTCCGTGGAGGTGACATTGTGGCTCATGGAGGCGGTGGAGCTGGCCCAACCAGCGTCGGCCGCAGCGCTCGTCATGGTATCCACATGCGTCGTGTCCAGCGCGGACCCGTGGAGCGACCAGGGCTTTGCCCTGCGCGGCGGCTCGCAGACTGCCGGGGCCTCAGCGTTCGTGGTCAGCCAGGGGTTGGGAGAGTCGGGGGGCGCCCTGCCCGACGCGCGCCGCGCAGGCCCCGCGTGCACCCTATCCCTCGAGCCGGACACGTTCGTGATCGTCGCGCGCGGCCCCGCAGGCGCTGACGGGCGCCCGCGTACGATCACGCTACATCACGGGGCGCGACAGGAGTCGATCATCGAGCTGGAGGCAGCGACCCACTCGCCCCTGCTCGACACCCGCGCGCTCGCTGAAGCCACGACCCCGCCCCCGGGCCGAGGCTCGAGCCCCACCGACGTGGGTGCGCGTTCAACGGCGCCGACGGTGCTGCACATCACGGTGGCGGCGGATGAGACGCTCCAATTGCGCCTCCTTGGGGACGGCGCGGACGCCTTGGTGTCTGCCGTGAGCCTCGTCGAACTCGCCGAGCGTGCCCGGGCGGCGCGCGCACGAGATCCCAGGACGCACGCGGTGCTGGTGGTGGACCCAACCGTTCCCTATGGCGCCGTGGATGCAGTGGTGGACGCGCTGCGCGTGGGAGGCGTCACTCGGTTCAGCCTCTCGAGGCCAGCGCCCTAAGCGCGAGTTCGCCATGCGAGCGCCCGATGGAAGACGCGCGCGACGCGCTACGAGGCCGGCGGCGCGGTGCGCACTACGCGGAACCCGTGGCAGTCGCGGCCCCACGAGCCGGCATCGCGCACGAAGTAGTTCGGGCGGAGGTCACGGAGGTCCGAGCGAAAGCACGTCCCCGCGGCGAGGAACCACCGCTGCTGCGTCAAGTGGCGACGAAAGCGATGCACCTCGTCGAACGGAGGGACCTCGACGTCGAGCCACTCTTCGACGTTCCCTAGCGTGTCGTAGATGCCGTGCTCGTTGGGCAGCCTGGTCGCGACGACCGTGACGCGGCGCGGGGTGGGCCCGGCTGCGTTCGCGTAGCGGTGCGCGCGCCGACGGCTCTGGTGGAGCGCCGAGACGCCGCCGTATGCGTCCCACTCGGCGCGGTTCGGAAGACGATAGCCCGAGCAAGAAGGTCCCACCGATTCGACCGTGGCGCAGTAGAGACCCGTCTCGTGGCTGTAGGCTCGACCGGGCGCGCTTCGCTGGTACGGCGGCGCCTCCGAACAATCGGAAAGCTGGTAGCACGCCGACAGCCCTTCGCGCTGGCTCAGCGCGTTGGCGAACGCCGCGGCGTCGTACCATGACACCATCCGCACCGGGCAGTCGTCGCAGTCGGACCCGTAGGGCTCGGTGCCCATGACGTCGCGCCACTGGCCACGCGTGACCTCCGTGACGCCAACGAGCAGGTCGTGGGCGTCGCCCCCGCCCGACGATGGAACGCTGACCGAGACGAAGCTGGGTCGTGACGCATCGACGCTCGGTACGATGGGTCGTAGGCACCCACAGGTCGCGAGCGCGACGAGCGCAGCGAACGCGTGAAGGGAGGCCGCAGCGAGCGTCTGAGGACGGTCGCTGCGCTGGATGGAGGGGCGCGTTGGGGGAGCTCCTGAGTCCGACATCTCCTCGTGATGCCAAGCTCCCGACGCGGCTGTCAACGTTGAGCGCGATCACCGGACCATGGTCGGGTCTCGCGCACCGACACGCGGTCCTCACGCGTGCTCGCGCGCCGACCGCGCGTCGGTTCGCGATCGCGCTGCAAGAGGTGGCCAGGGGCGCTCCCGCTGTGCGAAGGTAGCGACGATGAACGCCCCGCTCGACGCCGCCCCGGATCTCCTCCGCACCCCCGCCCGCCGCCCCCCGGTGCGCATCACGACACCGCACGCCCTGCGCGTGCTGATGTGCCTGACCTTCGCCCTCGGTCTGCCGCTCAGCGGGTGCGCGGGGTCGAGCGGGAGCACTGGGGACACGAGCGAGCAAGCGAGCGAAGACGACGACGACTGGGGCGACGAGGTGCCCGAGAACACCGGCACGGAGTACCACGGCAGCGCCATCGAGGCCCTCGGCATCACCGGGCCGGACACCCCGTGGGCCGACATGAACGAGGAGGAGCGCGAGTTCTACATGATCGGCAAGGTGCTCCCGATCATGCACGAGCTGTTCGCGCGCCACGACCCGCAGGAGTATCAGGGCTTCAGCTGCGAGACCTGCCACGGCACGAACATGCGCGAGGTGCACTTCGAGATGCCCGTGGCCACCATCTTCCGGCTGCCCGAGCCCGGCAGCTCGGGCTGGGCCGCGATGGAGGCCACTCAGGGCGACGCCGTGCGCTTCATGCGCGACGAGGTCACGCCCACCATGGGCACGCTGCTCGGCATGGAGGACTACACCTGCTTCCACTGCCACACGCGCCGCTGAGCGCCTCGCGCGTGGAGTGCCGCGGCGTCACGCGCACCGTCGCGGGACGCACGGCGTAGCGCGGCCTCGCGCGCGGCTTCGTCCAGCTCACGCACCTTGTAGACCGTGCGTGACGCGACGGGCGCGAAGCCGACGAAGTCGAGCGTGGCGCTGATGAACGAGCGGTGCACCGCCCGCCCGTGCTTCAGCCGGTACCACCAAGACGGGCTGTCCATGGTGGTGATGAGCCTCGCGGAGCGGCCCGCGAAGAGCCCCGTCGGCAGCGACGCGCCGGGCTCGAAACGGAAGGCCACGCCGGGCAAGAACGTGCGGTCGACGAAGCCCTTCACGAGCGCGGGAGGCGCGGCCCACCACGTGGGAAACGCGAAGACCACATGCCCTGCGCGGAGAATGGCCTCGTGCACGCGCACGAGGTCGGGCTCGAGTGGCTGCTCGCCATGGAAGCCGTGATGCAGCACAGGGTCGAAGCGCAGCTCGGCCAGGCGCACGGTCTCGACGACGGAGCCAGCGGCGCGCGCCCCTTCGGCGTAGGCACGGGCGAGACCGCCCACGAAGCTCTGGCCGTCGGGGTGGCCCTCGATGACGAGGATGGAGGAGCGAGTGGTGGTGAGTGACATGCCCCTCGATGTAGCGACGGGCGGTCTGGCCGAGAACGCCGATCCGCGGCTAGGGGGCATGCACAGATGCATGACCTGGCGCCATGACATGACACGCGACGCATGACTGACTTCCAACCGAAAGGATTGTGTAGGATGACCGTCATGAAGTGGACGCGGCGCAAACTCCTGATCGCCTCGGCGGGTGCAGCCACCCTCGTGATCCCCGGCTGCCGTGACCGGCCCCCCGACAACCCACCTCCGGGCAACCTGATGCCGCCCGAGCCGCAGCCCGAGGACCCGCCGCCGACGCCGGGCAATCTCATGCCGCCGCCCGAGGAGCCGGAGCAAGAGCCCGTGCCGCCGGCGGATCCACCGCCGCCTCCCGGCAACCTCATGCCGCCCCCGGAGCGCCCGCGCGAGCCACCGCGACCGCCACCGCAGCCACCGCCCCCGGGCAACCTCATGCCACCGCCGCCGCCCCCGCAGGGCACGCCCACTCCCAACCCATGACGCTCGAGGTCTTCGAGCTGGAGATGCTCGGCGGAGGCTGGGAGCGGCGCTACCGCGCGCTGCGCCCGGAGGTCGAGGCCATGCCGTGGGGCACCCTCGACCCCAGCGAGCACCCCCCCGAGCTCGTGCTGGCGGCGCGCAAGAGCTGGACCGGCGCCGCGTTCCAAGAGCATCGCACGGGCGCCGCGTGCGCGGAGACGCTGCGCTGCTTGATCGAGGCCCGCGCGCCGCTCGACCTGATCGCCGTCGCCAGTCGCTTCCCGCTGGACGAGATGGTGCACGTGGAGCTGTGCGCGCGCATGGCCATGGAGCTGGGCGGCGGCACCGAGATCCTGCACGACCCGGACGCGATGATCATGCGCGCCAACCGCGACGTCTCGCCGCTGCTGCGCGCGGCCGAGCTGGTGGTGTTCAACTTCTGCGTGGGGGAGGCGCTCTCCATCCCGCTCATCCGGGGCACCTGGCACGCGTCGGTGCACCCGCTGCCGCGCGCCATCCTGGGGCGCATCGTGAAGGACGAGGCGGCGCATGGCGTGTTCGGCTTCACCTTCCTGGACTGGGCCGAGCCGCTGTTGTCCGCAGAGGACAAGGCACACCTCGCGCGCGTGGCGCGGCAGGGCATCGAGGGCATCCACACGCTGTGGGACGACATCGCGCGGCGCCCCGCGGGCCCGGACAGCAGCGTGCACGCGCTGGGGTGGATGCGCACGGACGCGTACCTCGCGCTAGCCGAGCGCTCGCTCGAGACGCAGGTGGTGCAGCCGCTGCGCGCGCGTGGGGTGATGGTGTCGGGGGCTCGATAGCGCGCGACGACGCCGACGGATGGTCGTCGCCGCGGGCGAGGCGTCCACCGCGCCAGCGACGTCAGCGAGCTCGAGCCTTCGCGAAGCGCGCCTCGGCCTGCTTCAGCCAGCTCTGCGCGAGCTCGAGGTTGGGGCTCCCTGGGCCGTAGGCCGGGTGCGTGCTGTCGCGAGCCTGTGCCACGGCCAGGCGCCGCTCGACGAGCGCACCGTCGTAGTCGCCGCGTGCCTCGTGGAGCTCCGCGCGCAGGTTGTGCTCCGGCACGTCGAGTCCTCGCTTGGCCGCGACGTGCTCGATGCGCGCGATGACCGCCTCGGCGTCCTCGTGGCGCTCCAGCTGCACCAGGTCGCGAAACACGCCCACCAGCAGCGCGCTGCGCTCCACCAACGCGTCGGCCGTGCGGCGCTTCGCCAGCCTGTCGTCCACCTCGAGGTGCAGGGTCACCGACAGCGCGAGCTCCCCCGCCCGCTTGGCCGCCGCCGCGAGCGCGAAGGTGGGCTGCAGCAGCAGCGGCGAATCCGCACCCAGCAAGCCCTCGACCTGCTTCAGGCGTTCGCGACGGTGGCGCAGCGCATCCGCCGCGGCGAGGCCGTACTCGGGGTCGAGCTGGTTCAGCGTCTCCGCCTCGGGGTCTCCCTGGGTGCGCAGCGCCCCGACGAGCAGCCGCAGCGCACGCAGGGTGTGCCGCGCGGGCAAGGGCGCTTCCGCGCGTCGCGCCTCGAACAGCGCGCGGGCCTCGTCCACCACGGGCTCCGAGCGCTGGAGCACGAGCCGCACCGCACGCTCGGGGTGCGCCTGGGACGCTGCGAACAGCGCCGCACGCTGCACCGGGCCCGGCTTGGCCGCGTAGGCCAGCCCCGCCTTCACCTGCGGGTCACTTCCGTGCGCCTTGCGCGCCTTGCCCGTCATGTTCGCCATGAGCAGGCCGAAGGCCCAACGCGCGCGGTCATCGTCCGTCGCGTCGGGCTGGGCTGCGGCTTCCCCCATGACCTTGGCCTCGCGCACGAGCGACGGCAGGTCGTCGTCGATGGCGCTCTCCTCGGCGAGGATCGCCCGCTGCCGCAGCAGCGGGGTGAGCGCGGTGGGGTCGCTCTTGGCGCGCTTCTTCAGGGTGCGCAGCTCCACGTTCAGCAGCTCCGCGGCCACGGCCAGCTCTCCCAGCGCGAGCACGGCACCTACATCACCGGGAATGGTCATGGGGCGAGTATGCCGCCGCTGCCCGTACGACGGACACCGGTCGACACGGACGCGGGATACAGGCACAGGTCGAGCTGGCGCCCGCGGACGTCGTGCTACGCTCCCGCGATGCGACTCGTGGCATTCGGAGCGGTCATCTTGGCTCTCGCGTGCAACCGGGGCGGCTCTTCTGCGAGCCCCACCACGCCCGCCATGGTGCTGGACTCAGCCGATACGGCGTTGACTGGGTGCCGCGCGCCGGGCGCCGAACGGCTGGCAACGCTGGCGCTCGGCGAGCAAGCCACCACCCAAGGCGACCACCTCGACAACGCGTTGTCCATCGAGCTGGCAGCACTCACTCCAGACCTCGCGGCACGCGACTTGCGGGTAGCTGTCGCCACCCCCGCTCAGCTGGACGACGACTCCACCGCCGAGTTGCTCGTGTTCACGGAGCCAAGCATGACGGAGGGCGCGTACGAAGCGCGCACGTTCGGCCTCCACTTCTACGATTGCACGGCGGACGGCCTCCTCCCGCTCGCGCCGCCGGACGACCGCTTCGCCGATGCCGTGTCCATCGAGGTGCTGTCGGGGGAGCTCGTCAGACCGACCGTGGGAGGACCCACGCACACGTCGATTCGCCTACGCATCACCCAGCCCACGATGGAGTACCTCGTCGTCGAGTACCTCATCGGCCGGCCTTCCGCGGGCCTCACCGTACAGCGGCCACGAGGGGGGGCGTTGGGTGTCCTCGAACGTTGGGAGATCGGGGGGCAGGTGCTCGTCCCAGGGTCGAGCGTCGACTACGCGCGGACGGATGTCCTGGCCGCCTCCGGCTGGTACCCGCACGGACCGACGAGCGCCGTCTACTTGGCCCTGCGCGCGTCCAGCGGTCCAGACGCGCTGCCTGCCACGTCGGCCTTTGGCGCGCTGGTCACAGGGCTCGACGGGACCGGCGCGAATGGCCGCGATCCGTTCGAGCCCGCATGGGCACTCCTCGGGACGGGCCCGCGGCCGACCTGGTGCGACGCGCCCGCGACGCAGGTGCGCTGTGCGGTACTGGAAGACGACGCGTACGAGTTGGGGTTCGGGTGGATCGCAGGCACGTGGCCAGACAGCGATGCAGCACGCGCCGCGACGGTGGCGGCGGATGTGCCCCTCGCCGACGGGACGTGGCTGTACCTAGGCGCCGTGGAGGAAGGCGACTCACCGCCTCCGAGCCCTACCGGAGAGCGCGACGTCATCACCTCGATCCCTCTCTCGGTGGTTCGCTAGACTCGAGCGCGGCTCAACGAAGCGGCGCGACGGTACGCACCAGGCCGTAGGCGCTGGGGACGACGAGGTGGTCGTCCACGTCGAAGAACGGAGGCGCTTGGTTCACGCGGAGCTCTTCATCCTCGACGTGCGGTGTTCCAACGTGGACCCACCGACCGCCACGATGGAGGTAGACGGATTCCTCTTGGTTCCCCGAGAGCAACGCGACGACGCCGCCTCGGCTGTTGACGGCGACGACGTCTGCCCGGAAGGTCTCGTCGTCGACCATCAGTCGGCCGTTTGCACCGCGGTCGTGGGAGCGGGCAGGGCCCGCAGTCGGACCCGAAAAGCACGCCGAGTCGCTGAGGTACAACCCCACCGCGTTGCCGAAGAGCGCACCATCTGGGGTCAGCACCTCGGCAGCGAACTCGTAAGGCTGCTCGTGCGGTGTTCCGTCAGCGTACGCGATGGTGGTGCGCGGGAGCGCCTCCCAGGTCTCGAACTCGTCCGTGGTGGCATAGAGGTTGACGGCGCACTGCCCCTCACCCTCGTCTTGTCCGAGCCACCCATCGTCGAACTCGAAGACGTGGGTCAGCACCGGCGCGGCGCGCGGTTCCGTCCACGAGCTCCCGGCATCGTCGCTGAAGCGGACTTGCCCGACGCCATTCTCGCGATAGAGGTGCGCGACGCGACCATCGCTCAGCCCGTGGAGGGTACCGAGCGACGTGGCGTTCGAGAGCCACTCCCACGCCTCGATGTCAGGGGTGTAGCGCAGGAGCTGACCGGACGCGAGAGCGAGGATCCGCCCGTCCGGCAGCGCGACGTGGTCCTCGGCATTGCGGGCCCCGACCCCGTCGTCTGGGACGTACGGAGCGAACGACTCCATCCGACCGTCGGCGCGGACCGCCACGTACGTGTAGTCCCCCAAGGTCGCGTAGACCGTCCCGGCGCGATAGCGCACCGCCTCGATACCAGACGCTTGCTGCGGAGCGAGGCGTGCGAGCAGCGCGGGCTCGATCGGAGACTCCCACGTGCGACCGTCATCGTCGGAGACCAAAGACCCCCGCGTCAGCACCCCATTGACCTCCTGATGTGTCCACGGCGCTTGGCCGGCGTCGTCGCGCCGATCGAACGAGGCGCCGCCATCGAACGAGATCTCGGTGGACACGACGATGGTGCCGCCGCGTGAGACCCACACGGGGTTGTCCGACCAGCTGATGGTCGCCCCTGCAGGGTACAGCGGGAAGAACTCCCACTCCGCATCAGAAGCCGGGACGCCGCGAACCATCCCATAGCGCGCGACGACGTAGACATCGCCGTCCGCGCCGTGATGCAACGACGGAAGGTAGGAGCGATCCGCGACGGGCATGACGGGAAGGGACACGGTCGCCCAAGAAGCCCCGGACCCTCCGTCGACCGGTATCGTGTGCAACACCGGACGGACGCCGGGCCCACCAGGGACCGATGCATCCACGGTCTCCTCGAGCATCGTCACCAGCGTGGGCCCGACCACGAGCCACGGCGTGCCCGCCGGAACGGCGTGCATGACGCGAGCCCCCGTCACGAGGTCGAGGTACTGCAGCCCACCTCCGGCTACGGCGAAGACGCCAGACGTATCGTCCGACCACTGCCAGGCTACCGGGAGCTCGGGCATCGCACGCCAGGTGCGCTGCCCGTCGACGGAGTAGTACGGTCCGGCGATGGTCGATTCGCCTCGCACTTCCAGAACCCGGACCCGGAGTCCGGCCAGTGCGCTCGGCGCCGCCACCTCCATGGGAAGGACGTCGCCTTCCTGAGCCAGCCCACCAGATCCGCCGCAGCCCGCGAGTGCGCAAACGACAACGCACGGTAGCCACTGGCGCAAGCCGGCCCGCGGCAGCCCGGTCAGCGTCGTGTTCACAAGCCGTTCCATCGTGTCGGGGTGACCTGTCACGCGATCGTCCTTCTTGGTTCGGGGCGCGGAAGCTGGAGCAAGTGCCGGGTGACAATCAGACGACATGGAGGTCCCTCGAGGGCTCGCGCAGAGTGGCGCAGGGGCACCCGCCAGAATACGACAGCACGAGCATTATTCCCCCTCCCTGTATCGCGCCGCGCTAGCCAAGACAAGGGCGTGGTGCCATCAGAACCGGCCCCCACCGCGTAGCGTTCCTGAGCGAACCGGGCCTCCGCCTGCACCCGGAGCCGCGGACGTCGACGCGGACGGCGCGGCCCCTGTGGCTCCGGCGGACCCCACGGTCGCGGTCACCGTCTGACCATTGACGGTCATGGTGAGCCGCCACCCGTCGCCTGCGCGAGTCGCCCGCCAGTCACCGAAACGCAGGTTCCCGATGGTCTGCTCACGCGTCCGGCCGGGGCACGCCAGCACCAGCTGCGCGCGCTCGGGCCGCGCGGTGCCGCGCATGCTCGCGCCGCGTGCGCTGCCATGCAGGGCCACCACGACGTCCACCTCCAGGTGGCAGCCTGCGGCGCTGTCGTCACCCACGGTGCGCGTCGTGGGTGTGTCGCGTACAGCACCGCCCGAGGCCACCACGGCCGCGCCCGCGCCGACGCCGGCGGCCAGCTGCTCGAATGACTCACGAAACTCGGCGAGTCCCTCGCCTTCCATGCGAAGCTGAAAGCGCGCCTCGCCGCTGACGGGCGTAGCCCCGTCGTCTTCCTCGCCCAAGCGCAAACTGACGTCGTTGGTGACGACGCGTGTCCCCGCGGGGAAGTCCGACATGGGCAAGTTCAGCTCACCACCGAGCCTGCCCTGGGCGCAGGCTCGGCCGATCGCCGCTTGCATGCCCCGCTGCGCGTCGAGGTCCGCGGACCCCGCGATGGCGCCCCGCAGCCGCTGCTGCACCTGCGCACACAAGAACGCCTGCCGCGCTGCCGCGTCGTCCTCGCCGGCCAGCTGGGGGTTGTCGCGCAGCGTGTCCTCGAGGGCGATGGCCGCGAGGTACTCGCCAACCTCGCTGGGGAGCGGGCGTCGCTCGCGCAGCGCGTCAGTTGCGTCGCGGACTCGCTCGACCAGCGGCCACAGGTCCGCCTCGCGCTCGGTCGACACCGCGACCGCGGCTTCGAACAGCTCGACCACGCCATACGTCTCCGGGGCCAGCCCCAGGACGGCGGACCGCACGCCCGCCTCGCGGAAGCTCTCGTAGGTCGACTCGACATCACGCTGCAGCGCCGCGGGGTTGGTCCGCGCGCGCACCAGGCGCAGCTGATCGAGCGCCAGCTCCGCGCGGGCGCGCGCCTCGATGTCCCGCTCCCGCTCGGCGCGCTCACGTGCAGCGCGCACGAGGGCTTCGCTCTCGTCCAGGACACGTCGCATCTCCTGCACCGCGCTGCGTCGCGACTCGATGTCGGAAGCCGAACGGACGCTCAGCCCGAGCGTGGTGACGGCCACGCTGGCCAAGAACAGAGCTAGCGCTGCGGGCATGGCGTCTCCTTCGTCTTCCTCAGGTCGGCGTGTCGCACGCGCGCCTGGTACGGGCTCATGGTCGCACCCCCCAGGCGGCGTTGCGCAACACCCCCGACAGACCGAGCTCCGTCGTGTCACAGCGCAACGACAGGTCGATCTGCAGCGCGTCACCACGCGCGGCCAGCTGCAGACCTGGCCCACTGCACGCGATGGGGGCCTCCTCACCCTCGGGCGACACACGAAACACACGCAGGTCTGCAGCGCCGAACGGACCTCTCCCGCGCCGACCGAGCTCGACCACGTGCTCCACCCCGTCCTCCGTCGTGCCCTGACCGCGCGGCGAGACACGCAGACGCGGCATGCGTTCGCTCGAGAGCGCCATCACGGCGCCGTGAGGACTCTCGCCGTCGCGCGGTCGCAGCGCGCCCACATACAGCTGCGGGACGTGGGGTGGCGGGTCGAACGCCTCTCTGGGGTCCACGTGGAGGGCGGCGAGCCGCTCGCCTACGATGACCATCGTCCCGCCGCGCGCCAGGCGAAAGACGTGGGCCACGGCGTCGTCGTTCCAGCCCGGCAAGACGATGGCGGAGGTCACGAAGAACGCGGGGCCCGCCGCGAGCACCACGCACTCGGGGCGCGGGTCGGCGCCCACCTGCCACGGCGTGATGGGCGCGTCTTGCACCTGGGTCGCGACGGGGCTGCGCGTACCTCCGCGGAAGTGGTCGCCTTCGAACAGCAGGGTGTCGCCCCGCTGCGGGTACACCCACGCCTCCTCCTTGGCGGCAGCGGGGTCACTCCCGGGCGGCGGCAGGCGCAGCGAGAAGACCGGCGGGGCGCCCAGCCGAGTCACGACCGCACCTTGGTCGCCGCCCGGCGCGTCGGCGCGCACGCATGGGCGGCCGAGCGGGGTGAACGCACGCTCGAGGGGGAGCCGGGACGTCGCGCGCGCCTCACCCGGCGCACCCGTCGCCTCACCGTTCGGCGCGAGCGGGTCTTCTCCCGACACATCCGCGCCCGAGGGGCCGGGCGTGTCGAGGGGAGCGCCCAGCCCGGCGTCCGATGCGCCCGTCCCGCCGAGGTTCGCGGCCCACCACGCGAGGAGCTCGCCGCGCTTCTCGAACGCCACCGCCGCGAGGGCGAGCAGCGACAGCGCCACGACCACCCAGAGGATGAGGCGCCCACCAGCATCCGGCGCGGCAGCCTCTGGAGCTCTCGGCCGCGGAGGCGATACCTGCTCACCGCCCGCCGCGGAGACGTGCGCGGCCGGTTGTGCGTGAGGCGGCGCGGCGGAGGCGGCAGCCTCTCCTTGCGGTTCAAGGGGTATTGCTAGCGCCGTTGGCGCGAGCGCGCGCGCGTCCACCGCGTTCATCTGCAGCGTGGCCGCCTGGTGCGGAGCTTCGTCCGCAAAGCGGAGCGTCACCGCGCCGAGCGAGAACGTGGCCCCGGGGAACAGGCGCAGCTGCTCGACGCGGTGACCGTGGACCATCAGCGACGCAGCCTGCGACGCGGGCTGCACGACCCAGCCCTGCGCGTCGCGCCACAGCCGCACGTGCAACCGCGACACGGTCGGGTGGGCGAGAACCAGCTGGCAGCCCGGATCGCGACCGACGGTCAGCGCGTCTCCCACGAGGGGGACCGTGCGCACGGCGAGTCCGGTGCCGTCGTCAGCGAGAATTTCCAGGTAGGCCACCGCGGGCAGCATAGCGTCCGAACGCCTCCGCAGGGACCCCTTGCCCGCGCTCCGTATTCAGGCCTCACACCACGCGCGACCATCGGATACCGTGTGCCTCATGGGCACCTCCTTCCGCAGCTGGGTCGGGTTCGTCATGGTGTGCGCGCTGTCGAGCGCTGGCGTCGCACACGCGGAGGAGTACGTGGTGGGGAGCGGCAGCTACCCGACCCTCGCGAGCGTGCCGTGGAGCTCGCTCGCGGCCGGGGACATCGTCACCATCCCGCACCGCGCCGAGCCCTACCGCGAGACGTTCGCGGTGAGCACGTCGGGCACGGCCCAGGCGCCCATCCGCATCCGTGGCACACGCGGCCCGGGCGACGCGCGTCCCGTCATCGACGGAGAGAACGCCGTACAAGGCGCTGGCACGCACGTGCGCGCGCTGCTGAGCCTGCGCAACGGAGCGCAGCACGTCGTCGTCGAGGGCCTCGAGTTCCGCAACGCCCACATCGACTACACGCACGACGGGCTCTTCCCGAGCCACAACGCGTCCGGCATCTACGTCGAGGACGCGGCGCACGTGGTCATCCGCGACTGCGACCTGCACGGCAACGGCAACGGGCTGTTCTCGGCGCCCGGCACGGTGGACCTGCGCGTGGAGCAGAACCACCTGTGGGGCAACGGCAACGTGGGGCGCGCGCTGGAGCACAACAGCTACACCGAGACCGACGGCATCGTGTTCGAGGGCAACCGCTACGGGCCGCTGTGCGCGGGCTGCCTCGGCAACAACCTGAAGGACCGCTCGGCGGGCACGGTCATCCGCTACAACTTCATCGAGGGTGGGAACCGGGCGCTCGACCTCGTGCACGCGCAGACGGACGACGCGGACTTCACCATGCGCGTCGCGACGACACCCACGTACGTCTACGGCAACGTCTTCATCAAGATCGACGACACCTCGCAGTCGCAGGTCGTGCACTTCGGCGGCGACGACGACAGCTTCGCCAGCAGCTACCGCCGCGTGCTGCGCTACTACAACAACACGGTCTACTCCACGCGCGCGGTGCGCACGACCTTCTTCCACTTCGACGCGCCGGCGCCCGACGTGGACGTACGCAACTCCGTATTCGTCACGCCCGGCTCGTCCGAGATCTACCTGCTCGACAGCAGCACCAGCACGGGCGCGAGCGTGGCCCTCGTGAACTGCTACCTGCCGACAACGTGGGACGTGAGCGTCGCCGCCGCGCTGGACGCCACGGTCAGCACCACGGACGTCACCACGGGAACGAGCCCCGGCTTCGTGAACGGGCCCGCGTTCGACTTCCACCTGCTGCCCACCGCGGCGGTGCGCAACGGCGGCACGGCGCTGCTGGGCGGGGTCCCTGCCGTGCTCCTCGAGTACGTAGAACACCAGAGCACGCAGGCCCGCCCCGACAACGGCCCCCTCGACCTCGGCGCGTTCGAGGTGTGTGAGGGGACATGCGACCCGGTCGTGGCCCCGGACGGCGGGGTCACCCCGCTCGAAGACGGCGGCGTCACACCCCCGCGCGACGCTGGCCGCGGGGAGGATGGTGGCACGGGGTCGGGCGGCGGCGGTGGCTGCAGCTGCCGCGTCGAGGGGCGCAGCTCGTCACCGTGGGCTGCCCTGCTGGTCCTGGGGTTGGTCGGAGGACGCGCTCGGCTGCGCCGCCGTCGCGGGCGCGCACCCACACCGTAGCCAACGACCCGGAGAGCGCTGCGTCGTCGACCGAATGCGGAACGGCGAGGGGCGTCAGTTCGCGAGCGCACTACGGACGGTCACCCGTCCGCGGTCTCGGATGAACACCAACCCAAAGACGCCGATGAGCAGACCGGTCGCGCCCACGGCGTAGCCAGCGGTGACGCCCGCGTCGAGGAAGTCGTAGCCGCTGCCGATGAGCACCCCCATCGTCACGAAGCCGCCGATGGCCAGCAGCGCGCCGACACCCGCCATGATGCCCCGCGCGCGCCGGCGGCTCTCGATGCCGAGGTGGAGCTCCGCGCCCGGCGTGATCATGACTGGCCCACGCACGCCGTAGTCACGTCCACGAGCGTTCGTGACGACCAACTGATGCGACCCCTGGGGGAGGCTTCCGACGCAAGGCGCCGTGCAGATGGTACGGAAGGAATACATGGCCAACGAGTACGCACCAGCCGACCCATAAGCCGTCCCGATCAGAAGCTTGAGGGTCAGGCCCTCCCCGTCGTCGACGATGCGTATCGGGAGGTCGCCATTCGACGCGGGCGTGGTCGCGGGCGTTGATAGCGTCGCCGGCGCGGCGGTCGTGCCTGGTGGCGGCGGAGGCGGCGGGCTGCCCATGGTCGCCCCACCCATCGTCGTCGCGGGGGCCTGGTCGCTGGGGCCGGCATAACGGACCTGCGCCGCGTCGAAGCGGCGCGTCTCCCCGCTTGCGGTGCGGATGATGACGTGGCTCTGCGGGCTGACCTCGAGGATGGTGCCTCGGACGAGCGTCCCGTCGTAGAGGACCACCGTGTCGGAGGTCTCCTGAGCGCTCGCGTGACCGAGCGAAGACAGCAGCGACATGATCGCCACGAACCCGATGAGTAGCTTGTTCAAGACCCGTTCCTTGTGGTCGGCAGACGCGGGGACGCGGACCCGGCGGGGGCCCTCCCAGGCGGAGTCCTAGCACGAAGGCCGTGACGTGGGCAGGGAACGATCGCTCGAGCCGAAAGCGGGCTCGACGCCCCCTTGGACCCACCGCGCCATGCGGCCCGGTCGCGTCAACGCACCCACGCGTTGCGCGTGAGCCGCGGCCACACCCCGTCGTCCCACAGACGGCGCGACAGGATGGACGCGCGCTCGTAGTCGTCGGTGCGCACCAGCGGGATCCCGAGGAAGTCGGACAGGTCGTGGTCGAAGCACTCGAAGGCGTCTCCCAGCACGTCCTCGACGCTCTCGGGGTACACGGGGTGGCAAACGAGACGCCCGTCTTCGGAGAGCGCCACCAGCTGCCTACCGATGACCTCGCCGCCGGGTCCCCGCGCATACACGACGCGCTTGTTCGCATCCAGGACCACGCCGGCCGCGTCGTCTTCGCAAACACCCCCGAGCGCGAGGCAGGTGCCACCGAGCTCCCCGAGGCGCAGCGCGGAGAGGGGGTCACGCTCGAACGCGAAGCACACCATGCCGACGCCCGCGACGAGCACGCTCACGACGATGCCCTCACGCCACGCATCCGCGTCGATGGTCGGATGACGCGCGAACCACGCCTGGCTCGCGGGGTGCGCAAACACAGCGTCCTGCTCGCCGGACAACCAACGCGGGAGCATCTTTCGGAACGCGCGGCGGTTCGAGCTTCGGCGCGCGTAGGTCTCGAGCGCGAGGCGCAGCGCGGCGTGGTCTGTCTCGGCGCCCTCCGCGCGGTCGACGCGTTCGAGGGGCTCCGCGAGCAGCGCGTCGAGCGCTTCCTTGGCGAGGTCGAGCCGCAGCACGTCCCAGTCGGCCGCGACCCGCTCGGTGTGGCGCCGAAGCTGACCCGGGGTGAGCGCACGCCCTGCGGTGTGGTGGTCGCGCAGCGCGCGCGGCACGGGGTTTCTTCGGCGGCGCGCGAGGGCCTCGCAGAGCAGGGGGTCGATGGCCCCCGGGCGGGCAAAGAGCGCGTGCTCTGCCACCCCCACCAACAGGTCGTAGGCGCGCGCCCGCGGCAGCACGCCGAGTCTCGCTGCGGTCGCCAGCAACGCGGCGGGGTGGTTGGCCGTGAGCCACGCGCTGCTCTCCGGCCAGGCCTCGGCCAAGGACCACAGGCCAGCGCAGGCGAGCTGGAGCTTGCGCCCGCTCGGGACCACGGACGCCAGGCGGTCGAGACCCGCGCGCTCGAGCGTCACGGGGGCGCCCAGCGCCTCGCCGAGTACGTTGAGCACGCTCCAGACCGCTTCGTGGTGGCCCGCAGCCTGACGAATGATGGCCACGTCGAGGTCGGACAGCGCTGCGTCGCCGTCTTCGTCCCAGAGGCAGGTGCTGACGACGCGATGGACGTGTCGCCCTCGGACGCGCCGCTGACCCTCGAGGGTGTCTCGCAAGAGGGTCGTGATGTTGGTGCGACTGCGAGACCACACGCGTTCCGCGCGGTAGGACCAGGCGAAGGCCGCGAAGACGTCGAGCCAGGCCGCCCGCTCGGCGGCCTCGAGGTGCGTGGCGGCGGCCAGCTCTTCGAGAGCAATGCGGGCCTCGTCGAGCCCGAGGGCGTCATGCAGCCTGGCCATCACGCGGTGAGTCTCGGCAGCCTGCGCGCGAGCCCGCGCGTCGTCGGGGTCCCTCGGCGCTTCGTCTGGCCCGGCGACGAAGGCGGGGAGATGCGCGCGCACCCACGCCGAGGGGTCGTCACGCCGTGCCGCAATGTACGGAAAGCGCCCTCCCCACGATGTCGGTATCTGGCTGGCGAAGAGCTCGACCACGCCCGCAGCGTGTTCACACGACGCCCCGTGGCCCACGCCGGCGAAGAACGCCTGGAGCGCGTCCGCCAGGAGGCCCGTCCCGGAGGCGGCTGGTTCACGCGCCGCGCAAGCGGCGGCCACGCGCAGGATCCCCGCGGCCAGGCCGTCGTCGCGCAGCGCTCGCCCTGGTGCCCCAGCGAGCGCTTCCGCGTGCGCAGCGCGCGCTGTCTCGACGGGCAGCGACGCGCACGCCGTCCAGAGTTGGCGCAGAGTCTCGGCTGCCAAGGCGTGCGCTGCTCGCGCCAGGTCGACCTCCCCGACCACCTCCGCCCGTAGGAGCTGGTGATGCGCGCCGACGAGAGCGGTCAGCTCGGACCAAGGTGTGCCTCGCAGCGGACCGAGGCAGAGCAGGAAGCGCGACCCGAGGTCGAGCAGCGTCGCATCATCTGGTGCGCCCGGATGGTGCGCTTCGAGGTAAGGGTCGCGACCCGCGAGCCGGAGGGAGCGGGCCAACACGGTCCAGCTCCCCGAGAGCGGGCGCACGTCCAGCGTGACGCGCGCAGGCTTCGGTGGTTGGGACTTGGTCCCCCGAAACGCACGCGGATGCGCGGCGCTGGCCCTCGGCGCTGGCGCTCCGGACAATGCGCGGCGCGGTGGCTGAGCGCGTGGCGCGCGTGGTGAGACGAGGGTCGCGCGCATCACGTCCAGCAGCCGACGCTCGTCGGCAGCCGCCCCCACCTCGTAGCGGCTCAGCGCGGCGAAGGCTGCGTCCAGGTCATGGTCACCCGAGCCATCGAGGTACCACACCCGCCAGCACGTGACGTCGTTGTCGGGCTGAGCCACCAAGCAGAGCCGCGCGAGTCCAGCGGGCTCGCGCACCACGGCGAGCACGTTCCGGACGTCGACGAGGCTCTTCGGCATGCCGCAGCGTGGCATGCCGAAGGCGAGGGAGCCTCGTCTCGCGTGGCTCGCTACCGACCGCCGACTGGGTCGAGAGTCCCTTCGCCATGCCGCAGCGTAGCCCAGCCCCGGTCACCTTGGACCCTGTTCTCGATCGAATCGGCAGCAGGATCCCAACGGAGCGCATGGCAGCTCCAAGAGGAGCTCCTCGGACCATGCCGCTTCGCGAGGGGGCGCATCGGGGTCCACGGACACCCTCACCCGCGTGAAGCGCACGCGGCATGACCCGGCCCGCGCGAGCTCCACCCGCAACGGCTCCCGTTCGCTCACGTCGCGCCACCAGGCGCTGAGCCGCTCGGCGGAGAAGTCCCCGTAGGCCCCGGCGAGTCGCCAGTCGAGGGCCACGCCCCGCGGACCGGGGGCTTGATACAGCGCGGGTGACAGGCGCTGCGGTGGGCGCCCGGGTCGAAGCAGGTCGACGGCCAGCGCAGGCATGGTCTGGCCCGGGTCGTAGGCGAACGTCGGATAGCACGCGAACGGGTAGGCCTGCATCGCGCCGCGCGCGCCCGCGACGACCACGCCCAACAGGAGCAGCACGCCTCCCAGCGCAACCACGAGCGTACGTCGGCGCGCCCTGACAGAACACGCGGCGTCCGCCTCCCGGCCGAGGTCTCCCGATGCGTCGCGGACGGCCTCTCCCGTCGCGCCCGCGACGACCGCACCCGTCCGACCACGCCGCGCCGCGAGCCGCGCACGCCACTCGCTCCACGGGAGAAACCCCAGGTAGCACACGTAGAGCACGTGGAAGTCGATGCCCATCAGCAGGTGGGTCCCCACGTGAAACGCGAGCGCCGCGACCAAGGCCAGCACGTGCGTGCGACGCACCATGACCAGCACCACGAAGCTCAGCTCGAACCCCAGCGTGACCAACCCGAGCGCGTGCAGCAGCGCTGGGTACCGGTCGATCCGAAACGCTGGGAGCAACCCAGGGTCCTGGGCCCACTTCCACCACAGCTGGTGCCGCAGGTTGTCGCCCAGCGCCCACTCGACCCCCATGGCGTGCAGCTTGTGCACCACGGGGAACAAGTAGATGAGCCCCGCCAACAGCCACGCGACACGCAGCGCGAGACCGTGCGCGACACCGCTCGCCGGCCGCGGGAACCCGCGCCGCCGACCCCACCACGCGTCGATCGAGAGGGCGTCGCCACACGGGCTGAGGGCGAGCAGCGCCGCAAACCACAGCAGGTGGTGGTCGTGGAAGACCGCCCCGCCCAGCTGCGGCACGAGCAGCACATAGAAGGCCGACAGCGCCAGCAGAGCGCCGCTCAGCCGGCTGCACACCCCGAGCGTCGTCGTCACGCAGGCGACCCACAGCACCCCCTGCGCGGCCTGCACGAGCGCGGGCGTGATGGGCAGGTGAGGGACGAGCCACCCCACGCCCGCCGGGATGACGCGCGCGTCCTCGGGCAGCGCCGCCCACGTAGAGGCCACCCGGACGCTGCCGCTGCTGGCGATCACCAGCGCCACGGTCACGCGGAAGACCGCGAGGTCGAGCGCAGGACCCATCACGTACCGCCTCAGCCGTTCACGCCAGCCCACAAAGGCGCCAGGGCGTCGTGAGACCAGCGCACGCCGGAGGTCGCCGGGTCGCGCGTCGGAGTGAGGGGACATGCAGACTCCACCGTGGCGCACGCACACATCGTCATCCAGCCAGTCGAGAAGCGCGAGAGGCACGAGCGACCGAGTCGTGCTCGACGCCCGGCCTCGACCGCGAGCACCCGCGGCGAACGAGCGCACGATCCAACGCCGCTTGCCGCCACCGGATGTCTCAGGTCAGGCTCGGGGCGCATGGACGCCCTCTTGGCCATCTACCAGGACCCCGACTTCCTCCCGCTCGCGCTGGGCACGAACCTGGTCTCGATGGGCGCGTTCCTCGCGTTTTCGCTCCCGCTGACGTGGGTCGCCGCACGTGACCCGGCCGCGCTGCGTCGGTTCCGCATCCAGCGGCGTCCGCCGAAGACCGAGGGACTCCTCCGGCGCTCGCTCGTCGCGTTCATCGGCAACGACCTCGCGCTGCTGGCCGTCACGGTGCTGGCGTTCCCGGTCCTGCGCCATTCCGGTATCCACGGCGGGCCGCTCCCTTCGGTGCTCGAGGTCCTGCTCCAGCTGGTGTTCTTCATCTACCTGGACGACTTCCTGTACTACTGGGTCCACCGAGCCATGCACCACGGCTTCCTCTGGAAGCGCGTGCACGTGGTCCACCACCGCATCCACACGCCGTGGGCCATCACGGGCCACCTCATGCATCCGGTCGAGTTCGTCGTCACGGCCGGGCTGATGCTGATCGGCCCGCTGGCGCTGGGCTCGCACTACCTCACGCTCTACCTGTGGGTGGTGATTCGTCAGTGGGAGGCCGCCGAGGGGCACTGTGGGTACGATTTCCCGTTCAGCCCTACCCACCTGCTCCCGGGCTGTGACGGCGCGCTCCACCACGACTACCACCACGCCAAGGTGAAGGGAAACTACGCCGGGTTCCTCGCCTACCTCGACCGCCTCTTCGGTACGACGGTACGAGGCTACGAAGAGGCGCGCGCGCCCCGACCGCACCCTGAGGAGGCGTAGTCGCCGCGCCAGACACGTGCGCGTCTCGAGGACCCCCAGGCGGCCAGCGCAACCCTTGCGCCAGCGACCGATCACGGCAAGAACGACACCGTGCGGGCGGCCTTCGCATGGCGCATCACCCTCGAAAACAAGACACGGCCCCGGTGGCACGAGCGTTGCTGAAGCCGGGAGCATGACTCACGCGCGCTCCTTTCGCTCTCGGTCCACGGTGCTGCTCCTCGGGCTCTTCGTACCTCTCGGGGGAGGGTGCTCGTCGGGTCCCTCGACGCTCGCCATCGAAGACGTCCCTTCCGCGCTCGGCGACGCCATCTGCACGCAGCTCGTCGAGTGCGCACAAGCACGGTCTAGCGGCGGGATCTCCCAGCTGATGCTCAGCGAGTCGTTCGTCGAGCGCTGCCCACAGCTGATCGGGCTCGACCTCGGCAACCTGGACTACCTGATCGAGGCCGCCGACAGCGGACGCATCGACTACGACGCTGCAGCCGGTCGCCGCTGCATCGATGACATCGCGGCCAGCTGCGGCGTCGAGGTGAGCCCCGAGTTCTTCCCCAGCTGCCGCGAGGCGCTGGCGGGCACCGTCGCTGCGGGTGACGCCTGCACCTTCGACGAGGAGTGCGCCGCCGGGACCCGCTGCGACGCGACCCTGATGGGCAGCGTGTGCACCGGGACGTGCGTGGCGCTGTTGCCCGTGGGCTCGCCGTGCAACAGCGCGAGCGAGTGCGCCCCGCCCGAGGGCACGGGCCTCGCGCGCTGCAGCAGCAACGGTGGCCCGGAAGACGTGTGCATCGCCTTCGAGCTCTTGACCGGCGTGGGCGAGGGCGAGCCCTGCGGGTCGGTCGACGAGACGGGCCTTCAGCGCTCCTACGCGCTCTGCGCCGCGTCGTTCTTCTGCGACGATCCCGACGACGACGGCGAGGGCGCGTGCACCCGACCGCTGGCAGACGACGAGCCCTGCGGGCCGGGCCAGGCCTGCGCCCCCGGGAGCCTGTGCGTCGAGGACAGCAGCGCGAACCGGTTCTGCAGGCACATCACCGTGCGAACCCTCGTCGGCGACGCGTGCGACGACGAGACGGTCTTCTGCGACTATCCAGCGCGACTGGTGTGCGTGAGCGGGCAGTGCGCCGCGCTGCCAGCGGGGACCTGCGAGGAGATGTACCACTGCGAGGTGGACGAGTACTGCGACGACGTCACCGAGCTGTGCGAGTCCAGAAAGCCGGTGGGCGCCGTATGCGACGGCTCGGACGAGTGCCAGAGCGACCGCTGCCGCGACGACGGCACCATGACGAACACCCGCCGCTGCGAGGAGCAGCCCCCGCGCTGCGGCTGAGCACGGGAACGCAGACCCTGAGAACGACCCGTTGAAAGTGGTGGCGCCGCGTCCGTAGGGATCACCCCCGTGCGCGGCGCCAGCGACGAGACGAAGGGAGGGTTCTTCGACAGGCTGCTACCTTCCACGCATGCAAGACCTCGTCGACACGCTGCGCTGGGACGACCTGCGCTTCCTCCTCGCGGTGGTGCGCGCGGGAAGCTTCTCAGCCGCCGCGCAGGCGTTGACCGTCGAGCAGTCCACCGTCAGTCGGCGCATCGCGGCGTTGGAAGGCGTGCTGGGGACCGCGCTGTTCGAGCGCTCGCACACGGGCCTGCGCGCCACGGAGGCAACGGAGGCGCTGCTGCCCCACCTGGAGCGCGTAGAAGCGGAGCTGCGCGCCGTGCTGGACGCGGCGCGCCAGCACGAGCCCGAGGTACGCGGCCGGGTGCGGCTGGCTCTCACGGAGGCCCTGGCGGCCCACTACGTCATCCCCCGCCTCTTGCGCCCGCTGCGCGCCCAGCACCCGCGGCTCACGGTGGACCTGCTCACCAGCGACCTGGCCGCGGACCTGAGCCGTCGCGAGGCCGACCTGGCGCTGCGCTTCTTCCGACCACGCGGCGGAGACCTCATCGTCAAGCGCGTGGCGCGCCTCCCCACCACGTTCGTCGCGCACCAGAGCTACCCCAAGCTCGCGAGCAAGGTGCCCGCCGAGCACGACTTCATCGCGCTCGCCCTGCCGGGCATCGACACCCCCGAGGAGGCGTTCGCGCGGCGACACGCGCAGGTCGAGCCCAGCATGCGCACCAACGGCTACCTCGCGCAGGTCGAGGCGGTGCGCGCCGGGCTGGGCGTCGCGCTCCTCGCGCGCTCGGTGCTGCAGCTGGACCCCGAGCTGGTGGAATTGGATCTGGGGCTCCCGGCCGGACCCACGCTCGAGCTGTTCCTGGTGTGCCCGCGCGGCCTGCGGCAGGTGCCCCGCGTGGACGCCGTGTTCCGCGCGCTGGAGGAGCACCTGCCCCAGCTGGAGCGCGCGGCACGACCGGCCACCCCCACACCTCGGTCGCGTGAACGGGCGCGAAGCCCCCGCTGATCCCCCTCAGCTGCCCAGCCAAATCCCCGCGCCGACCGACAGCTCGCCGCCCACCGCCGGGTCGAGCAGCACCGTCACGTCCACGAACACAGGGCCCCAAAGCGCGCCTGCCCGCAGGTACCAGCCGAAGTTCGAGCGCTCCGGGTTCTCCCACTGCCGCTCCGGGAAGTACAGGAACTCCGTCTCCGCGAACCAGGTGGAGAACTTGGTCTCCACCATGCCGAAGCCGAGGCCGAGCGCACCGGCACGCTGGGTGACGGTGTCGCCGGGCCGCACACGCGTTCCGTCCATGATGTGCCCAGCCGCGTAGAAGTAACGCAGGCCGTTGACCCAGCCAGCGGGCTCCCACCAGGACGTCGTGCGCCGTTCGTAGTGGTCGTAGCAGTAGGCATAGCCGCAGCTGCTGCCGGTGTAGTGAGTGCTGGTGCTGGAGCGCGGACCGCCCGCGTCCCAGTAGTTCACGTTGCGGAAGTAGCCCACGCGTGCCTGGGCCGACCACGGGAAGGTGCGCAAGCCGGTGGGCGCGTACCCATCGAAGCGGGCATAGGTGTAGAGCCCCCCCCGCGGCCCGCCGATGTCCAGCCGCAGCGCGCCGTGGAAGCCCATGCTGAACGCGTCATCGTCGCGGGGGATGTGCGTCTGGCCCAGCGCGATGTAGCGCCAGCCGAGCTCGCCCCCCAGCGAGACCTTGAGCGGGGCGCGCTGCCGGCCCGCCCCGTCCGAGCGCGTATCGCGCGCTGGCTGCTGCGCGGCCCCCTGCCCCGAGTGCTGCACGACGATCCCGCTCTGGGCGGACACCTGGTCCGCCCCCGCCAGGCCCAAGAACGTGGACAGCGCGAACAAGCCCGCCAGCCGTCGCGCGGCGATGTGGGAAAGGCGAGAGGACGGTCGAGGGTGGTGGGGGGGCACGCAGGTCGCTCCTTTCATGCTGCAGCGGAATATTACGCCACGGAACCCCAGGTTCTTCCCTGCTGTCAACAAGCTCGGACGGCTAGCTGCGTTCCGCCCTCACCTTCCCCGTCCCGTGGCGCGCGCGTCCGCTGCGTACGCGGCGGCGGTGGCCAGGGCCACCGTGCGCAGGTCGATGGGGAGCGTCCCGAAGAACGAGTTCGCGACCACCCCCACGGACAGCTCTCGCTCGGGGTCGGCCCAGGCGCCGGACCCACCGAAGCCGAAGTGTCCGAACGCGGCCGGGCTGGCCACCCCCAGGTCGCGGCGCTTGCCGAGCACCGTCACCGGAAGCCCCAGGCTCACGGGGCGCATGTAGCCCAGCTTGAAGCGCAGGGGGAACGGGACCACCAGCCCCACCCCGCGCCCGTGGTCGCGCGTGGCCTCGGCGAGCGTGGCCTCGCTCAAGAAGCGCTCCCCCTCGAGCACGCCGCGCTGGGCCAAGGGCGCGAACAGGCGCGCCAGGCTGTGCGCCGTGTACATGCCGTTCACGGAGGGGATGGCCGCCTGGCGGAACTCGTCCGAGTTGAAGTCCACGTGCGCGAGACCCCGCGGCCAGCCCGCGGCGAGCGCCTCGGTGGGGCGGGTGCGCAGCCCGAGCGCCCCGAAGGCCACGTCCCCCACCTTGAACCCGGCCGACCACAGCCCGCGCGGCACGGGCGCCTTCACGAGGTCGGGCATGATGAGGTCCGCCGCGCGCCCCCGCTCGTGCGGAGGCAGCCCGATGTAGCAGCCGTCGAGAGCCAGGGGGCGCGTCAGCTTCTCTTCGAGGGCCTCGGCCAGCGTCAGGCCCGTGACCCGCTGGACCACCTCGCCCAGGACGTAGCCCATGGTCCACGCGTGGTACCCGAACGACGTGCCCGGTGCGTGCCGGGCGCGGGTGTGCTCGATGGCGCGGACCATCCCCTGCCAGTCCTCGAGGTCGCGGGCGCTGCGCGTCACGTCGTCCACGGCGTACAGCCCAGACGCGTGCGACAGCACGTGCCGGAGCGTGATGCCCCCCTTGCCACCGCCCGCGAACTCGGGCCAGTAGCGCG
Source organism: Sandaracinaceae bacterium (assembly GCA_020633055.1). Lineage (NCBI taxonomy): Bacteria > Pseudomonadati > Myxococcota > Polyangiales > Sandaracinaceae > Sandaracinaceae bacterium. The sequence continues at coordinate 230,685 of JACKEJ010000009.1, read as the reverse complement.
CGATGGGCGTGTCGTAGGCCAGCCGCCCCTCGTCCACCAGCACGTGCACCAGGGTCGCCACGACCGCTTTGGAGGTGCTCATCGCCACACAGAGGGTGTCCTCGGTGAACGGCTGGAGCTGCCGATTGCGGGTGCCCGCAGCGTAGTTCACCACGCACTCGCCGCGGTGGTAGACGGCCACCGCGAGGCCCCCAGGGCCGTGGGGGGGCAGGCCCACACGCTCCAGAGTCTCTCTCACAGCGGTGAAGTCGGGGTGCACGTAGCCTGGCATGGTCGCGCAGCGTCCCCTGAACCGCCGAGCCGGCGCAAGGCCTGAAACCCCGCGCGCTGGTTGCTTCGCGTGCACGGGTACCCTATCGTTGCGCGCCTCTTGCCGTCTGGACCCCCAGAGAGTTCATGCAGAACACGTTTTCCCAGCAGTTTCAGACCATTGTCCTCTTCACGCTGATCGGCGTGCTCGTGCTCGGCATGGCCGCCTCGTTCGGCCCGCAGATGGACGGCTGCGTTCAAGGGGGTCAGGCGCCCGCGATGCGCGTCTACGGCGAGGCGCAGAGCCAACGCGACGTGATGGCGGTCTACCGCCTCGCGGGCTTCGACCGCATGGGTGTCGAGCAGCAGCGCTCCATGGAGCTGCGCACGCACGTGGCGCAAGGCATCGTCGACCGGGCCCTGCTGGCCCGCGAGGCCCGCGAGCTGGGTTACGCCGCCGACGAAGACGACATCATGCGCGAGTTCGTGATGGCGGGCACGGTGCGCATCTCCCTCGGTCCCGACAGCCCCCCCGGCTTCCCCTACGGCTCCGGCGGCGTGGGCGGCGGACGCGAGCTGCGAATGGACCTGCGCGACGAGGACGGCACGTACGACCAACGCGCCATCGATCAGCGCCTGCGCTGGCTGGGTCTGACCCCGGGTGAGTTCGCCCTGTGGCAGGTGGAGGAGGCGCTCGCGCAGCGCATGCGCCTGACCGTGGTCGAGTCGGTCTCGGTCGGCCCCAGCGAGGTGTGGGCCGCCTACGAGCGTGAGCGCGAGCAGGCCAGCATCGCCTACGTGCGGTTCTCGCCGCGCTACTACCGCGACCAGCTGCAGATCGACGACGCCGCGCTGACGGCCTGGATGGCGGAGCACAGCGAGGAGATCGACCGCGACTACGCCGGTCAGCGCGCGCGCTTCACGGGGCTGGCCGAGCAGGTCCGCGCCCGGCACATCCTGATCAAGTACGAGGAGACGGACAGCGACGAGGTCAAGGCGGCCGCTCGCGCTCGTGCCACCGCGCTCCTGCGTCGCGCCCGTGCCGGTGAGGACTTCGCCGCCCTGGCCCGCGCCAACAGCGAAGACACGGGCACCGCCACCCTCGGCGGCGACCTGGGCTACAACGAGCGCGGCCGCATGGTGCCGCAGTTCGATGCCGCGCAGTTCGCGCTGGACGTGAACCAGATCTCGGACCTGGTGGAGACGCGCTTCGGGGTGCACATCATCCAGGTCACCGGCAAGCGCGAGGGCGACGTGCCCGAGGCCGAGGCCAAGCGCGAGATCGCCGAGGGTCTGTACCGCGAGCAGCGCGCCGGTGAGCTGGCCGCCGAGGCCGCCGCGCGCGCCCTCGCGGACCTGCGTGGTGGCGTGACCCCCGACCAGCTCGCCCGCACGCTGCAGGGCTTGCCGCTCGAGCCGCCGGTGGACGCCGAAGGCAACCCCGTCGAGGAAGAGACCCCCGACCTGGGCGGCCTGGCCCCCACGGTAGAGCGCGCCAACGGCTTCGGGCGCGCCGGCAACCCCATCCGCGGCCTGGACGGAGCCGCGCTGGTGCGCGCGGTGTTCGAGATGGAGGGGGACGAGACCATGCCCACCGAGCCACTGCGCCTGGGCAGCGAGTACGTCATCTTCCAGGTGACCGACCGCCAGACCGCGAATCGCGACGACTTCACGACGGAGGAACAGGGTCGCATTCGCCAGGGGCTGCGCGCCGCCAAGCAGCGTGAGGTGCTGGCGCAGCACATCGCGGCTCTGCGCGCCCAGGCCGAGCGCGACGACGCGGTGTTCATCAACCCCCAGATCCTGCTCTACGGCGACGAGCCCGAGGAGACGCCCGCGGAGGAGCGCGACGAAGACGACAGCGCGCGTGAGGCGAGTGACGAGGCAGCTCCGGCCCGCGACGAAGAGCCAGCCGCCGAGCCCAGCGAAGAAGCCGCTTCAGCGGAGTAGACCTCGTCGCGGTGGGCGTCGGTGCGTGGTCCGGTCAGCCGTGCCTCAGCGCAGCGCCGCCGCGATGGCCTGCTCCAGCTCGGCGTCGGATACGGCCCCCACGAACGCATGGGAGATCTGCCCGGCGTGGTTGATGACGAAGGTGCTGGGCAACGACCCGACGCGGAAGTCGCGTGTGGCGGCGCGGTTGGCCAGCCCCACGGGGAAGAGCATGCCCAACGACTGGGCCGCGCGTGAGAGCGAGGCGCGTCCGCCCGGCGTGTCCGGCTGCTCGTCGACCGACAGCCCGACGACCTTGCCGCCGCGCGAGACGAGGCGCTGGTGGGCGCGGCTGAGCACGGGCGCCTCCTGACGACATGGGCCGCACCACGTGGCCCAGAAGTTGAGCACCACGACATGGCCGCGCTCCTGGCTCAGGTCGAAGGCGCGACCGTCCGCCAGCGTGGCCTGTACGTTCGGCGCAGGCGTACCCGCCGCCAAGGCCGACGGTCCGAAGGCGCCGCTGCCCAGCGCCACCAGGATTCCGAGCGCGAGCCCCCAGGGAGCGAACATGCGGAACACGCGGCGCGGGGTACTACGGCTGGGACGGGACATCTGTCGCAGGATACGTCATGTCGGCCCGGGTGTTACCCCATCGCTGCTTTTCAAAGCGTGCGGGAGGGGTTACCACGCAGCCATGCGCTGCGTCATCGTCATGGACCCCGTCTCCACCGTACTCGTCAACGAGGACACCACCTTCGCGCTGATGCTGGAGCTCGAGGCGCGCGGACACCGAGTGGACCACTGCCTCGTGCAAGACGTCCACATGCGCGACGGTCGGGTCCACGCCGCCGTGCGCAGGGCGCGCTCGTCACGCGAGGCGCAGCCCCCCGTGCAGCTCGGAGCGGCCGAGCTGGTGTGCCTCGACGACGTGGACCTGGTCTTCATCCGCAAGGACCCGCCCTTTGACGAGCACTACCTCTGGCTCACGCTGCTGCTCGAGCACCTGCGCGGCAAGACCGCCGTGGTGAACGACCCGCGAGGATTGCGCGACGCCAACGAGAAGCTGTACGCCCTGCACTTCTCGGAGGTCATGCCCACCACCACCGTCGACAGCGACAAGGCGCGCATCAAGGCGTTCGTGGAGAGCGTCGGCGGCCAGGCGGTGATCAAGCCCGTGGATGGCCACGGCGGGGAGGGGGTGTTCGCGATCGCCCTGGACGACAAGAACATCAACGGGCTGATCGAGCTCGTGACGCGCGGAGGCACGCGCGTGGCGATGGTGCAGGCGTTCATTCCCCAGGTGCGCGAGGGAGACAAGCGCATCCTATTGGTGGACGGCGAGCCCCTCGGAGCCATCCTGCGAGTCCCGCGCGGGGACGACGTGCGCAGCAACATCCACGTCGGTGGCTCCGTGGTGCAGGCGTCGCTCACGGAGGCGGACCAGCGCATCGTGCAAGCGGTCGCGCCGAAGCTGCGCGCTGACGGGCTCGTGTTCGTGGGCCTGGACGTCATCGGTGGGAAGCTCACCGAGGTGAACGTGACGAGCCCCACCGGCATCCAGCAAATGATGCGACTGGACGGCGTGAACTACGCCGCCCGCGTCATCGACGCGTTCGAAGCCCGAGTGGTGCGTTGAACGCGTCACGCCGGGTGGGGTCGTCCGACCTCCGACGTGACGGCGGGGCCCGCGCTTACAGCGCATCCGTCGACGCCCGCGGCGGACGCGGTCGGACGTGGCTTCCGAAGACGCTGCTGACGTTGTTGACCCCGCTGGCGCTCGGCGCGGTTGGCTGCGGCAGGGCCGACGTGCGTGAACCGCGCCGCGCGACCCTGGGCGCCCAGGAGGTCCACGTCACAGTGCTCGACGATCTGTCGCGAGCGCGGGACGTCTTCCGCGATGCGCGCGAGGTGTACAGCAGCACGGACCGGGGACTCTACGTGTACCCCGTCAGCGGCCCACCGCGGCCCACCCGACTGGGGGTCTCCGCAGGCCTGCCCAGCGACGACGTGCTGGCGGCGCGGCGGCTGCCCGACGGCACGTTGGCCGTCCTGAGCGCACGGGGACTGGTGGGCATCGACACGGACGCCGTGAACGGGGCGCCCACGCGCGAGATCCCGGCCCCCCCCTTGGGCGAGCTGACGGATATCGAAGTCCACGACGACTCGCTCTACGCCTGCGGTGCACACGGCGTGGCTCGCCTCGCGACACCCTCTTGGGAGTGGGACGCGCTCAGCGACGTGCCGCCCGCTGACACGCCCTGCGCAGCCCTGGTGCCCGGGCGTGACGACACGCTGTGGGTCTTGGGCGAGACGACCATCACGCAGTGGGTGGGCGACGAGCTGCGCGAGCACCGCCCGCCGGCCTTCCCCCGGGGACGCCCACGCGCGCTCGGTGAGGACGAGGCTGGCCACGTCTATGTGCTGCTCGAGCGCGACGACCGGGCGCTCCTCGCGCGCTACGATGGCGCAGCGTGGTGGACCTACGCGCTGCGCGACCTCCTGACGGGCGACGACGAGCGCGTGGTCGGGCTGGTGGCGCAGGCGGGTGTGCCGTTGTTGCTGACGGACGGCGCGGCGTACGCGGTGAGTGCGCGGGCGCGCGGCGCGACGGAGCTGCCCGCCGTGGAGGAGCACCGCGGGCGGCCCCTGCGCTATCGCGCGACCCCCCGCGCCCCCCGCGGCACCGCCCCCCCGAGCGTCAGCGCGCGCCACCCGCGGTCCACCGCGCTCGAGCCCGCCACGAGCGGCTCGGAGCCCATCGAGGCCGCGCCGCGCCTCTTCGCCCGCCGTCTGCCGAGCCCCGGGGGCGTCGTCGAAGCGGGATTCGTGACGCACGGCGTGGTGTACCTCGCGTTGCGCGGGCAGGGGTTGTTGGAGGTCAGCGAGACACGCCGGCCGCTGAGCGCGGGAGACTTCCGCGAGCTACGCCCGCTGGCGCTGGCCATCGACGCCCGTGGCGGTACGTGGCTGCGGGCCGACGACGGTTCGCTCGTTCGCCTCGAAGGGGACGTCGCGCGCACGTTCCCGCACGGGCGCGTTTCGGCTTTGCTCGAGAGCCAGGACGCTTCTGGCGCCGCCTGGGCCGCGGAGCCGTGGGCGGCGCTGATGGACGCTCGTGGTGAAGCGCTGTTGGTTTCACCTACGCCAGCCGGATGGGTGGAGCGCGCGCGACTGTCGGCAGACGCAGCGTTGAGCGACGTGCGCTTGGGCGTGAGGACGCAGGGCGACCACCTCTGGCTCTTTGCGCACGGCACGAGGGCCGAGTGGTCGCGCGGTTCCGGGCTGGTCTACCGTGGGCCCACGGGCGCATGGGTGTTCGTGGACGTCCCTCTCGAGCCGCGGGGCGCGCTCGAGGCCGTCACCCACTTGGTGATCGCTGACGCGGTGGCCTACGTCGCGGGGCCCGCGGGGCTCGCGCGCGTGGAGGCGAGCGGGGCGGCCGAGGTCCTGTATGCGGAGCCAGTCACCGACCTCGAGCGGCGCGGGGGGCGGGTTCTGTTCGTATCACACGGCAACCTCTACGGGCTCGATGCGGGCGACCCCTCCGGAACGCGCCCCCGCGTCTTGCGCTTCGAGGAGCAGGGGGCCGAAGCCTTGCACCGCGTGAGCGCCACTGGGCTCGCGCTCGGCGAGATGGCCGCGTGCGTCGTGGGTGAGGGAGGGCTCGCCTGTGTCCGCCTCGGGGACGACGAGGCGCAACCTCCTCCCATGCGACCGTGGGATCTCCTCAGCGGCGCGGTGACCCTGCACGCGCACGACGTCGAACCCATGCAGCCGGGCGCGTGGCTGGCGCGCCGCGAGGGAGCGCTGTTCCTGGTGACACCACGCTGACGAGCGACGTGCCCCTCACGCGGGAGAGGCCATGGACGTCCCCATGGAAACGGAGGTAGGTTCCCCGCCATGAATCGACGCGAGATGTTGAAGGTCGGAGCCGCCACGGCGGTGGCACATGGGGTCGTCACAGTGCTCGGCTGCGCCGCCCAGGCAGGAGAGCAGGGACACGAAGGCCACTCGGGAGGAGAGAGTGCTGCGCCCTCGGACGCACGGCAGGCGTTCGCGCGGGCTGCCGGGGAGTGCGTCACGGCAGGCGAAGCCTGCCTGAGCCACTGCCTGCGCTCTCTACAGGCGGGAGACACCTCGATGGCAGAGTGCTCGCGCAAGGTGCACGCCATGCTGGCCATCTGCCGCGCCGTCCCCGCGCTGGCGACGTCTGGCTCTGGGCACCTCGGCCGGTTGGCCGCGCTGTGCCGCGACGTGTGCCAGGAGTGCCACGACGCGTGCGCTCCCCACGCGGCACATCACGCCGAGTGCCGCGCGTGCATGGAGGCTTGCGCAGCGACCTTGCGCCACGCCGCAGCGTTCGCGGCGTAGCGCAGGGCCCTCCGGACGGGTCACTCTGCGGGTTCGTCGTAGCGTACCTGCAGCGCGATCCGCATGCAGGGCTGGAGGGCGACGCATGCCTCGGACCCGAGCGGTGCGGTGCGCACCTCGAGCGGCTCCGAACACACGTCGACCGCGTCGAGGGCCGCAGCACACCGCGAGTAGTCGGCGCCCACGGCGGCACACTCGTCTTGGCCCGCGACACCACGCAGCATGCCGAGACACCCGTGCATCGAGTGCGTGCGGACCATGCCGTCCTCGCCGCAGTCCGTCTCGCCCGGCGGGCGAAGCCCCTCGAGGTGCTCACACGCGGCCTCCCACTCGCTCTCGGGGATCGCGTTGAGCGCGGCGCCGTCGTAGCCCGTTGCGTTTGCGCTCTCGGTCTCCTGGCCCGACGTCTGCTCGAGCTCTGCTGCGGACTCGCCGCTGCCTCCGCCGCCACACGCCGTCATCACCGCACACACCAAGGCCACCATCACGAATCGCTTCATCGGACTCTCCTTCGCGGCCGTGCTGCCGACCGCTGGCGGAGGAGAGCACGTCGCAGCCACGGGGTCAGCCGCAAAAATTACGAGTCGGTGCCGGCGCCCCGAGTGCGCGCTTGGCGGGTCAGCGTGGCTCGCGTGCCACCTGAGCGAGCTGATGCATGCGGTCCACCTGGACGTCCAGCTCGTCGAGCAGGGCGTGCCGCCACCCATCCCCCAAGGCGTCTACTACCGCGCGGTAGTACCAGAGGGTCTGCTCCTTGTCGGCGCTGAAGCGCTCGAACACCTGATCCCCCATGAGGCGCTGGTCGCGAACGATGCTCGTGGCGTTGTGCAGCTTGTCCGCAGCGCTGATGAGCTTCAGCTCTGCGGGCTCCTCCCGGAGCTGCGCCACGTAGCGCTGCTTGCGCTCCTGCCACGGAGGCTTGGGGTGCGTGGTGGAGTCGCTGAGTGCCGCGACCAGCCGGGACACGCGCTTGCCGAAGCGGGTCTCGAGGTCTTCGACACGCGCGCCGCGAACGTCCTCGAGGTAGTCGTGCAGCACCGCCGCGACCATCTGCTCTTCGTCGCCGCCGTGCTCGCCGACGGTGCAGCACACCTGCAGCAGGTGAGTCACATACGGCACGCCAGACCCCTTGCGCACACGGAAGCGAAACTGCTCGGCCGCGAAGCGCAGCGCCTCGTCCAAGCGCTCGCTGTACAGAGGACCCGGAGCTTCAGAGCGGCGCGCCATGGCGGCGACCATAGCAGGTCGGCGGGCGACTGCTATAGTCCGGCCACCATGCCGCAGATCGTTCATGCCATCGACATCGACGCTCCCGTGGAGCGCGTCTGGGGAGTCCTCACGGACAGCGACCAGTACCCGGAGTGGAACCCGCTCATCAAGGGCATCAAGGGGCGCCTCGCGCGCGGCGAGCGCGTGACGTGCGCGTTCTCGGCCGAGGGCAAGACCTTCAAGGTCCAGGTCGAGATCAGCCAGTGCGACGGGCACAAGCTGGTGTGGGTCGGGCCACCGCAGCGCTTCCTGCACAAGGTGGCGCGTGGAGAGCACTACTTCGAGCTCGTCGCGCTCGAGGGCGGCCGTACCCGGATCTTCCATGGCGAGCGCTTCACGGGGCTGGCCTTCGAGATCCCTTGGTCCAAGCTGGAGCCCATCGTGAACCCTGCCTACAAGGCGTTCAACGACGCGCTGAAGAAGCGCGTCGAGTCGATGAACTGACGCGCTGAAGAAGCGCGTCGAGTCGATGAACTGACGCGCTGAAGAAGCGCGTCGAGTCGATGAACTGACGCGCGCGCGGCCGCTTCCACCACGGGGAGCAACCGCGCGGCGGTCAGGGCAGGATGACCCCGCCGACCGTGACCTGCTCGATGTACCAGTACTCGCCTTGCTTGGAGCACTGGAACACGATCTGTTGGGCGCCCTGAGGCGTGGTCAGCGTGCCGCTCACGGTGCCGGTCGCGTTGTTGATCTGGATGTTGTTCATCGTGCGGTCGGTGAACTGCGTCAGCGCTGGCATGGTCGCCACGGCAGCCGAGAAGGTGCTCACGTCGTGTGTGGCTTGGTACTGGCCGCCCATCCGCTGGAAGGCCTGGGCGTGGTTGCCCGCGCGCAGCTCGTCGAGGAACGCATCCGTGGAACCCTTGGGACCACCGGCGAGCGCCGCACCGATGCCAGCGCCACCGAGCGCGAAGAACCCGCCCGTGCAGCAGCACGACAGCAACAGGAGCACCCCACAAGTGATCCCAACGATCTTCAGCGTGTTGTTGCCGCCTGGTTGTGACATTCCCTGGTTCATGCTTGCTCCATCCTGCTCGAGTCGGCGCGAGCGTATCAGAACGTCAGGCGAACGGATGCATTCGTCGGCGCGACGCTGACGGAGACCTCCCGGCCACCCCGCCGACGGGAGCCCAGGGCGAGGGCAACGCCCGTGGACACGGCGACGGCCCCGAGCACGCCCACGACGACGGCGGGCCCACGCTGCAGCTCGCTGCGCTCCACGCACTCCCCTCCAGCATTGCGAGCGCTGCAGCCACTCTGCGCGGCCTGCACGGCCACCCACGCCACGGTCCCTGCGCCCACGACGCTCAGGCCGACCCCGGTGGCGAGCCATGCCGGGTTGGTGGTCCTCTCGCCGTCCTCGACGTCGTCCTCGGCCTCGACGGCCCCTGCAGCGCCCACCTCCTCGGCCCCCACGCGCAGCAGGATGGGCTGACCGCCCTGCTCCACGGTGACCTCACGGGTCAGGACGACGCGGCCGTTGGACACGACGCGGATGCGATGCGTGCCAGACACCAGCGTGCCGCGGTAGGGCAGCGCGCCAGCAGGGCGCCCGTCGACGAGCACGGCTGCGCCGTCGATGCCCGTGATCTCGAGCGCGACGCGTGCGCGCGCGCCGAAGCGCTCGAAGGCTCCCCGCGCGGCCTGCACAGCCGCGAGCACCTCGTCGGCGGCGAAGTCTTCCTCCGCGCCAACGGTGTCCCCTGCCACGTCGGTCAGCGCCACCTCTACGCGCCCCTCCGCGCGGAACGACGTGGGTTGCCACACCAGCACCGTGACCGCCATGAGCGAGCCCGCCTGCGTCGCCGCAGCAGCACGGCACTGCGGCGTCTCGCACGCGAGGCTCAGGCCGCGTGGAGGCGTGACGAACACGACGCCTTGGTGCTCCAGCGTGGCGCGCACCTCCGCCACGGCGTTGGCGCGCATGTCGTCGGGGGCGTCACCGAGCGGAGCCATCATCAGAGCGCGCGGCGCGTCCGCGTGCGCCACGGACGGCAGACAGACCCCGAGCACGACCCCCAAGAACCACATGCTGCGCAGCTGCATCGACGTCGGGTAGCATGGCCGATGTGCGTGCGCACGCACCCGTACGCACACACGGGCGCCGCGAGGGGCGGGCATGGGTGTCGCTTGCGTCGCGCCGCCGCTGCTCCGCCTCGTGCCACGCCGGTCGGCCTCGCGGGCCTCCGACTGAGCGAGGCGAGCGCTCAAGGCGCCGCCAGGTGCAACAGATCGTAGACCGGCGCGCCGGCGTGACGCTTGACGCTGGCGCTCGCCATGAGCGAGCGCGCGTCCCCGAGTCGCAGCAGGACCACGTCGCGTGCAGCGAGCTGGGCCGGCGCGAAGGCGACGTCACGCAAGGGCTCCGCCTGCGGCTCCGCGGGCACCGGGTCGCCCACGCCCGTGGCCTGCGAGGTGAGCCAGGCGGCGCGCTCGGCGGCGTCGAGGAGCAGTCCGCGCCCAGGCACCAGCATCGTGGCGTCGGGCGCCAAGCAAGCCTCGAGTCCCCGCGGGTCCACCGTGTGCAGCGCGCGCAGGAGACGCCCCCGCAGGACGAGCACGTCGTCCAGGTCGATGCTCTCTGGGCGCGGCGATGGATCGCGATGGAGACGCGGCGCGAGCTCCGCGATGTTGCAGGGGCGATAGCGGATGTCGAGCTGGTGGACGAGCACCTCGTCCCAGGCATCGCGGCAGGCACCGTTGCTGCCCGGGAGGGCGAAGATGGGCATCCCCCGGCACACGCCGGCGGTCGCGCGCGACTGCAGCGTGGAGAGGCCGATCGAGCGCATGGAGATGGCGCGGAACACCTCGCCGAAGCCGGGGATGAGCTTGTCGCACACCGCGTGGACGGCGTCGGGTGTGATGTCTCGCTCGGTCAGGCCCGTGCCGCCCGTCGTGAGCGTGACGTCGATGTCGCCTTGCTCTGCCCACGCGAGCAGCTGGCGCTCCACGAGGTCGCGCAGGTCGGGCACCACTCGTCGTAGCACCACCTCGTGCCCCGCGGCCCGGGCACGCTCCTCGAGGATGGCCCCCGACGTGTCGGTCGCAAGCGTGCGCGTGTCCGAAACCGTGAGAATGGCGATCCGCAGAGGGACGAAGGGGCGGGAGCTGTCGACGCCGGGCATGCGGGGAGTACAGCCGTCGGCGCGCGTCGCGTCAACGCGCTTCCGCGCGTCGACGACGTTCGTCAGTGCTCGCGTCGCTTGCTCGGACCCTTGCGCCCACCGGGAGCTGCGTGCTTCCCCCCCGCGCGCCGGCCGCTCGTGTGGCTCGCGCCCTCCGTCGGTCGCCCGCTCGACGCCTTGGCGGTGCCTCCTGCGTCAGCGCGCCCACGGGGCGCGTCACCGCTGGCGCGTCCAATCGATGCACTGCCCGCCCCTGCCTTCGCCCCTCCGGCGCCCCCGCCTGCCGGCCGTGTCCCGTTTCCACGCTTGCCCAGGCGCCCCTGCGCCGCCTCTCGCCCCGCCTCGCGCTTGCGCCGCTCGTGGATGCTGAGCGCACCGCGCCCCGTGGCGGGAGGCACCAGGTGGTGCTCACGGCTGCCGATCAGGTCGCCGCGCTTCGCCAAGATGAGCGCCTCGCGCGCGAGGTCGTGCTGGCTCACGTCCCAATACTGCAGCAGCGCCTTCTGCATGCGCTTCTCGCGAAGGCTCTTGGCCGTGTAGACGGGCTGCTGCGTCTGCGGGTCGAGCCCGGTCAGGTACATGCTGGTCGCCATCGACATGGGCGTCGGGATGAAGTCCTGCACCTGCCGCGGCCGCAGCCCGCGCTGCTTCAGGTAGAGCGCCAGCTGGATCATGCTGGCCAACGTCGACCCCGGGTGCCCCGAGATGTAGTAGGGCACCAGGTGCTGGTCCTTGCCGGCGTCCTCCGTGGCGCACGCGAACATCTCCGCGAAGCGCTCGTAGCTCTCGGCCCCGGGCTTCTTCATCTTGTCCAGCACGTCGTCGTCCACGTGCTCGGGCGCCACGGACAGCTGCCCACCCGTGTGGTGCTCGGCCAGCTCGCGCACGAACTCGGGCGAGCGCTCGGCCAGGTCGTAGCGCACCCCCGACGCGATGAAGACCTTCTTCACTCCGTCTTCCTCGCGCACCTTGCGCAGCAGCTGCACCAGCGGCTCGTGGTCGGTCACGAGGTTCTCGCACACCTTGGGGTGCACGCAGCTCAGGCGCCGGCACGCGCGCTCGATGGTCTCGGCGCGGCACTTCATCTGGTACATGTTGGCGGTGGGGCCGCCCACGTCGCTGATCACGCCGCGGTAGTCACCCATGCGGCGCAGCGCCCGCACCTCGCGCAGCACGCTCTCGGCGCTGCGGCTCTGGATCACGCGCCCCTCGTGCTCCGTGATGCTGCAGAACGAGCAGCCCCCGAAGCAGCCACGCATCGTCACGATGGAGTGCTTGACCGTCTCGAACGCCGGGATCTTCTCCGTGTAGCCGAAGTGCGGTGCCCGCTGGAACGGCATGTCGTAGAGCTCGTCCATGAGCGCCGTGTCGAGCGGCTCGGCGGGCGGGTTGAAGTACAGCGCCTGGTCGCCGTGCGGCTGCAGCAGCACGCGGCCGTTGCCCGGGTTGGTCTCCTTCTGGAAGTGCCCGCTCATCTCGGAGAAGGCGCGCATGTCCACGCTCACCTCTTCGTAGCTGGGCAGCCAGAGGGGCTTCCCGTCGCGCACGCGAGCGCTCTTCGGGAGCTGCTCCCACTCCCCCTTGGGCAGCACGAAGGCCGTGCCGCGCACGTCGCGGATGGCGCCGATGGGCTCGCCCGCGCGCAGCCGCTCGGCCACCTCCCACACAGGGCGCTCGGCCATGCCGAAGATGAGCATGTCGGCCTTGGCGTCCAGCAGGATGCCGCGCCGCACCTGGTCGCTCCAGTAGTCGTAGTGCGCGATGCGCCGCAGCGAAGCCTCGATGCCACCGAGCACGATGGGCACGCCGTGCTTCCCGAACGCGGCCCGCGCCAGGTTGCCGTACACGATGCTGGCGCGGTTGGGGCGCGACCCGGTGCGGCCGCCGGGCGAGTATTGATCGTCCGAGCGCACCTTCTTCTGGGCGGTCAGCTTGTTCAGCATGCTGTCCAGGTTGCCGGCCGTGATGCCGACCATCACGCGCGGCACGCCCAGGCGCAGCAGCGCGCTGGGGTCGTTCCAGTCGGGCTGCGCGATCATCCCGACGCGGAAGCCGCGCGCCTCGAGGAAGCGGCCGATCAGCGCGCCGCCGAACGCTGGGTGATCGACGTACGCGTCCCCGTTGATGATGAGGACGTCGATGGCGTCCCAGCCGCGCGCGTCGAGCTCTTCCTGCGTCGTGGGCAGGAAGTCGGTCAGGGGGCTGCGCGCGGGCGCGCCCCGGTCAGCGCCACCGTTCCGTCGACGCGACTTGCCACTCAGCTGGACCAACTCGTTCACGCGGCCAACGTACTCCGCTTTCGGCGCGCACGCTTCCCGACTTGCGGTTGGCAGCGACATGGCGACAATGCCGTCATGCGCAAGGGCGACATCCTACGGCTAGACGTGGTCGCTCTCGACGACGCGGGGGATGGCGTCGCGTTGCTCGGCGACCACACCGTACACATCGCCGCGGCGTTCCCCGGCGAGCGTGTCTCGGCGCGCGTGGACTACGTCTCGAAGCGCGCGCCCATGTCGCACGCGCACCTGGTCGAGCTGCTCGCGCCGCACGAGCGCCGTCGGAGCGCGCCGTGTCCGCAGCACCCTTCGCGCGGTGGTCGCTGCACGGGCTGCGCGCTGATGCCACTGCAGGTGGACGCGCAGCGCAGCGCCCTCACTCAGCACCTACGCGACGACCTGAACCTGCCCGTGGCCTACGCGCCCGACGCGCAGTCCGAGTCCGAACGCACCCGCGGCTACCGCTACGCCAGCAAGCGCGTGGCCTTCGGAGGTCCCGGCCGCGTGCGCCTCGGCAGCTACATCCGGGGCACACACCGCGTGGCGCACATGGACGGCTGTGTGGTGGAGCACGACACCATCCAGCAGGCGGTCCGGGCGGTCGAGCAGGCGGTGCAGGCCGCCAACGTCGGGGCATACGACGAGCGCACTGGGGTCGGGCTGCTGCGCTACGTGTGGTTCAAGACCGATGGAGAACGCGTGCTCCTGACGCTCATCATGAGCAGCGAAGACCTCGAGGCGGCGCGGCGCATCGCCGAACACCTCGACCCGCACGTCATCGCCGGCGTCGCGTTGAGCGTCCAGGACGGGCAGGGCAACGGCATGCGTGGCACGGCGGCGCTCCCGGTGCGCGGGCGGAGCGAGCTCACGCTGCGCGTCGCAGGCGTGCCGGTCGCGGTGGGGCCGCTCGGCTTCCTGCAACCCAACCCAGAGGTCGCGGGCGCGTGCTATCGCTCCTTGGTCCACGACACGGCCGGCGCCCTCGCGTTCGACCTGTACGCGGGGGCGGGCATCACCACGACGCTCCTGCGCGAGCGCTTCGCGCAGGTGGTGCCGGTGGAGGCCTATCCGGAGAGCGCGGCGTCGCTCGGGGTAGCTCCCGTGAGCGTGGAGCGCTTCCTGGCCGAGTACGCTGGCGACACACCGGACCTGGTGGTCGCGAACCCTCCCCGCAAGGGGCTGCGCACGGAGGTGTGCGCTGCGCTGCGACGCCTCGGACCGCCCGAGCTGCGCATCATGAGCTGCGGACCCAAGGGGCTGCGACGCGACCTCGACCAGCTCTGCGCGTCCGAGGGCGAAGGCGCGCGCTACGAGCTCGCGCGACTCGACGGCTTCGACACACTGCCGAACACCCCGCACATCGAGCTGGTCGCCGTGTTGCGCCGCACGGACGCGCACAGCACGCCTCACGCATGAGCCCCGCGGTCCGCGCGCTCCTGGCCTCCCTCGCGCTCTCGTCAGCCGTCGCGGTGCTGCCGTCGGGGGGCTGCCTCGAGCCGAGCGCTGCCACCGAAGCAGAGGGCGGGCCAGACCCGTCCGTGGCGGTCGCCCCCTTCGTTCCTCCGAGCGCCCCGCCTGCCAGGACGCCACCCATCGCGACACCCGGAGACGCACGAGCCAACAACACACCACACGACGCGCCCACCGGAAGCGCGGATCCGTTGCTGCGACGACTGGCGCAGAAGCCGCTCCGCTACACGCGTCACGGGCGCTGCCGCATGACCTGCAGGCATATCAGCGAAGCGGAGGTGCGGGCCCTCCTCGACGAAGGCCACGTGGTCCCGGAGCGCACCCGCAGCGATGGTCAGTGCACCTCATACGCCGTGGAGGGCCAGACCGCGGACGCGCAGGACGTCCGCATCGTGTACGCCGACTGCGCGCGCGAGACACGCGTCGTCACCACCATCGACCTCGGGCGCGACTGGCCCTGCCACTGCGACTGACACCAGGCGGCGTGCATCCAGCGCATCCACGGACGGATCGCGTCAGTCGTCGCGCTTGGGTTCGCTCGGCACCACGAGGCCCGGCTTGCCCAGCTTGAGGCGGCGCATCACCGCCGTGCGCTGCCGCACCTTGTAGGCCGAGTGGCTGGCGTCGCCAATCTCGTTGTGCGCGTCGGTCTCGGTGTCGATCACCTGGAACTCCGCCATCACGAAGATGATGCGCCCCAGCGTCCACGCGGCCGGCGGGGCCGCGGCCAACCGGGCGTCCGACAAGCGTATGGGCATGTCCGCCACGAAGTGCACCACGCGGTAGGTGGGCGCGGTGAACTCGTTGTCCACCAGGCTCTCGCGCTCGCGCTCCACGTCGGGCTCCTCGAAGGACTGCATCCGCGCGCGCAGGGCCCGCAGCTCGGGTTGCGACGCGCAGTGCGTGTCGAAAGGCAAGAGGGTGTTGGTGCTCTGCTCGGGGATGACGTAGTTGAACGGCAGGATCTCGCGTTGAAGCATGCGCAGCACGCCGAAGATCTCGTCGGTGGAGCGGGTCACCACACGGAAGCGGAGCTTGTCGTAGATCTGCGCGGCGGTGGCCTCGGACTTGCTCAGCAGCTTCGTGTACAGCGAGTCCTTGTTCTTGCGCCCGCCGATGAACTCGACGATCGGCGCGCCATCCGCCAGCGCACGCCCTATGACGCGGTAGACCTTCTGCTCCACCAGGTGGAAGACCTCCTCGTTCGAGACGGGCAGCTGGAACAGCAGCTCGCGCGCCTCGAGGTGGTGGATGGTGTGCATGACCTTGAGCACCGTGCAGGCACACAGCTGCCGGTGTCCCTTGCCGCTCGCCATCATCAGCAGCGTCACCAGGTCCGCGTTCGCGACGGGCGCGGGCACCGGGAAGTCGAAGTGCCGCCGAAGATACTTCACCGCCTCGTTGCGCACGGAGTCGATGCGCGTGACGTCCGCGGGGTCCGACAGGTCCAGCTCGTTCGCGGCGACGAAAGCGACCGCCTCGGCCTCGGACTCGAACATCAGCTTGCGCCAGTCGATGACCGAGCCGCCAGACAGGAGGTTTCGGATGGCCTCGAGGTCGGCGACCGTGAAGGCTTGATCGAGGCTAGGAGGGGTGGTGACCATCGCGCAGGGGCGCACCCGAGAGTTGGTCTCCCGCGAGCGTTCGCCGGAGAGTGTACATCGTCAGGGCGTCGCCCGGCACGGGCTTAGCTGCCAGCGAGAGGGAAGGGATGACTCGAAAACGGGCGGCTAGGCGTCTTGGATGGGGCGTGTGGAGCGTGAGGCGTCGGCTGCCGAGCTGTCGGCGCTGGTGGGCGCGGACTTGCGGCCGAGGGAGAGCGTCCCGAAGAAGATGGCAACCGTGACGCCGAGCACGAAGAAGTTGCCGAGGAACGCGCCGTTGCAGCCCGCGAGCGCGAGCGGCAGGGCGAGCGTGGCGGTCAGGGGGAGGGTCGGCTTGGTGAGTCTCATTGCGGTCATGGGACCTCTCGATTCGCGCAGCCTCGTGAGAGGCGGGGGGAGGCGCAGGGGGGGTCGACACAGAGTTACAACGCCCTACGTGTCGGTGACTGTCCTACATGGGGTCGCGCGTGGTCAAGTCTCTAACAGAAATCGGGGGGGTGGTCTACGACCACGAAGCGGGTGACGTGGGGTCAGGACTCGGGGGAGGCCACCCTCCCGCCGGGCAGAGTGCCTATCTGCTCAAAACTTCACTGGATTACCAGCGCCGGCGCCGATATCGTGACTCGCACGCCAATGGCCGACTCACTCTTCCCAGACGGCAGCGAGAGCGTCCTGCCGATCCTCCCCCTGCGAAACTCGGTGCTGTTCCCGGTATCGGTGGTGCCCGTCAACGTCGGGCGCCACCGCTCCGTGCGCCTGATCGAAACGGCCTGCGGCGGGGAGCGGCCGGTGATCGCGGTGGTCGCGCAGAAGCGTCCCGAGACGGAGGATCCCACCTTCGACGAAGTGCACTGGGTGGGCACCGTCGCGCGCGTGCTGAAGGTCATCCGGCTGGGAACCGGGCAGTACAGCGTGGTGCTGCAAGGGGTCAGCCGCATGCGCATCCTCGAGCCGCTCGGTCGCCAGCCGTGCCTCAGCGCGCGCGTGGAGCGCATCCACGAGCCGCCCGCGGTGGACGCCGAGCTGGACGCCCTGACGCTTCGACTACGCGAGTCCACGCGCTCGCTGTACGAACACCTCCCGAGCCAGCCTCGTGAGGCGGCGCGCATCCTGGACAACGTCGTCGAGCCGGGCGCGCTGGCGGACCTGGTGACGGCCAACGTGTCGGTCTCGAACGACGTCAAGCAGGCTGTCCTGGAGATGCTGGACGTGTCCATGCGGCTCGGCATGGTGATCGACTTGGTGGAGCGACAGCGCGAAGTGTTCCGTGTGAAGCGGGAGATCTCGACGCTGGTGCAGGAGGAGATGTCCCGCTCGCAGCGCGAGCTGCTGCTGCGGCAGCAGCTCAAGCGCATCAAGCAGGAGCTGGGCGAGCCCACCGACGACGAGGACGACCTCGAGACCCTCAGCGAGCGCGTGGCCATGGCGGACATGCCCCTCGAGGCCGACAAGGCCGCACGGCAACAGCTCCGGCGCATGCGCCTGATGAACTCCGCCAGCTCCGAGTACCACGTGGCGCGCGCCTACGTGGAGTGGCTGGCCGACCTGCCCTGGAGCAAGTCCACCCCCGACCGCCTGCACGTGGGTGAAGCCCGCCGCGTGCTCGACGAGGACCACCACGGGCTCGAGCGCCCCAAGCGCCGCATCGTGGAGTACGTCGCGGTCCGCCGACTGCGCCGTGACGGGCGGGCGCCCATCCTGTGCTTCGTGGGACCGCCAGGCGTGGGCAAGACGTCCCTCGCGCGCTCCATCGCGCATGCGGCCGGACGCGAATTCGTGCGCGTGTCGCTGGGCGGCGTGTCGGACGAGGCCGAGATCCGTGGCCACCGGCGCACCTACGTGGGCGCCTTCCCTGGGCGCATCGTGGCCGGGCTCAAGAAGGCCAAGTCACGCAACCCGGTCATCGTGCTGGACGAGATCGACAAGCTGGGGCGCGACCAGCGCGGCGACCCCGGCAGCGCGCTGCTGGAGGTGCTCGACCCGGAGCAGAACCACGCGTTCGTCGACCACTACTTGGAGGTCCCGGTCGACCTCAGCTCCGTGATGTTCATCGCCACGGCCAACCGCATGGACACCATCCCGGGGCCGCTCTTGGACCGCATGGAGGTGATCGAGCTGCCCGGCTACACGCTGGACGAGAAGCGCCACATCGCCGCGAAGTTCATCATGCCGCGTCAGCTCAGCGACCACGGGCTCACGCCCGAGCGGCTGGAGCTGCGTGACGACGCGCTGGACAGCGTGATCGAGGACTACACCGACGAAGCAGGTGTGCGGCGGCTGGAGCAACACATCGCCGCCCTGTGCCGCGCGGTGGCCGTGCGGCTCGCTGGTGGCGAGGACGTGCAGCTCAACGCCACGCCCGCCGACGTGCGCCAGATCCTCGGCGGCCCCCGTGGTGGGCGCACGAAGGCTCCGCGCGTGCCCGCGCCGGGGCACGCCACGTCGCTGGCCTACAGCGCGTCGGGCGGGCGGCTGGTGCTGGTGGAGGCCACCCGCATGGCAGGTACCGGCAAGCTGCACCAGACCGGCAAGATGGGCGACGTCATGCGCGAGTCGGTGGCCGCCGCGCTGACCTACGTGCGCTCGCGCACGGCGACGCTCGGGGTGCCGGACGACTTCCTGTCCAAGATCGACGTGCACGTGCACCTCCCGGAGGGCGCCGTCTCCAAGGAGGGCGCCAGCGCAGGCATCGCGCTGTACGCCGCGCTCGCGACCATGCTGACGCGCCAGAAGGTGCGCACGGACGTCGGCATGGCGGGCGAGATCACGCTGCGCGGCACCGTGCTGCGCATCACGGGCGTGAAGGAGCGCTGCCTGATCGCACACCGCGAGGGGCTGACGCGCGTGGTGCTCCCGGCGCGCAACGCCCCAGACCTCGAAGAGGTGCCCCGCGAGGTGCTGGACGCGCTCGACGTGCGGCTGGTGAACCACGTGGACGAGGTGCTGGCGCTGGTCTGTGAACCCGCGCCAGAGGTGTCCCTCGAAGCCGCCCTACCCGCGTGAGCGGCCTCGCGCGCGGGAGCGGTGGGCGCGCCTTCGCGGGGGCCCTGGCCTACGCGACATGCGTCGGCCTCGGCCTGTCTGCCTCGCGGCTGACCGCCGTCCACGGGGTCGAGAGCGCGCTCGGCGTGGGTCTCCTGCTGCCGCCCGCGGTGGCGGCCTGCTCGGCCTTGGACGCGCTGCGGTGGCGGGCGTGCGACACGCGTGAGGTGCTCCACGTCGTGCTCCAACGCGCCGTCGCCCTGTGGGCTGCGCCCACGCTGGTGCTCGCCGTTGGCAGCCTGCGCGTTCGTCAGTGCACGCCGCTCGAGGGGCTCACGTTCATGCTCTTGGGCCCGCTCGTCGGTGTGCTCCTGGCGGCCGCGACCGGCGTGTGGGTGGCATCGCTCGCGCTGGGGCGGGTGACGTGGCGCGAAGCACGGCGACGCCGCGTCGCGTCCTCGCTCGCCGCGCTCCTCCCCATCGGGGCGCTGGCGGTGGGCGTTCTGCGCTTCTGGGCGACGCCCACCATCAGCATCTACGGCGCCTACGCTGGCTGGTTCCCGGGCACCATCTACGACGAGGACGTCGCGCTCACGGCGACCTACGTCTCGCAGCGTGCCATCACCGGAGCGCTGACGTTCGGCCTGCTCGGGGGGTGGGTCGCGGCGCGCGACGCGACCACGGGCGCGGTTCGGGTGGGGCTGGCGCTGCGTCAACGTGGACTCGCGCTCGCCTCCGCGTTGGCGGTGGCCGGGTTCGGGCTGGCCGTGTTCTACGCGCCCGAGCTGGGCCACGCCTCGACGCGGACGTACATCGACGAGCAGCTGGGGCGGGTGCTGCCCGGCCACGCGTGTGTCCTGCACACGCCACGCGAGCTGCCGGTCGAGAGCGCGCAGCGGCTGCTGGACGACTGCGAGTTCAGCGTGGCCCAGGCCGAGGCCGGACTGGGTGTGCACGCGACGCGCCCGGTGCACGCGTTCTTCTACCGCAACGCCGAGGAGAAGCGCCGCCTCATGGGCGCCGGCGCCACCTTCATCGCGAAGCCGTGGCGCGACGAGGTGCACCTGCAGCTCGGCGGCTGGCCGCACCCAGTGCTCGCGCACGAGGTGGTGCACGCCATCGCGGCCTACGCCTCGCGCGGGCCGTTCGCCGTGTCCGCCACCCTCGCAGGCTGGTTCCCGAACCCGGGCTTGATCGAGGGCGTCGCCGTCGCCGTGGCCTGGGACGAGCGCGACGGGCTCACACCCGACGAGTGGTCCGCTGGGCTGCTCGCCCATGACGCGCTGCCGGCTGCGAGGGACTTCCTCGGGCTCGGCTTCGGGCAGCTCGAGCCCCGCCGAGCCTACTCGGCCGCGGGCTCGTTCGTGCGGTACCTGCGGGCGCGCGAAGGCGTCGACACGCTGCGCGCGGTGCACCGCCTAGGGCGCGTCGAGGGGGTGACGCGCGCCTCCCTGAGCGAGCTCGAGGCCGGCTGGCACGCGCACCTGCGCGCGATCGTGCTGCCGGACGGGGCGCTCGACCTGGTCGCGCTGCGGCTGACGCGGGGGAGCGTGTTCGAGACGGTCTGCCCACACCGCGTGGCACGCCTCCGCGCGACGCTGGCTGGCGACCTGGGCGCGGCCGACTTCGAGAGCGCGCGCGGGACCTGTCGGGAGCTACTCGCGATCGATCCGAACGATCTCAGCACGCGCGCGTACGCCGTGGGCGTCGAGGCGCGCAGCGGACGCTTCGCACGAGCGGAGGAGGGCCTCACGTGGCTGCGAGAGCACGACGCCCCCAAAGCTTTCGAGGCCTACGCCGCAGCCGCCCTGGCTGACGCGCTCTTGGCGCGCGACGCGTTCGAGGAGGCCGCGGCGGCATACGTCGCCCTGCTACCGCTGCAGCCCGACGAAGCGAGCCGACGCCAGATCGAGGTCAAGCTGCTGGCGCTGCAGTCATCCCGCGAGCAGGCACGCATCCTCCGGTCGCTGCTGCTGGGCGACCATGGGCGTGCCGTAGGGCCCGCGCGGGCGATGCAGCTCACCCAAGCCCTCGAGGCCGTACGCGGCGACGGGCTCGCGCCCTACTTGGCAGCCCGGCAGCTGATGGGCGAAGGCGAGTACGCTGCGGCGCTGCGTCCCCTCCATCAAGCGGCGCGACGGGGGTTGCCGCTTCCGTCACTGACCCGGGAGCACCACCGCATGCTCGCGATGACGCTCTACGCCCTCGGGCGCTGGGACGAGCTGGACGCACACCTACGGGGCCCCATGGCTGATGACCCGGCGCTCACCACCCTCACCGCGTACTGGCGTGCCCGCGCGGCGTTCCGACGCCCTCAGGCCGCGCGACGCTGACGGTCGATGTACCACTTCATGGTGAGGGGCACCTTGAGCAGCCACTCCTGCAGCGTGGGACGCATGCCCGCGCTGACGACGCCGCTGTCGATGCCGACCATGGCGCCGAAGCTCACCAGGGTGCGATCCGCGCCGCGCGCGGCAAGGCGGATGAAGCCCCAGCCCGCCCGGATGTCGTGATGCCGCGTCTCGTCGAGCGTGAAGAGCACCGTGTGCGTCCCGCGCTCGAACAGAAAGTTCATGACGTAGGTGATGTCGACGGGGCCGCGCTGGTGGCGGAGCGCCACGGCGCGGCTCTGGCCCGTCTGGCCCACCTGCCTGGCGCTGCGCACCTGGGGCAGCATGTCTGGGTAGCGCCGGGTATCGCTCAAGGCGCGCCAGACCTCGGCGAGCGGGGCCTGGATGATCTGGTAGCTGGTGCCACCGAACGTCACCTGTCCGCCGACGCGGCGATGCGCGGGTCGGGTGACCAGCTCACCGCGTCGGAGCCGCTCCCGCTCGGCGGAGGTGAGGTCGTTCTGGGCAGCCGCCGCGGATGGTACGGAGGCGAGGAGCGCGAACCCGCAGAGCAAGGCGGCGACGGCAGAACAGTGCCGACGGAATGAGGCTGGGGTATTCGTGAGGGGGAACACAGTCATCCTATCTCTCGAAGTGTGCGGACATTGCACCGACGCGCAAGTGGGCGCCATGCTTCACTACCCCCAAAGTGGGACATGGGCGCAACGGCGTGCGTCGCGCACACTGTCGCGGTCTCACCCCGGATGGCGGGCGAACACGGAGAGCCATGATGAAGTCGAGCGCAGCGAAGTGGGCGGTGGTGGTCGGTGTGTTGGCGTGCGTGATGGGCTCGCTCTCCGTCGCGGCGCCGCGAGCCAGGGCGGGCGCGTGCGCCACCTTGCGGCACTACAGCGTCGGGTTCGCAGCCGCCGCGGACAGCGCGCTGCCGGCCGACGGGGGTGTGCTGTTCGTGCCGACGCTGGCGAACGGCCGGGGTGAGGGCAACGTCTTTGCGCCCCACGGCGCGGCCCCCCTCGAGTCACTGCGCCGCGGGAGCCGGGCGCTGCGGAGCACGCGCGAGGAGCTCGCCCCGGGGTGGGTGCTGCTGCGCCCGGCCACCCCGCACCGCGGCCGCCTGACGGCTCACGCTGGCAGCGCGCAACGCGCCTTCTCGATGGCACGCGAAGACGGCCCGTCACTGGCGGCACCCGCGAGCCCGAGCCTGCGCTACTACCCCTCGCAGACGGTCCAGACGCGACGCGGGCGCAGCACGGCGAGCGCCTACAACTCGCTCAGCTTGGCGCAGCCTCCTCCAGCCGGCGCGTACGCGGTGATCGTGCGCCACGCGGCCGCCGCTGGTCAGGCGCCGCGCGGGGACGGCTTCGGTGTCGCCATCGAGTCCCCGGAACAGAGGACGTTCACGTTCAGCGGGGACGGTGGACGGTGCCAGCCACGCGCCCCAGGGGAAGTGGTCTCGGCGGGTTCGGACGTGACCGTGTTCTTCGTGAGCGCCAACGGCCAGCGCTCCCCTGACGCCAACGTGCGCGTCCGCTGAGTTGACCACGGCCAGACGCACATGGAGGGCGCGAGCGCGGGACGCTCAACTCTGCATGCGGCGCCCGGTCTCGCGCAGCCGCTTGACGAGCACGCGCACGATCTCGCGCGTCGCGGCAGGTCGGTTCGTCATCAGCTCGTCGAGGTCCGCACCACGCAGGCGAATGAGGCGCGTCGGCGAGAGACAGCGCGCGTCGGCGCTGCGGGGCTGGGAGTCCAAGAGCGCCAGCTCGCCGAAGAACTCCCGCTCGCCCATGCGCGCGAGCTCGACGTCGCCGTGCATCATCGCGACGCTACCCTCGAGCACCACATACAAGGCGTCGCCGGGGTCGCCCGTCTCGAACACGACGTGCCCCGCTTCGAACTGCACGGTGTCCACCATCTCGGCCAGGCGCCGCAGGTCCTCCCCCGCGAGCTCCTGGAAGAGCGGCACGCTGCGCAGGAAGCGCATCTTCTCGAACAAGGGCACCATGCTGTCGTCCACCGCGTCCGCGAAACGTGCGAGGAAGCGGTCTCCGTAGCAGAGGCGCGCGACGCCGGTGAGGAGATCATCCCCCAGCGCGACGATCGCGTAAAGCGGGTCGTCCACCGCGTCTTCGTTCAAAGCGCCGAGCGCGCGCGCCGCCGCAACGCGCTCGCGCAGCGAGAGGCGCTCGAACAGCGGCACCACCCAAGGGGTCAGCACGGGGTCCAGGTCCATCTCGAGCAGCTCGGCCACCTGCGCGTCGCGGTTGGCCGAAGGACGCCGGCGGGCGACGCTCACCGCCGACACCAGCCGGCGCTTCCCGCGGAGCAGGAGCAGCGCGAGCACGTCCTGGCGCGCACGCTCGATGCCCAGCTCCAGCTCGTGCACGAGCGGGGCGAAGACCTCCTCCACCTCCCAGTCGACCTTGCCATCGTCACGCGCGAGGCCTGCGAGGATGCTGAAGCGTGCGAATGCGGGCGTGGCGTCGCGCTCGACCAGGGGGAGCACCGACGCCGCCGCCAACGCGGGGTGACGACCATCACGCACGCTCTGGCCGAGGGCCTGCGTGGCGCTGCGCCGGATGTCCACGTCGGTATGGGACAGCAGCCGCAGCACGAGCGCCTCCGCGGGTGGCGCCACGCTGTCGCGCGCCATGCGGCTGGCGATGCGGCTGAGACTGGCGGCCAGCGTGTCGGGCCCCGACGCGCTCGCCGGGGTACCGTCGACCAGTGTCAGGTCCACCAGGGCGCGCGCGACGGGAGGCGCCGTACGCGGGTCCTTCAGCAACCGCACCACGTCCGGGAGCAGGCTGAGCGTGCCCGTGCGGATGACGGCGAACGCAGCCGTCATGCGCGCCTCGGGGTCGCCGCGCTCGAGGATGAAGCTGAGCGTCGTCTGGACCCCGCGCGCCTCGATGCTGTCGGCGTCCAGCGCGTCCAGGGCCTCGCGCAGCCGGGCGCTCGCGCGGAGCGTGTCCCCCGAAGCCAGCGTCTCGCCCGTCACCGACACGGTCGCGCTCGCGGTCGCCCCCGCCGCCGGGCCGCCCGTGAGGAGCGGCAGGAGCGCCTGCCCGAGCTCGTCACCTTCGAGCCTGCAGACCAGCACCCCCACCTGGGCGGCCGCGCTGACCTCCGGATCCTCGTCGTTCATCAGCCCCTCGAGGGCCGTGACGGTCTGCTCGTCCGGCTCGAGGTTGGCGCGCAGCGCGCGCACGCACGCGAGGCGCACGATGGCCTCTGGCTCTTGCGCCACGTGCGCGGCCACGGTGGCCGTCACGAAGCCCGTGGTGCGCGTCAGGCCACGCGCCACGGTCAGGCGCACGTCGCTGCTGCGGTGACGCAGCCCCACGCTCAGCACCTCCGCGCTCTTGCGCCCGTCGGTGCCCGAGAGGATCTCGGCCGCCAGCGCCGCGCGCTCGGGGTCGTCGCCCAGCAGCTCCTCGCGGAACGCGCTGTACGTGTCGGCGTCCAGCTCGGCGCTCTTCCGCGCACGCGGGCTGCCGATCTCCCAGCGCCGCTGGTCCACGGCTTGGTGCAGGGCTTGCGTATACGTGCGACGCGCATAGATGGCGATCAGCCACGCCATCGTCGCGGCCGTGAGCAGCGCCAGCGTCGCCACGATGCGCGGGTCAGCGGAGCTCGGCAGCGCCGCCAGCAAGAGCGCCGACACCGCGTAGCCGCCTGGCGCGATGACCCCCCGGATGGCGCTGCGCGCCTGACCGCGGCGCACGCCCGAGAGGGGAGTGTGCAGCTGCTCGGTGGAGTTGGACCAGATGGACTGCTTCAGCACGCGCGCGCAGCCGCGCAGCAGCACGGCCGTGGTGAGCCCAGGGAGAAGGATCGCGACCAGCGCGAGCCCGACGATGAGACACGGAAACAGCAGCAGCGAGCGCGTGGCGCCGAGCGATCCGAGCATGCGCCCCGCGGGGCCAGCCAGGAGCGCGAGGCTGATGAGGCTGGTCACCGCGAAGTACGTGCCGAAGAACGACGAGATGGCGTCCGCGTCCTGGTACGTGGTGCGCGCCAGGCTCATCAGGTGGAAGTCCATGAACTGCTCGATGATCAGGGACAGCACCGCCAGCGCGGTCAGCAGGCGCATGAGCGGCTGGGAGCCCACGAAGCGGAACCCGTCGCGGAAGCTCTCGAGCAGGGACACACGCGCGCGCTGACTGTCTCGCCCGTCCGCGATGTCGTGCTTTGTCATGGCACGGATCAGCGCGATGCACAGCGCGAGCAGCAGCGGGGCGATCAAGAGGAGCCCTTCGCTCCCCACCCACGCGCTGAGCGGACGCACCAACAGCCCGAACACCGTCCACGCCAAGCCCGCGCCGATGCCGGCGATGGGCATGAGCTTGCGCGCGCTGCGGGCGTCGGTGGCGGCGGACGCGACGGACCACACCTGAATCACCAGCACGCCGCTGGCCGCCTCGATCACCACGTAGAGCAGGAAGTGCACGACGGCCGCGTCGAGCCAGATGAGCGCGTACAGCGCCACCAGCGCCGCCGCGCTGCCCGCGACGGTTGCGCGTGCGAGCCGGACCGTGCCCATGCGGGGGGCCAACACGACCAAGAGCGAGCTGGCCAGCGCGAGCGTGACGGCGCTCGCCGCGAACGCCCACGGGATGGCGGTGCGCGGGAAGGCCGCCAGGAACAGCCCTGACTGCGCGGCCTTCATGAGCACGAGCGCGCCGCTCATGCTGAAGATCAAGGTGAGCATGCGCAGCGCCCGGGCCCCGCTGCCCTCGGGGATGGAGAGGGCGCTGGCCACGCCCCGCGCGACGCGGTCGACCCAGGGGCTCTGCCCGGCCGCCACCGTCGCGCTCATGTCAGTGTGCCCAGGTCGGAGGGGGCTGGGTGGACCAGCTGGGACGCGCCTGCGCGGGCTCGCGCTGGCCACAGCCGTGGTTCACCGTAATGGGTCCGTCCGGCACCAGGAAGCCGTCGTCGATGCCGGGCATGCCCGTGATCTCCGTCGGCCCTGGACACCCCTGCTCGATCCACGCGCGGAGCAGCGCGAGCTCGGCGTCGGGGATGCTGGGGAGGCCCATGGGCATGCCCAGGCTCTCGGTGCCGTGGTCGGGCGGCAGCTCGTAGTCCGCGAACGCCTCCACACGGTCGCGGCGCTCCTCGACGCGGCGGCGCAGCATGGCCTCGAGCAGCAGCGGCATCCCAGCCGGGTCGCGCGGCGTGAGCACCGACACCCGCGTGCCCTCGGTGTGACTCGCCCCGCGCTCGAACTGGCCGCTCACCAGCGTCTCGTACGTGCGCATGCGCAGCCCCACCCCGGGCCAGCCGTAGCCCCC
Organism: Sandaracinaceae bacterium; assembly: GCA_020633055.1. Lineage (NCBI taxonomy): Bacteria > Pseudomonadati > Myxococcota > Polyangiales > Sandaracinaceae > Sandaracinaceae bacterium. The sequence continues at coordinate 203,753 of JACKEJ010000009.1, read as the reverse complement.
CTGGTTGCCCGGGCCGTTGTCGCGCTCGTGGTCGTTCATGTGGCAGTGCACGCAGATACGCCCGAGCGTGCTCTCCTTCACCTCGGCCCAGGTGACGGGGCGCGTGACGGCGGGCGGCAGGACGAGCTCGGGCACGGGCGGCGTGGGGCCCAGGCGGGGGTCCACCGCGAAGAGGAAGTCACGCACGGCCTCGGCCTCGGCGGGGGTCAGGTTGGCCTGCGGCATGACGGTGTCCGGGTGGAAGCGCTGCGGGTCGAGGATCCAGGCCGCCGTGAGCTCGGGCCGCATACGCTCGCGTGCGAAGCGCAGGTTGGGCGCGAGCTTGGCGACCGCGCCCATGCGGATCAGGTCGGCGCGCGTCTTGCCCGTGTCCACGTTGCCCACGGTGTGGCACAGGGTGCAGCCGCGCCGCATGAAGACGCCGCGCCCCTCCTCGATGCGCTCGGCGCTGGCGCGCACCGGCGCCTGGGCGGGTGGTGCCGGGGTGTGCTCGCCGTAGGGGTCGTGCGTCTCCGCGACGGCCGCGAAGTAGCGCGCGATGGTGCGCGCGTCGGCCTCGCTGACCTGGCTGCGCACCATGGTCTCTTCCATCATGGGCCGCAGGTCGTGTGGGTTCTGGATGTACGTGGCGATCCAGTCCGGCCGCAGGCGCGCCCCGACGCGCGTCAGGTCTGGGACGCCCAGGTAGTGCACGATGTTGCGCTGGTAGCGCTCCATGACGTGCGCGCCATAGCGCCCCGCCAGCTTGGTGTAGGTGGGGTCGCTGGGCTCGAGCCCGTCCAGCCACTGGTGACAGCTGACGCAGTGGGTCGGCCGCGACGAGGGCTCGATGTCGTCGATGGTGTGGCAGCGGTTGCACTGCAGGCGCTCGATGGCGGCGCGGCCCTCTGTGATGGCCGTGGTGCGCGCCGCGGCGGGCCAGCTGGCGTGGTTCTGGGCGAGCGCCTGGTCGACGAACGCCGCGCGTGCGGCGGCCAGGTCACCTGGCCCGGGCGTCGCGGGCGGGTGCGGCTGGGGCTCGGGCTCTCCACCGGAGCAGGCGAGCACGGCGCACGCGAGCGCGCTGAGGGTGACCAAGAGGGTGACCTGGGCCACGCGCTGCCGGGGACCGAGTGCGAGCATCGCGCTGGAGCATACAAGACGCGGCCCCCGAACACAGCGCCGACGGTGCGGGCCGCATGTGTGTCCGTTCCACCCGCATCACGCCGCGACGTCGCCCCTCGGCGCGAGTCGAGGCCCGCTCGCCCGCCGTCCATGGCCAAAACGTGACGTTCGCGCCGGTGGGCCTTATATGTGCGCCTATGTTCAGCAGGACCGACGACGTGCGCATCGAAAACCTCCGGCCCCTCATCCCGCCGGCCATCCTCATGGAAGAGCTCGCCGTGAGCGAGGCGGGTCAAGAGCGCGTGGCGCAAGCGCGCAGGGCCGCCGCGGACATCCTCCATCATCGCGACGACCGGCTCATCGTGGTGGTGGGCCCGTGCTCCATCCACGACCCGGCCGCCGGGCTCGAGTACGCGTCGCGCCTGCAGCCGCTCGCCGAGCGCCTGTCGGACGACCTGCTGGTCATCATGCGCACCTACTTCGAGAAGCCGCGCACCACCGTGGGCTGGAAGGGTCTCATCAACGACCCGGACTTGGACGGCAGCTTCAACATCAACCGCGGCCTGCGCGTGGCGCGGGGCTTCTTGCGTGACGTGGTGGAGCTGGGCCTCCCCACCGGCACCGAGTTCCTGGACCCCATCTCGCCGCAGTACGTGGCCGACCTTGTCAGCTGGGGCGCCATCGGCGCGCGCACCACGGAGAGCCAGGTGCACCGCGAGCTCGCCTCGGGCCTCAGCATGCCGGTGGGCTTCAAGAACGGCACCCGCGGCACGGTGCAGATCGCGGTCGACGCGGTCGGCTCGGCCGTACACCCGCACCACTTCCTCTCGGTCACGAAGCAGGGCATCAGCGCCATCGTCGCCACCAAGGGCAACGAGGACTGTCACATCATCCTGCGCGGCGGGTCGCTCGGCCCCAACTACGACGCCGAGTCCGTGGCGGCCGCTCAGGCGCTGCTCGACAAGGCCAAGATCAAGACCCGCATCATGGTGGACGTGAGCCACGCCAACAGCGGCAAGAAGCACGAGAACCAGCCTGCCGTCACCGAGGACATCGCGCAGCAGCTCGCCGCTGGCAGCCAGAGCATCGGCGGCGTCATGCTGGAGAGCTTCTTGGTCCCCGGCCGTCAGGATCAGGTGGACGGCCAGCCACTCACCTACGGACAGAGCATCACGGACGCGTGCATGGGCTGGGAGGCGAGCGAAGCCGCGCTCGTGAGGCTGGCCGACGCGGTCAGGGCGCGCCGGACGGCGTAGAACAAAGACCCCGTGTGGCGACGTTCGGTTCGAAGGCCGCCAAGGAGTGCCGGACTGGGCTCACTCCTACATCACGAGTTGAGTTACGGACACGGGTCTACACCGATGGCGCAGGCGTCCGGAAGCGGTGGGTTGGTCCCGCTCCGAGTGGGCTCGCCCGAGGTGCGAGGAAAACTCGCGCGGGTGCCGCGGAAGGGGATGCCGAGGCTCAGCGCGTCACACTCCGTTGCGGGGTTCGGGGGAAGCGCCGCGTTCGCCATGACGTCGAGGATGCGCCGGAACTGCGTCTCCACCAGTGGTGCCGTCCCCTCGCAGATGCCAATCGACGTGCCCGCGTCGAGCAGGGCATCAAGCGGAAAGCGCCCCGAAAGCTCACCGCTCTCGATCGAGTCGAGACTCTCGCTCATCTGCACCAGCATCAACCCGTCGGTGACGGCGATGATGAGGCTACCGAAGCCTGCGTTGAGGGGAATCTCACCGCGATCCGGCAGCGAATACACAATCATGCCATCCGCGATGTAGGCAGAAGTGTCTCGCAACTTGGGAATGGGACTGGAGCCGCCAGAGAAGCTGTCCGGACGCAAGTAGTAGTTGTCCGTGGGGTCGCCGCTGGGTGGAGGGGCATCCATGGTATCGTCACTGGTCAGCACCAGGCGGTGTGTGGTGCTGTTCCACATCACGTCGCTGGCGGGCAGTGACGTAGCGTCCGCCGCGACCACCAACGACACCACGACGTTGCTGTCGTTGGGGCCACCGTTCCAGTTCTGGACCCACAGCATCAGTGTACCCTCACCGGCCAAGTGCGACTCTGCTAGCCGACTCTCGAGGCACTCCAACTGGAACTCGATGATCCCCAGGAATGGTCCCATGGCGTTGTCGATGCCCCCGGGGCCGTCCGCGGGAGCAGCCTGCATCATTGGCGGCGAGCATTGCCGCCCCTGATTGTCCGCCGTGGTGACGAAACCGTCCAAGTTCCTCCCCACGTTCCGCCAGTCCACCTCCCCGTTCAGCTGGACGTCGCCGAGGCGGAAAATCAGCTCACCCGTCTCGTTCGGATCATCCGCGATGTCTGGACGCGGTGGTCCACGATCGGGCATGTTCGAATCGGGCCCTGGCAGCAGGCCGGCATCGTACACGCTGCATCCGCTCCCTAGTGCTGACGCCATCAGGACGACGAGGAATCGCGCGCGAGTGTGTTCCATGTTGTGACCGATAAGAGTGTCGCTCAGTATATGCTCCGAACGCAAGAGTTGTTAGGCTCCGGCGTCCTTCGCCCCCCTCGGACCCACACCATGACAGACCTGCGCGCAATCCATCCCTTCCTCACCCCCGCGAACCCCTTCCTCAGGAGCCTCGGCTTGGTCGCAACGGTCGTCGTCGCAGCTGGCTGCGGAGGAGACGGCAACGCTGACCTCGGCGTCGACGCGAGCACAGACATGCCACAAGCTGGCACCGACCCCACCGGCACACCCTGCGTGGACGGGACGACCTGCGCAGGCGGGGTATGTCTCTTGGGCTTCGAGCGTCTTGGCGCAGAGGAGTTCGACGGTTCGCTGTTCCCGGACGGATACTGCTCCGCCGTCGAGTGCGCCACGGACGGAGACTGCGGCGCGGACGGCGGTTGCCTCGCGCGCCCCGGCGGTCAGACCAGCGTCTGCCTCACCACCTGCACGCAAGCGAGCGATTGCCGCGATGGATACACCTGCGCCTCTGCACCAGGAAACACCGACTCTCGCATGTTCTGCCAGTTCGAGGAGCTCGAGCGCTGCACCCACAACGCGGCCTGGGAGCAGGCCGACACGTGTATCCTGCGTTATCAAATCGCCGCCGGCGACGCGCAGTTCCAGATCACGGGCACCAACCTCATGCTGGGTGACGCGACCTTCGACGTCGGTCCCGGCGAGGTCGTGATCCGCACGACCGCGGCCGACGGCAACCCGACGACGGGTGTCGCGGGCGTGCTTTGTCATGACATCCGGCAAAACTTCCGCAACGAACAGGGTGTCATCACGTACACGCGCGGGTCGGCGGTATCCACCACTAGCGCGACGCTTGCGTCGGGCACACTCGATACCAGCACGAATGTGCTCACGTGGGACGCGTGCACCTACTCGGACACCTACGGCGTCGATGTCAACAGCTGGACCCCCGCGGACACGGCGTCCGGCCCAGGCTGCCTCGCTCAGTACCGCAGCCAAGGAGACGTGAACTGCGCGGCGGGTTCGTTCATCTGTGGCGTTGGCAACCTTCAGGAGGGCCACAACATCCAGGACGGCATGTGGACCCAACCTCTCAACGGGTACGAGTTTGGTGCGGACCTGGCCACGTTGACTATGGGTGGCCTGAACCAGCCCGCCGAGGCATCGGTGGACGACAAGGTCGAGATTCCGAACGAGGCGCCGAGCAGGACTTACCTGGGCTTTACGGCTACGCTGGTCGACACCACCTGTTACTGACTCACCAGCCGGTTAGCTACGGCTAGCTGGCATCGACCGGACGGAACATGACCGAACGTACTGGCGTCCTCGCCTTCTGGAAGAACTACGACCGCAAGCTGTACCTCAAGGCCGCGATCCTGGCCGACGAGCTGGGCTACGACTCCTTCTGGATCCCGGAGGCCTGGGGCTACGAGATCTTCTCGCTGCTCACCGAGATGGCGATCCACACCAAGCGCATCAAGCTGGGCACGGGCATCGTCAACGTGTTCAGCCGCTCGCCTGGCCTCATCGCCATGAACGCGGCCACGGTGGACGAGATCAGCGAGGGACGCTTGATCCTCGGCATCGGCACCAGCGGCAAGCGGGTCATCGAGGGCTTCCACGGGCGGGCCTTCCAGAAGCCGCTCTCCCAGTGGCGCGACGTGGTGAAGGTCACGCGCACACTGCTCAGCGGCCGCAAGCTCACGGAGGCGGACGCCAAGCTTGTGGAGTACCGCCCCTTCGCGCTCGAGATGCAGCCCGTACGCGCGGACGTGCCCATCTACGTCGCGGCGCTCAAGGAGAAGAGCATCGAGACCATCGGCGAGGTGGCCGACGGATGGATGCCCACCTTCTGGCCGTACGAGGACCTGAAGCGTGGACAGGAGTGGATCGCGCGCGGCGCGGCCAAGGTCGGGCGCGATCCCTCGGACATCGTCACGGCGCCCTTCACCACGGTGCTCCCCATGCCCGGCGACTTCGGCAAGCAGAAGGCCAAGGAGATCGTCGCGTTCTACATCGGCGGCATGGGCGACTACTACAAGGAGCTGCTGACCGACCTGGGCTATGGCGAGGACGCCGAGCGCGTGGACATCGCCTACAAGGTGAAGGAGACGCGCAAGGAGGCGTGGAAGACCGTCCCGGACGACCTCATGAACGCGCTCATGATCGCCGGCGACCCCGCCTACTGCATCGAGGAGCTGCGCCGCCGCCGCGAGTTCGGCATTGGGCTGCCCATCCTGAACCTGCCGAACGACGTCCCGTGGGCGGTGCTGGAGCAGTTCCTGCGCGCCATGGCGCCGGGGCAGTAGCCCATGGCGGCCACCCGGCTCCGCAAGCGCGCCGAAGGGCTGGCCATGCACGGTCTGCTCAGCGGGCTGTCGCTCGCGGGTCGGGTGCTGAAAGAGGCCGACCTCGAGGCACAGGGCATCGAGCTGCTGCGTGACGTGCCGTACGTGCCCGGCGCCGACGCCGCGCGCACGCTGGACGTGTACCGGCCCCAGGGGCGCGGCCCGTTCCCGACGGTGCTCTACATCCACGGTGGGGGCTTCCGCATCCTCTCGAAGGACACTCACTGGATGATGGGCGCCATGCTCGCGCGCGCCGGGTACCTGGTGTTCAACGTGAACTACCGCCTGGCGCCGCAGCACCGCTTCCCCGCGGCGCTGGAGGACGTGTGCGACGCCTACACGTTCATCGCCGCGCGGGGCGCCTCGTTCGGCGCCGACCTCGGCCGCCTGGCCATCGCGGGCGAGTCCGCGGGTGCGAACCTGGCCACGGCGCTCACCCTCGCGCTGGTGCAGGAGCGCGACGAGCCCTTTGCGCGCAAGGCGTTCGCGACGGGCCTGGTACCGCGCGCCGTCGTGCCCTACTGCGGCGTCTTCCAGGTCACGGACCCCGGTCGGTTTCGACGCCGCAAGCCGCAGATCTCGCGCCTGGTGCAGGACCGCATCCACATCATCTCGGAGGGCTACGCGCCCAAGGGTCACGATCTCGGCGCACCCGGAGGGCTGCTGGACCCTGTGGTCGAGCTGGAGCGCGGGCCCAGCCTCGCGCGACCGCTGCCCCCCTTCCTCATTCCCGTGGGCACCAAGGATCCGCTCATCGACGACAGCCGGCGACTCGAGCGCGCGCTCGTCGCGCTGGGCGGTGACGCGCGCCTGCGCTACTACCCAGACGAGATCCACGCGTTCCACGCGTTCGTGTGGCGCGCACAGGCCCGAGCATGCTGGGACGATACGTACGCCTTCTTGGAAGAGACCCTGAGCGCCGCGTGAACGGCACCTCCCGCGTGGCCCGCCTCGCGCGCGCGGCATGTCTGTGCGGCACGCTGGCTGGTGTCGTGAGCGGATGCGGTGGTTCGGGGGACGAGCAGAATCCCGCCGAAGCGACGCCAGCACTCGAGCCCACGGAGGCCCCCGCGACCAACGGATGGGCCAGCGAGCGCTCTCCGCAGCTGGTGCTCTCGGTCGTGGTCGAGGCGCTCGACAGCGAGACGCTGACGCGGCTCTTGCCCGCCTTGCCCGAGCACGGCTTCATCCGACGCGCCATCCGCGAGGGGGCGCACTACCCGCACGCCGAGCTGCCCTTCGCCGCCACCTACAGCGCCGCCGCACACGCCACGCTCTACACGGGCGCGACGCCGCGGTTGACGGGCATCGTCGCGGACGCGCTGCGCGACCCAGAGCCCCCCGGCCCACCGCGCGTGCGCACCGTCGCGGACGCGCTGCGGGAAGCCACCGCCAGCACGGGCAAGGTGGTGTCGCTCGCGCTCGATCCGGGGCGCGCGTGGAGCGGGGTGGGACATCGCGCGCGCGGAGGTTGGGCCCACCACGTCGAGCGCGGGCGCTACGTGCCGCTCGGGCCGGCGTGGGACAACCCAGAGGAGTCTCGCCGAGTCCGCGGCGCACGGGACACCCACCTGGACACGGCGCGCTACCTCGATCGCTGGCTGCCGCGCGACGAGTCCTTCCTGGCCCAGTTCGCGGGGACGGACCACGTCGAGGGAGAACTCGATTGGCAGGGGCTCGGCACGGCTTTCCCACGTGACCCGCGCCGCTCGCCGCTCCCTTCGCTCGCCCTGCACGCCACGCCACGCAGCACCGAGTCGCTGCTCGCCCTCGCGGCGCGCCGCATCCAGGAGGACGGGCTCGGCCAGGACGACATCCCGGACCTCCTGAGCGTGACCATCGGCGCCACCGGGGTCGCGGCGCGTGCCTACGGCGTGCACTCGTGGGAGTACCTCGACAACCTCGTCGCGGCCGACCTGCTGCTGGCCGAGCTCGTGACCATGCTGACGGAGCGCGGTCCCGTGGCGGTCCTGCTCACCAGCGACTGCGGCGTAGTGGACCTGCCGGAGCGGCACCGGGAGCACCACCGCGTAGACCCCGAGGAGCTGCGTAACGCGCTCGACGACGGGCTGGACGTGCTGCTCGAGCGCCGCATCGCATGGGTGGACACCATCATCCCACCGTATGTGTATCTCACGCGCGGCGCCCCGTTCCGCGTGGACGAGGCCGTCACGGCGGCCATTCGCTTCCTCGAGGGTCGCCCCGAAGTGCTGCGCGCCTACGCCGTGGACGCGGTCCCGAGCGCACGCGACGGTGGAGACGAAACGGACGCGCTGTTGCGCGAGAGCGTGACGCAAGGCCTGGGCGGTGAGATCTACGTCGTGCCCCGCGAAGGCTATGTGTTCGACACGCAGCCCGCGCGCGGCGGCGGCACGGGGTCGGGGGGCATCACGGCGCGTGAACGCGAGGTGCCCATCCTGCTGGTGGGCGCCGGCATCGTCTCGGGTGAGACCGAGGCGCGCGTGGACATCCGCCGCTACGCCCCGACGCTCAGCGCGCTGCTGGGTGTCCCGCGGCCCCCCGCGTCGCGCCTGCCCCCGCTGCGTGCGGCGCGACCCAGCCCCCTCAGCGCCCTCCCCGGTCGGGTCGAGGCCGCCGAGGACGCCGCCGAGGAGGCCGCGCGCGACCAGTCGAGCGATGCCCGCGTTCCGTAGCTTGCGAGACGCGCTTCAGCGTCGATGTAGTTGCAAGACGCGCTTCAGCGTCGATGTAGATGCAAGACGCGCTTCAGCGCTTGATGTCGAGCGCCTTCATCTTCTTGTAGAGGTGACTGCGCTCCAGGCCGAGCCCCGCCGCGGTGTTGGTGATGTGCCCGTCGTGGTGCTCGAGCGCGCGCAGCACCAGGTCGCGCTCCACGTCCTCGATCATCTCGCGCAGCGTCCTGTCCGGGTGGAAGTAGCTGCCCGCCGCCGGGCCCCCATCGCCGATGGGCAGGAGCGCGCGCGCGTCCGACTCGCGGATGTCGTCGCTGGGCGTGAGGATCACCAGCCGCTCCACCAGGTTGCGCAGCTCGCGCACGTTGCCAGGGTAGTCGTACTGCTCGAGCAGGCCCAGCGCGCCAGCTGAGATGGACTTGCCGGAGCGGTCGTTCGCCGTCGCGCTCTGGTGCAGGAAGTGCGTGACCAGCGCGGGGATGTCGGCGCGGCGCTCGCGCAGCGGCGGGACGCGCAGGGGCACGACGTTCAAGCGATCGAACAGGTCTGCGCGGAAACGCCCCTCTTCGATCTCGCTCTGCAGCGACTTGTTCGTGGCCGCCACGACGCGCACGTCGATCTGCAGCAGCTCGCTGCCCCCGACCCGCTCGAGCTCGCCCTCCTGCAAGACACGCAGCAGCTTGGCCTGCATGGGCGCGGGCATGTCCCCCACCTCGTCCAGGAAGAGCGTGCCGCGGTGGGCGCGCTCGAACTTGCCGCGGCGCTGCTTGGTGGCGCCGGTGAACGCCCCCGCCTCGTGCCCGAACAGCTCGCTCTCGATCAGCTCCTTGGGCACGGCGGCGCAGTTGAGCTTCTCGAGCGTCATGCCTGCCCGCTTGCTGCCCGCGTGAATGGCGCGCGCCACCAGCTCCTTACCCGTGCCCCGCTCCCCCGTCACCAGCACGGGCGCGTTGGCGCTGGCCGCGAGGGTGATGCGTTCCCGCAGGGCTTGCATGGCGGGGCTGTCGCCGAGCAGCCCGGCGCCGGCGTCCACCTTGGCCAGCAGCGCCTTGTTCTCGTTGGCGAGCCGCTGGTAGTCGAGGCAACGCGCGAGCGAGAGCAGCAGTCGGTCGGTGCTGATGGGCTTCTCGAGGTAGTCGTGGGCCCCCGCGCGCGTCGCCGCCACCGCCGTGTCGATGTTGCCGTGCCCGCTCATCACGATGACCGGCACCGAGTTCCCGTCGGCGCGCAGCTTGTCGAGCATGGCGATGCCGTCCATGCCCGGCATGTTCACGTCCACCAACAGCACGTCGTAGGCCTTGGTCGCCACCTTCTCGATGGCGATGGTGGCGTTCCCCGCGACGTCGACGTCGAAGTCCTCGATGCGGAGCGCGCGCGAGAGGGTGGACAGGATGTTCTTCTCGTCGTCGACGACGAGCACGCTCGCGTTGGCCATGGCGCACTCTACCAGTGTAGAGTGGGGCATGTCCCTCCCGCGCCTGCAGCTCTTCGAGTTCAATGACCGCGCGGCGACGCCAGAGTCGCTGCGTGACACGGTCATCGAGACGCTGAGCGGCGTGCTGGACGAGGGCGGTGTGGTGCGGGCCACCATCCCCGTGATCGAGAGCTTTCTGGACACGTGCGGGCACGACAGGCTGCTCGACCTGTGCGCGGGCGCGGGCGGCCCGGCCGAGATCCTGTGCCGCGAGATGCTGGCCGATGGAAAGACCCCGCCGCACATCCTCGAGACCGACCTCTTCCCGCGAGTCGAGGCCTGGCAGGCCGCGCGTGCATCGAACCCGGACTACATCGACTTCGTGGCCTCGCCCGTGGACGCCACGCGCATCCCGCGAGACCTCTCCGAGGGGCGCGCCCGCATCATCTTCAACGCGTTTCATCACTTCCCGCCCGAGCTGGGCACCCGCATCCTGCGCGCCGCCGTCGAAGACCGCGCGCCCATCATGATCCTCGAAGGTTTCGAGCGTGACCCGCGTGGCATCCTGCCGTTCGCGCGCGCGGGGATGCGGGTGATGCTCCGTTTGCCGCTGCGCTCGCCCAAGCAGCGCGCGCAGAAGGTCTTCTGGACCTGGCTCACGCCCGTAGGGCTCGCCGTCGGCGCGTGGGATGGTCTCGTCAGCACGTTGCGCGTGTACAACGAGCGCGAGCTGTTCGCGATGGTGGCGCCCTTTGGCGCGGGCTACGTGTGGGACTACGGCACCTACGACTTCCCGGAGGGGGGGCGTGGGATGTACTTCCAGGGCGTACCGCGGTGAACCCCGCGCGCGCGACGTGCTCGTCGGCTTGGGGGGTTCCCCACCGCGCCCCGGCCGCTCGCGCGCCCGCAACGCGGCTGCTATGAGGTTCGTGTGACCCAGGCGTCGCGCAAGCCCAAGCCCAAGGACGCGCCCCCGGCGCCGCCAGGTGTCGCGGGCAACGCAGCCAACGAACGCAGCGACGACGTCGTGCTGGTCCACGGCGCAACCGACGACGGCGGCTACCGCGTGCTGCGCAAGCGCGGCGAGCAGCTGCTGCTGGGCGAGATGCGCGCCGTGGAGGAGGGCAAGCCGCTCACCCCGGGTGGTGAAGTGGTGGCGTTGCGCCCGCGTGAGGGGAGCCCCCTGTTCGATGCGGAGACGCTCTTCCGCGTACCGGGGGACGCGTCTGGCGAGGAGACCACCCAGACACGCAAAGCACTCCCACGGGGCGAAGGCGCCGACGTACCCACGACGGTGGGTGGGGGCCCCGCGCAGGTGTCCACCCCCGCCTATCGCGAAGGCTGGGGCGCCATCTTCGGTGGGCGCGCGCGCCGCGGCGGTCCTCACACGCTCAACTGAGATGCTGACCCCCGGAGCCACGGCCTATCGCGGCGTCAGCATGCGCTACGCCCTCGACGCCCACCGCCTGGGCCCGGCTCTGGCCGCGAAGGCGGTGTGGCTCGACGCCGATCCATCGACGCGCGCGTGGATCGATCACGCCCTCGCGAACCCCCACAGCGGGTGGGCGGTGGCCGCGCGTGGTGCCCTCGCGAAGGTGATGAGCGACTACGACGCCAACGGCATCCTGGGCACACACGACATGCGCGTGCTCGGGCAGGCGCAGTGGCGCACGCTGCTGGGCGAACGGCTGCGCGGGCGCGTGCTGGACGTGGGCGCGGGCGACGGTCACGTCACGGCCGAGCTCGTGGCCCCCGGACCCGCGGGCACGACCGTGACCGACGTAGTGACGACCGAGCTGTCACCCAAGATGGCCGCGCGCCTGCGTGAGCGCGGCTACCGGTGCCACGAGCTGGACCTGGCGAGCGCGCCGCTGCCCGAGCCGGGGCGCTTCGACGTCATCGCGATGCTGAACGTGCTGGACCGCAGCGCGCGGCCGCTCTCACTGCTGGAACGGCTGCGCGATCTCCTCCTCCCCGGGGGCCGGCTGCTGCTGGCCGTCCCGCTGCCGTTGTCACCACACGTCCACGTGGGGCCGGTCACCCTCGAGCCCGACGAGCGCCTGCCGCTCGACGACCGCTCCTTCGAGCACGCAGCGCGCACGCTGACCGAGCTGGCCTTCGAGCCTCTTGGCCTCGAGGTGTGCTCGCTCTCCCGCGTCCCCTACTTGTGCCGGGGCTCCGCCAAGCGCCCCGTGGTGGTCCTCGACGACTCCGTGTTCGTGCTGTGCCGCCGCGGGGAGTCCACGCTCCACAGCCCCGGCTGACCCCACGCCCTTCGTTGGCGGCCCTGTCGAATTGTTGCCCCCGACCGGCCGCTTCCCTAGCGTCCAGGCATGCGCCGCCTCCTCCGCCCCCTCCCCTTGCTCGCGTTCGTGCTGGCCTCAGGCTGCATTTTCCAGAACGTGGGGTCCGAAGAGAAGCTGCGCGACGCGGTCATGGGCTACAACGACGAGACCCGCTGGAACCGCATGGATCTGGCGCAGCAACGGGTGGTGCCCACGCGGCGTGGCGAATTCCGGCTGCGGCACCATCGCTGGGGCCGCGAGTTCCAGATCGCGGACATGGACATCCTGGACGTCCAGGTGAGCGGCGAGGACCAGGAGAACGCCATCTCGATCGTGCAGATCCGTTGGTATGACCAACGCACCATGCTCATCGCCGACACGATCGTGGCGCAGGAGTGGGAGCGCGTGACCGGCGGCTACATCCTCGTCGACGAGCAGGTGCGCGACGGCAACCCCACGCTGCTCGAGATCCCGGAGAACCTCCGCCCGGGCCCGGACGCCGAAGACGAGGCCGAGGGCGAGTCGGCGGCCGACACCGAGATCGAAGCTGACGCCTGACCGACCGCAGTGCTGCGTCAAGGGGCTCGCGCGCCGCCTCTGCCGCGCGTGAGACCTCGTCGCTTGTGCGCATGCACTCGGGCCCTATACTCGGGCGCGTGAAGACCTCGCTCACGGGCATCAAGCCGACCAACACGCCGCACCTCGGCAATTACCTGGGCGCCATCCGCCCGGCGCTCGAGCTCGCGCGAGACTATCGGTCGCTGTACTTCATCGCGGACTACCACGCGGTCACCACCGTGACCGACCCGCGGGCCCTTCAGACGTACATCTACGACGTGGCCGCCACGTGGCTCGCGGCTGGGCTGGACCCGAACGAGACCATCTTGTTTCGACAGTCGGCGGTGCCCGAGGTGTTCGAGCTGGCCTGGGTGCTCAGCTGCTTGCTCGGCACGGGGCAGCTGGAGCGCGGGCACGCCTACAAAGACGCGCTGGAGAAGACGGGTGAGAAGCCCAACGCGGGCGTGTTCTACTATCCGGTGCTGATGGCGGCCGACATCCTGCTCTACGACACGGACGTCGTCCCAGTGGGCAAGGATCAGAAGCAACACCTCGAGCTGTGCCGCGATGTCGCGCTGCGCGTGAACCACGTCTATGGTGAGGGCACGCTGGTGGTGCCGGAGCCCGTCATCGCGGAGGGCCCGCTGGTGCCTGGCACGGACGGCGAGAAGATGAGCAAGAGCCGCGGCAACACGCTGCCGCTCTTCGCGTCCGAGAAGGCGCTGCGCAAGATGGTCATGAAGATCAAGACCAGCTCCGAGTCGCTCGAAGAGCCCAAGCCCTCCGCAGGAACCACCGTGTACGAGCTGCTGCTGCAGGTGTCGCCTGCGGCGGCGCCCGACTTGGCCAAGAAGCTCGCCGCGGGCGGCTTCGGCTGGGGCGACGCCAAGCAGGTGCTGTTCGAGGCCATCGAGGCCGAGCTCGGGGGCAAGCGCGACCACTACGAGGCGCTGCGCGCCGACGAGTCGGGGCTCGACGCGGTGCTCGCGGCCGGCGCCGAGCGCGCCCAGCAGCGCGCGCGCGAGACCATGCGACGGGTCCGCTCGGCCATCGGCATCGCACCGCCGACCTGACCTACCACCACGGAGCGCGCCGTCGTGCGCCCTGGCACCAGCGCACGGGCTGACTGGCGGACGCGTCGCGCCCAAGCACACTGCGTCGCGCCCGAGCGCGCGGGGTCACACACAGTCGGTCGCGCGTGTGCGACCCGAAGCGCCTACTGACCCAGGCCGCGACGCGCCGCAGCGTTGTTGGGGTCCAGCCGCAGGGCCTGCTGGAAGGCCGCGCGCGAGCCGCCCGAGTCGCCCGCGTTGCGTCGCGCCGTTCCGAGCGTGGCCCAGTAGTTCGCGTTGCGTGGGGAGAGCTGCGTGGCCCGCTCCAGAGCCGCTGCCGCGCCGCGACCATTGCGCTGACGCATGCGCGAGGTGCCGAGGGAGTACCACGCACCGGCGCTCGAGGGGGTCATGCGCGTGAGCTGCTCGTAGAGGCGGGTGGCCTCGGCGTGGTTGCCCGCCGACGTCGCGGCGCGCGCCTGCTCCTGAACGCGACTGGCCGCGCTCGCGTTGCCGCCTCCGCTGGGGCGCATGCTGGCCGCCGCCGCGCGTCGAAGCGCGAGCCAACGTGCGCGCTCGGCGCGACCCCGTGGACGCGGGCCGTTCATGAACGCCTCGTCGTCCATGACTCCCGTGTCGGGCGGTCCCAGGTCCGGCGGCCCCAGGTCCGGCGGCCCCAGGTCTGGTGGCCCCAGCGCGAGCACTCCGGCGTCTGGGACGACGGCAGGCGCGGTGAGCACCGTGCCGTCCGTGGTGGTCGCGGCTGGAGGTGCGGCGGCGGTGGGTCCGTCACCGTCCTGTGTGAAGAACCAGATCCCGAAGCCGCACGCGCTCAGCAGCACCAAGAGTCCCAAGATGCCAGCGGGCACCACCCAGCGCCGCGTCGGGCGCTCCTCGGGGATGGGGTGCGCCAGCTGGGGCTCCGCGGACGGTGCGGCCGACATGCCACCATGCGCAGGCTGCGGAGCGACAGCCGGCACGGGCCCCGCAGCGCCTGGGCTTGGCAACGGACCCGCTGGGGGTGCTCCGACTCCGTCTGTGGCAGCGGGGGGCACACCAGGGGGCTGCGCCAGCAGCGCAGCCGGAGGCGCAAGCACCGCGGGGGCAGCGGCTCCTGTCGGTGGAGTCGCGGAGAGCGCAGCGGAGGACGGCGGCGGCGCGGCCACCTGTGCTGCACCCGTGGACACCGGCGGTGGGGCACTGACGCGCGGTGGCGGAGTGAGCGGCATCGCGCCCAGCGGCGCGGTCGCAGGCTCGGCGGAGGTGAGCGAGGGCGCGATGATGGGGGCCGCCAGACCCGAGGGCTCTGCAGGGCTCGCAGCGTCAAGGTCCGACGACGCGAACATGCTGGTCGGCTCGTCCTCGTCGAAGCTCCCGGCCCCGTCGCGGGCCGGAGGCAGGGCCATCTCCACCGTCGGCGGCTCGTCCTCGGCGTGCCCCTCGAACATGCGCGTAGGCTCGTCGTCCTCGAAGCCGGTCGCGACAGGAGCAGGTGCAGGCGCAGGAGCCGCGGGCGCGGGCACAGCCGCGGAGGGCGGCGCCGCGTGGGCGGCCTCGAGCTGCGCCCCGTCGAACATCGTCGTGGGCTCGTCCTCTTCGAAGCCAGGAGCGATCGGGGGCGGCGCCGGCATCCCCGACACCGTACGCTCGAAGCCCGAAGGGACGGGGGGCGGCAGACGGCTCTCTCGCACCTCGACGATCTGTTCGAGGCCCACCTGCTGCGTCGCGTCCGCGCGTGAGGCAGACGTACTGGTGCCAAGCGGAGGCGGAGCCGACGCACGCGTCCGCACCTCGCGGGCCTCGACGATCTGGTCCAGCTGGACCTGCTGGGTGGCGTCGTCACGGAACTTGCCGGGGGGCGCGGTGATGGGCGCGCTGAGCGCCGGCATACCCATCATCGTGCGCTTGGCCGAGCGCGCCGGCGCGCCAGGGGGCACGGGCGGCGGGATGCTGGGCTGCCGTGCTTCGGTGGGCGCGGCTGGCGCAACGGGCGCTGCCGGCGGAGCGCCGCCGGCCACCACAGCGGGAGCAGCGGGCGGAGGCACGGGGCCGCTCATCCCCAGCATGGTCGCCTTGGCCTTGAGCGGCGGGGCCGCCGGACGCGGGGGGGCGGGCGCGGGCGCTGGCCGCGGGGCGGCGACGACGGGGGCACGCGCACCAGGCGCACTGGGCCGCGCATCGCTCGGACGCAGCGGCTCGGGGACGTAGTCCTGGAGGGTCCGTGCGACCTTCTGTGCGGAGAAAGGCCTGCGGCGAGGCTCCTTGTCGAGCAGCTGGTCGAGGAGGGCGCGCACGTCGGCGCTCAGCCCCGCCTCCAACGCCGGAGGCGCGGTCTGCAGGTGCGCCTCGAGCACGTCGGGGATGTTCCCTTCGAACGGAGGTTCCCCAGCGATCGCCGCATAGAGCATGATGCCCAGCGCATAGAGGTCACTGCGGAAGCTGGTCGGCTTGCCCTCGACCTCTTCTGGGGAGACGAAGGGTGCCGTGCCAAACACCTTGTCGTACTCGGGTCCGAGCGGCGCTGCGACGGTGGCGTCGATCAGCACGGCTCGCCCATCCGGCTGGAGCACCACGCGTTCCGAGCACAGGTCACGATGCAGCAGACCCGCCCGGTGGAGCGCGTGCAGCGCGTCCGCCACCTGCCCGCCGATGCTGAGGGCCTCCGGCAGCGGGAGCGGCCCCTGCGCGAGGCGCTCGGCCAGCGTCACGCCGCTGACGTAGGGCCGCAGGTACCAGAGCTGCCCGCCATCCTCCCCGTGCTCGATGGGCACCACCAGGCTGGGGTGGGACACCGTCATGAGTTTTTCGAGCCCACGGGAGAGGCGCATCCGATCCGTCGCCGCGCGTGACAGCTCGGGATCCAAGACGCGCAGCACCCCCTCCGCGCCGGCCCCTGAGCGAGCACGATAGGCCAAGCCCATACGGCCGCGGTGCAGCAGCGACTCCGCGGTCATGCGGATGGCGATTCCAGGGGGCAACGAGAGGTCGGTCACGCGGGGTCCTGTCTCGGGCGCCACGGCGGCGCCCGCGATATCTGCGGCAAATTTACGGGAGCGCGCGCGAAGGCGTCAACGTTCGTGCAAGCGCGGGCGACGACGCACGCGCACGTGCTGAACCAGCTCGACGACGATCAGCGCCCACACGTACACGTGCAGGGCGGCCGGCGCGGCGGGGTCGACGTGCCAGACGCGACCCTCGAGCCACGCATCGTGCGGCGCATAGGCGACGTACGCCGCAGCCGCGAAGCCCAGGCCCGCGGCGCGCATGGTGACGAACTCCAGCGGCACGAGGAGCGCGAGGTACCACGGGTGCAGCTGGGGAGCGAGCAACAGGGCCGCGAGCACCAGTCGACGCAGCGCCAACGCGGGCGGGGCACGGAACGTGAGCGAACTCAAGGCCAAGATCAGACCCAACAGGGCGACCGTGGCGCGCGCCAGGGGTCGCGCGAGCACTCGTGGCTCGAGGAGTTCACGGGGCGGCGGCTCCTTCTTCGGCCCCACCAGACCCTCGCGGACGTCGACACCGAGCCGCTCGAGGACGACGAGCGCGGATGGCGGCGGGTCGAGATCGAGCTTCCCCCAGCGCAGCCCGTAGTGCTCGACCAGCCGGCCGGCGATGGCGGTCTCGAGCGCCCCATAGAGACCATCGTTGCCCTGCCAACGGCGGGCGTAGTGGCTCAAGCCGCTGTGGCCATCGCGGTCGGCGTGCCCCGCGTGGGCGACGGGCACCAGCAACAGCGCGCCCGTCGCAGCCACGGCGAGGGCGAGCCGCACGTTGCGCGCGCGGCTCGCGAGGATCACGGGCACGAGCAACAATCCCACCAGCTTGAGGCCGGTCGCGAGCGACGCGAACAGCCAGACTCGGAGGGCGCGCCGGCGATCGAGCTCCAGCAGGTGGCGCCGCTGGGGGGCGCCCCGTGGTCTCTCGGCGAGCTCTCCGAGCGACGAGAGCGCAATGACGACACAGCCAGCCGCCAGCACGTCGACGTGGCCGTGCAGTGGCCCCTCCGCGAGCAAGAGCGGGTTCGTGGCCACCGCGAACGCGACGCGCTC
This sequence comes from Sandaracinaceae bacterium, assembly GCA_020633055.1. NCBI lineage: Bacteria > Pseudomonadati > Myxococcota > Polyangiales > Sandaracinaceae > Sandaracinaceae bacterium. Next base: position 185,831 of record JACKEJ010000009.1, on the reverse strand, counting down.
CCGCTGCGCGGGCGGCACGAGCGTGGGCGCGGCGCGCACCAGGAGGACGAGGCCGAGGAGCGCCAGCAGCTTCGGGCCGAGGGGCCCCAGCCAGGCCACGCAAGCGAAGGCGAGCACCGCGACGGGAGGGTAGATCGTGGGCAGCTCGGCGTGGTTGATGAGCCAGAAGCACGCGTCGCGCAGGGGAGCGAGCGCCGCGGCCTCCGGCGCATGCGCGTACGGGTCCAACCCGGCGGCCAGCACGCGACCGTCCCAGACGTAGCGGTACAGATCATCGCTGAGGAGGGGAGGGAGGGTGAGCAGGACGACACCGAGCGCGCACGCCAGCCGCGCCGGCCTCCTCGCCCAGCGACCGAGCAGCGGGGGCAGACCCCCGGACGGCCCGGATTCCGCGACCGGGAAGCGATGGAGAAACCATGCGTACGGGACGAAGGCGAGCGCGACGCCGAGCGCCATGGTGGAAGGACGGCCTTGGAGCACGGCGCCGTATCCCACGCCCACCCAGCAGCCGAGATAGACCAGCGCGGTGCTCCACCACGCCCGGTGGCTCACGGCGCGTTCACCCGAAACCGGATTCCGTCGAAGCGTTCCTGGGGGCCGAGCAGCACGCGCAGCGTGCCCAGCCTACGTCCACCGACCGAGATCGAGACCAGCACGGTCACCGCCTCCTGCGTCTCCGTCGCGCGGTCCAGGCAGTCCCCCCAGCGATGCAGGAGGAGCTCGTACTCGCCCGCCGGTGCGCTGTCGAGCGGCCAGAAGACATTCTCGATGCGCGGATACTCGAGCGCCGAGTCGCACTGCCCGCGCCCGGCGTAGTCGAAGCGCCCGCCGCGCGCCGACCGGTCCCGCTGGTGGCTCAGCACGTCACCGTCGGGCTCGCGCACGAAGAGGTCGATGTCCGACCCGTTGTTCCAGGTCATGGTGATCTGGACGGCCCCTGCCTCGTAGGGACAAGCGTGCTCGTCGATGCGACCGTCGCAGTCTTCGTCGATGGCGTTGCACAGCTCGTTGCTGTTTGCGACGCACAGGGCCTCGACCTCGTCGAGAACGTGGACCCTCGTTGCCTGTTCCGGGTCGATGGCGAGCGCTCCACTCAACACGCGCGGGGCGACCTCGACCGGTGCCACCTCCGCGCCCGACGTGCTCTCCTGCTCTCCCCGTGCGCGGCGGCCGCAGCCTGGGGTCGACGCGATGCCGACCGACATCACGCCGAGCGCCAAGCCCGCGACGCCGACACGGACGCAGCGACGGACACAGCGGAGGGGAGAGTTCGCGCGCGAGGTCGTGGACACGGCGCCCACTCTACGACGGGAACCGCCCGGATTCATCCCGCGAACTGGTGGTTGACCACGTCGCCCACCTCAGCGTCTCCTTCTCGCGTGACAGACGCCATCGACGCCTCCCCAATCGGAACGGACGCCACGCCAACGCTGGCACCGTGCATCGCCCGCGTGCGCGCCGCCGCCCGCCACCTGGAGCCCGAGATCGCCCTCGTGCTGGGCTCGGGACTAGGGGGGCTCGCCGACGGGTTCTCGGAGGCCGTGGCCATCCCGTACGACGAGCTCCCGGGGATGCCGACCTCGACGGTCGTGGGACATCGTGGACGTCTCGTCCTGGGCCACTTCGAGGGCCGCGCCTGTGTGGCCATGCAAGGCCGCGTCCACCTCTACGAGGGGCACTCCCCCAGCACCGTGGCGCTCGGCGTGCGGTTGATGCGAGGGCTCGGCGCGCACACGCTGCTGGTGACCAACGCCGCGGGCGGCGTGCGCGAGGACCTGCGCCCCGGTGACCTGATGCTCATCACGGACCAGCTGAACCTGACCGCGCGGACACCGCTGCTCGGACGCAACGACGACGCGCTCGGTCCGCGGTTCCCGGACATGAGCGCAGCCTATGACCCCGCGCTGCGCGACCTGGCACGGCGCGCCGCCCAGGGCCTGGCGATCGGCTTGCCGGAGGGCATCTACGCGGGCGTGCTGGGGCCACAGTACGAGACGCCAGCCGAGGTGCGCATGCTCCGCGCGCTGGGAGGCGACGCCGTCGGCATGAGCACCGTGCTCGAGGTCATCGCCGCGCGGCACTGCGGGCTGCGCGTGCTGGGGCTCTCGTGCATCACGAACGCAGCCGCGGGCCTGGGGGAAGAGGCCCTCGACCACGCCGATGTCGAACGAGTCGCGCGCCGCGCCCACGCGAGCTTCGAGGCGCTCGTGCGCGCTATCGTGTCGGGCATGGAGGCGCCATGACAACGCTGGACACCGACATCCCATGGGCCGCGCTGCGCGAAGCCGCGCTGGCGGCACGCGCCCACGCCTACGCGCCCTACTCGCAGTACCTGGTGGGGGCCGCGCTGCTGGACGCCGACGGACACGTTCATCGAGGCGCCAACGTGGAGAACGCGAGCTATGGGCTGTGCCTGTGCGCCGAGCGGAGCGCGTTCGCGCGCGCCATCGCAGACGGGGTGCGCTCGTTCCGCGCGATCTTGGTCATGACGGATGGCGACCGCCCTGGGACCCCCTGTGGGATGTGCCGCCAGGTGCTGGCCGAGCTCGCGCCGAGCATCCCCGTGCGCTGCGAGACCGTCGGCGGTGCGCGCCTGGACAGCGACGTGCCCTCGCTGCTGCCCCTCGCCTTCGACGCCGAGCGGCTGCCGTGAGCGAGCTGGATACGGTCATCCGTGGCGGCACCGTGCTGACGCTCTGCCCGGTCCACGACACCCGCGAGGTGCGCGCCGATCTCCGCGTGCGCGGCGCGCGCATCATCGCGATGGGCCGCGCAGCGCGTCGCGGCCCACCGGCGCGGGTGCTCCCGGCCGAAGGTTGCGTCGTCATCCCAGGGTTCGTGCAGGCCCACGTCCACCTTTGCCAGACCCTCTTCCGTGGCACGGCGGACGGACTCCCTCTGCTCCCGTGGCTGCAGCGGCGCATCTGGCCGTTCGAGGCCGCGCACGACGCGCGCAGCACGCGGGCGAGCGCGCAGCTCGGGGCGGCCGAGTTGTTGCGCTCGGGGACCACGACGGTGCTCGACATGGGGAGCGTCCACCACCACGAGCAAGTCTTCGAGGCGCTCCTGGCGAGCGGCCTGCGGGCTTTCTCGGGCAAGGCGATGATGGACCGCGGGCGTGGTGTGCCCGCAGGGCTGCGCGAGACCCTGCGCGACAGCCTGCGCGCGAGCGACGCGCTGCGCGACGCCTGGCATGGTGCGGCGGATGGACGCCTGCGGTACGCGTACGCCCCTCGCTTCGTGCTCTCGTGCTCGGAGGCGCTGCTACGTGGGGTGAGTGAGCGCGCCACGACGAGCGCCCCGTCGATGCCCACGCTCATGCACACGCACGCTGCGGAGCACGCCGAGGAGCGCGCGGAGGTACGCCGACGACTCGGGAGGGACGACATCGACGCGCTCGCGGCGCACGGCATCACCGGACCGCGGGCGCTCCTGGCGCATGGCGTCCAGCTGCGTCCCGTAGAGATCAAGCGGCTGGCACGCGCAGGCACCCGCGTGGTGCATTGCCCGAGCGCGAACATGAAGCTGGGGAGCGGCATCGCGCCACTCCGCGCGTTCCGAGAGCACGGGCTCGCCGTCGCGTTGGGAGCGGACGGTGCCCCCTGCAACAACCGCCTGGACGTCTTCACGGAGATGCGGCAAGCCGCGTTGCTGTCGTGCGCACGCGAGCGGGACGCGCTCGCGACCTCTGCGGCCGATGCACTACGGCTCGCCACGATCGACGGCGCGCGGGCGCTCGGCCTCGACGGCGACGTGGGCACGCTCGAGATCGGCAAGCGCGCCGACATCACGGTGGTGCACATCAGCGCCCTGCACCACGAACCTGGCGGTGACGCGCTCTCACGACTGGTCTACGCGGCGCAGGCGAGCGACGTGCGACACGTGATGGTCGACGGTCGTGTGCTGGTGGAGCGCGGTGAGCTGCGCTCTCTGGACGAAGCGACGGTGCTGACCGACGCGCGCCGTGAGCTGCGCAAGCTCATGAGCCGCGCGAGCTGAACACGCCAGACCGACCGCCGCTGGACTGTTGGGTGGAGTGCTCGCGCGCGTCCACGCCACGCGGCGGGCTGCTAAGGCGCAGCCCCGAGATCCAGCAGCGCGCGCTCGATCTCGCGGCGGTCGGGGGCCCCGTTGGGCATGAGGTCCAGGTAGCGACGGAAGCTCTGCACGGCGGGTCCGCGCTCGCCGAGAGCGCGGTGCGCCTCGGCCCGCGTGCGCCAAGCTGCCGGGAGCCACGTGGGCAGCGGGGTGGTCTCATCACCGATGACGGTCGCGCGCGCGAGCGAGGTGGCACCGGCCCGCCTGTCGCCGTGGTCGATCTGGAGGCGGCCCAGGCGATACCACCACTCCCCCTGACGCGGGCGCCCTTCCACGGCGCGCTGGTAGGCGATGATGGCCTGGCGTGCGTCCCCCAGCTCGTCGTAGCCGTGACCCATCGAGGCCCACGCGTCCAACATGTCCGGGTCGGCCGTGACAGCGGCGATGAGGTCGACCAACCCCTCGCGCGCGCGGCCCGTCCGCACGCGCAGGTCGCCCCGCAGCCAGAGCGCCAAGGGCAACGTAGCCTCGCGCGCGAGGGCCGCGTCCGCCGACTGGCTGGCCGTGGCGAGCTCGTTTTGCAGCAGCGCCGCCCAACCGCGGTAGGCATGGAACACCGCGATCGAGGGGTCGTTGGTGACCGCCTGCCCAAACAGCTGCGAAGCCTCTTCCAGGCGGCCGCGAGCGAACTCGACGCGCCCCAGGAAGTGGAGCGTCTCGGCCGAGAGAGGGCGCTCGGCCAGCACCTCCCGTAGGATCGTCTCGGCCTCGTCGAGCTGGCCCGCCGCGGCGCGCGCGGCCCCCAGCCGCAGCTTCAGATCCAGGTCGTCGGGCGACTCCTCGAGCGCGCGCGCGTAGCTGGCGACCGCACGCTCGGGCATGTGGCGATCCTCGAACACGCGTCCCCGCTCGAGCGCGAGACCCGAGTAGCTCGAGTCGCGCTGCGCGACCCCTTCGAACGCCGCATCGGCTGCGGCGAGGCGGCCGAGGCGACGCAGCGTGATGCCGAGCTGGAACCTCGAGTCGAGGTCGTGCTCGTCCAGCGCGATAGCCGCCTCGAACTCCTCGACGGCCTGGGTGAGGTTCCCGAGGCGCACCTGGGAGCTGCCACGCAGACGGCGCACGTCCGCCGTCATGGGGACGTGCTCGGAGGCGTTCGCCAACACCGCCGCCGCGTCGTCCGCCCGGTCCATGTCGAAGTAGAGCTGCGCGAGCGCCATGTAGCCGTCGTAGCGCTCGGGGGCCAAACGCACGACCTCGCGGAAGCGCTCGATCGCCTCGTCGCGACCCGAGGTCGCCAGCGCCACGCGGCCCAACCAGAGCAAGACCTCGGGGTCTTCCGGGGCTTCTGCGAGCAGGCCCATCAAGTGACCCCGCGCGTCCTGCGGTCGCTCCACGGCCAGGAGCGCCTGGGCCGCGCCGAGGTGCGCCTGGTCCATGTAGGGGCGCGCGCCGTCGGGCGGGGTGGGGATCTCCTCTGCTGGGATGGACGCGTCGAGCAGCGTCTGGTAGCGGGTCAGGGCGTCGCGAGCGCGCCCCTCCTGCAACAGGCAGTTGCCTGCGCCGACGAGTGCCTCGACGTCGTCCGGCGACGCCGCGATGGCAAACTCGAACATCTCCCGCCCCTTCGAACGCTGCCCACGCGCGAGGTGCAGGCGACCGAGCAGCGTGAGCGCGTTGGCCCGGATGCGGGCCGGTGCCACGAGACGCGTACCGTCGATGGGCACGAGCCCGGCTGCTTCTCGCGCGAGGGCGACCGCACCCTCCCAGTCGTCGTGGGCGGCGAGGTGCCGCGCACGCGCGATGCGTGCTTCCACGTGACGCGGGCTGAGCGCCAGCGTGGCGCTGACGGCGTCTGCGGCCGCTGGGTCTCCGGCCGCGAGCAGCGCGCGCGCCAAGCCCCACTGAGCCCGCGCCCCGCCGCTCTTTTCGAGCGCGCGGCGGAACGCCGCGGCTGCTTCGGCGGCGTCGTCCTGCATCAACGCGGCCTCACCTGCGACGAGCTCGGGGTACGGATCCGCCGGATTCACCTGCGCCGCGTTCGCCGCGCGCTCGCGGGCAGCCGAGAAGGCACCGTTGCGGAGCTGATTCGCCGCGAGCGCCAGCTCGATGCCTGGTGCGTCGTTGCCACGCTGCTCCAGGCGGGTAGCGATGGAGTTGGCGCGCGACGCCGCGTTCCCGATGTTGCCGTACCGTACGACGAACAGCGCCTCGTGCAGCAAGCTGCGGGTCATGAGCTCACGGTTCAGGCCTGCCGTGCGGCGATACGCGCCCAGAGTACGCAAGGACGCGCGCGCGCCGCTGTAGGTGTCGTCGGCGGCCTGCCGCTCCGCCTCTTGGATCGTCTCCCGAACGCGGGCCGGATCGCCAGCCTCGGGCAGGTAGGCCTCGATGGCGTAGATGCCGAAGAGACCATACTTCGTCTGCGAGAGCGCCGCGCCGACGCCAGCGATCAGCACCAAGAGGACGGCCAGACCGGCCAGGATCTTGTAGCCACGCTTGGACGGGGGCGCCTCGGCCGCAGGCTCGGCCTGTTGAGCGCGCTTGCGTTCGCGGGCCGCGGCGATCAGCGCATCGCGCGCCGCGCCCGACTCACCCTCGAAGCCCTCCTCGTCCAGCGCGAGCCCGTCGAACTCGAGCCCTGCCCCATCGTCGTCACCGCCCAGGTCGACGTCACCGTAGCCCAGCCCGCCGACGCTGGCCTCCGCGCCCGGGGCGGAGCCACGGCTCCTCGGGGACGGCAGGGCGAGCTCGTCGAGGTCGTCCATGTCGTCCATGTCGTCGCGCGCCTGCGCGCGCCCCGCTGGAGCGGACTCGTCCACGCCGAAGTTGAGCGCCGCTGGGACGCGCGGCGCCGGAGGCGGACCGAGGTCCAGGTCGCCCATGCCATAGCCGCCTGGGTCGGCGGCGGTCGCCGGCGGCGCGCTGTCGAAGCCCGCAGAGGCTGCCCCCAGGTCGAGCTCGCCAAAGTCGGGCATGGCCGCCGCCGCCGCGACGTTGGGACGCGGGAGCTCACCAGGGGCGGGGTCCGAATCGAAGGTGTCGAACGGTGTCTTGCGCTGCGGCCTGCGCGGTGCGGGCAGGTCCCCTGCGGGCGCAGGCAGGTCCGCATGGGGTGCGCGCGGCGCCGGTAGGTCGGCGTTCGGCGAGCGCGGCGCCGGCAGGTCCAGATCCAGCCCGCCACCACCCTTCGCGCGCGGCGCAGGCAGGTCCAGATCCAGCCCGCCACCACCCTGCGCGCGAGGCGCGGGCAGGTCCAGATCCAGCCCGCCACCACCCTTCGCACGTGGCGCCGGCAGATCCAGGTCCAACCCTCCACCCTTCGCTCGTGGCGCCGGCAGGTCCAGATCCAAACCTCCACTGCCACTCTTCGGGGCCGGGAGGTCGAGGCCCGCATCGGCCGACGCCGAACCTCTCGGCGCGGGCAGATCCAGGCCCAGCTCGTCTCCAACAGGCGACGCGGCCGTCTTTGGCGCCGGCGCAGGTCAACCCGAGTCGTCGGCCGCGGCACTCGCACGCTTCAGCGCCGGCAGGTCCAACCCGAGGTCGTCGGCCGCGGCACTCGCACGCTTCGGCGCCGGCAGGTCAACCCGAGTCGTCGGCTGCGGCGCTTCGCCCGCTTCGGCGCAGGCAGGTCAACCAGCGTCGCCGCTACAGGGAGCCCTCAGGGCCGGCAGGTCAGCCAGCTCGTCTCCGGCCAGCAGCGCCCCACCGCGCTTCAGAGCCGGCAGGTCAACCGGGTCACCGGCCGCGGCATGCTTTTGGCGCGGGCAGGTCGAGGCCCAAGTCGTCCATCGGACTTGCCGCTGGCGCCGGACGCTTGGGCGCTGGCAAGTCGAGGCCCAGGTCGTCACCAGCAGGGGCACGCTTCGGCGCAGGCAGGTCGGCGGCGTCGAACGCGGGCGCGATACGTGGACGCGGTGCGGGTGGGGGCGGTGGCTTGACGGGCGGGGGCGCCACCGGCGGCGGCTTCACGGGGGACGGCGGGGGCTTTGCGGCGGCCCCCGCTGCCGAGGCACCGTCCTTGCTGACGCGGAAGGACTCGCCACACTTCGGGCAACGCATGTTCATCCCGCCTGCGGGTAAGCGACGCTCGTCGAGCTCATAGGGAGCCGAACAAGAGGGGCATTCAACGTTGATCATGGCACTCGCGCGGGTCGATGGAAGTCACTGCTCGAAGGGCGCGAGTCTATCACGTCGCGCCCGATCGGAACATTTTGGAGTCAGCAGCCGGGCACACACGACGCGACAGTCGCGGACCCGACGGCCAGCGGTCTGGACGCACATCCGCGGGGAGGAGCGACGCCGGCTGCGCGAGGTCCGACAAGCTAGGGCTTGCACGGATTCTGGTTCGTGCTCTAGCTTCAGCGCCGTGAAGCGCACCGTCACACTCGACATCGCCGGGGCACGCTATCGCCTCAGCACCGACGCAGACGAGGGGCACTTGAAGGGCCTCGCGAGCATCGTGAACGAGCGCATCGCCCAGCTGGGCCCAAAGGCGCAGCGTTCTGCCGCCCCCGCGCAGCTGCTCGCGGTCGTGGCGCTGGGCCTGGTCGAGGACCTGCAAGAGGCCGAGCGCCGGCGCAACGAGGTGGAGAGCGTGGCACGCGAGACCATCACCCGCGCGATCGAGCGCATCGACCTGCGGCTCAGCGAGGACGCCGAGCTGGCGCGACGAGCGACGAAGGCCGGCGAACAGCGCGCGCTCGAGGCGGACGACGACGACGCCGGCGATGCCCCCTGAGCCCCCCAGCGCGGAGGACTCGCGCGCTGCGTTCGAAGACCACGTGCGGGAGCAGGCCAAGGCCGCGCTGCGGCAGAAGATGCGCGCCCTGCGCGCGTCCGTGCCCGCCGACAAACGCCGTGAGCGCTCCGAGTCGTTGTGCGCCCGCGTGCTCGAGCTCGTCGAGGTGCAGCGAGCGCAGACCGTCCTGACGTTCCAGCCCATCAAGGGCGAGCCGGTGCTGGACACCCTGCACGAAGCGCTCCGAGCACGCGGGGTCACGCTCGCCCTGACGCGCATCGATCCCGCGACGGATACACTCGAGGTCGCGCAGTTCGAGCAAGATCGGCCGCTCGTCCTCGGCCCCTTCGGCCTCCACGAGCCAGGACCAGACGCTCGCGCAGTCGCCCTCGAAGACATCGACGTCGTCTTGGTCCCCGGGCTGGTGATGGACCTGCGCGGGCACCGCGTCGGCTATGGGCGGGGCTACTTCGACCGCCTGCTGCCGCGGCTCCCGACAGCTTTTCGCTGTGGCCTCTGCTACGACTTCCAGCTCGTGGGCGAGGCACCGAGCCTGCCGCACGACGTCCCGCTGCACGCCGTCGTGACCGACGCGCAGCTCGTCCGACCCGACCCATCGCCATGAGCCTGTCCGACCTCGTACTGCGCAAGCTGGAGACCCTCCCCACCCAGCCTGGCGTGTACGTGTTCTACGGCCAGAAGCGCGTGGTCCTGTACGTGGGCAAGGCCCGCTCCCTGCGCAGCCGCGTGCGCAGCTACTTCCAGCCAGGCACCAGCGACGGGCGCGCCTTCATCGCACGCCTGCACGACGAGCTGATCGACCTCGAGACCTTCGTCACGGGGACGGAGAAGGAAGCGGCGCTGCTGGAGAACCAGCTCATCAAGGCGCACCAGCCCCGCTACAACGTCAAGCTCAAGGACGACAAGGAGTTCCTCTCCTTGCGGATCAACCCGAGCGCGCCCTGGCCGCGCATCGACGTAGTGCGCAAGCCGCGCAAGGACGGCGCCTCGTACTACGGCCCGTACCACTCGGCCACGGCCGCGCGCCAGACGCTGCGGTTGGTCAACCGGCACTTCCAGCTGCGCACCTGCACCGACGCGGAGCTGGCGCGACGCGTGCGCCCGTGCCTGCAGTACCAGATCAAGCGCTGCCCGGCGCCGTGCGTGCTGGACATCCCGCGCGAGAGCTACCTGGAGCAGGTGCGCGACGTGGGGCTGTTCCTCTCGGGGCGCCACGACGAGCTGGTGAAGCACCTCGAGCAGCGCATGGCGGAGTCCTCCCGCGCGCTCGACTTCGAGCAGGCTGCCGTGTTCCGCGACCAGCTGCGCGCCGTGTCGCGCATCCAGGAGGAGCAGCGCGTCGCCAGCGTCAGCGGCGCGGATCAGGACGTGGTGGGCCTGCACCGTGTGGCGGACCAGGCCGAGGTGGCGCTCTTGCGCATCCGCGAAGGAAAGCTGGTCAACGTGCGCACCTTCGGGCTGCGCGACGTGGGACTCCCGGACGACGAGCTGGTCGCGTCGTTCGTGAGCGAGTTCTACGCGCGTGAGGGCAGCGAGTTTCCGGACGAGCTGCTGCTACCCAACGCCGTGGAGGCCATGGACGGCCTCGCGGAGCTGCTGAGCGAGCGGCGCCAGGCGCGCGTGAAGGTGCTGCACCCGCAGCGCGGCCCACGGGTGCGCCTGCTCCAAATGGCGCGCGAGAACGCGGCGCACGCTTTCCAAGAGAAGCAGCGCGCGGACCAAGACGTCGAGAAGCGGCTGCTGGCCGTACAGGACAAGCTGCGCCTGCCGACTCTTCCGCGCCGCATCGAGTGCATCGACATCTCGCACAGCGGCGGACAGGACACGGTCGCTGCCGTGGTGTCGCTGCTGGACGGGCAGCCCGAGCGCGCGCGCTATCGCAGCTTCCACCTGCAGACGGTCACGGGCGGCGATGACTACGGCGCCATCTACGAGGTCCTGTCGCGGCGCTTCAAGCGCGCGCTCACGGGCGACGAGAGCTGGGAGCTGCCCGACCTGCTCGTCGTGGACGGCGGACGCGGGCAGCTGCGCATGGCGCTCGAGGCGCTGCGCGACCTGGGCATGGAGGGCCTGCCGCTGGTCGGGCTCGCGAAAGAGAACGTCAAGGGCGGAAGCTGGTCGACCGCGTGTACCTGCCGCGAAGAACCCCATCCTCGGCTGCACGCCGCGCTACAGATGCTGGCGCTGGCCCGCGACAAGCGCACCGCTCCGAGCAACCGCATCCGCGAGCAGAAGGGCACGCAGCGACGCCTGAAGGCGCAGCTGGAGCATCCCCGGCGTAGGCGCTGGGACGCGCAAGCGCTGCGCGCGCGCTGGGCGCGTGGACGCCGTGCTGCGCGCCAGCGACGAAGCTGCTCGCGGCCGGGGCCAACCGGCGGCAAATCGCCGCGCGCGCGCCGCAGCCACCGTGGCGCGTGTCGTTCCGAGAAGCGGACAGGAAGACGGGGGCAGCACCGCCAGCGGTCGACGTCACCGCGGCGCGCCGGAGCGCAGCACCGCCAGCGGTCGACGTCGCCGCGCGGCGCGCCGAGCAGACCCCGTCGGCTTCCGCAGGAACCGCTGACACCTCGGAGCCATGAGCGTCGGCCCTCGGGCGCGTCGGACGCACGCCCCCTCACGGCTCGACCAGCGCGTCAGTCGAGCACGCCCAGCTCCCGCAGCTGTGCCTCGGCTTGCGCCGCAGCCGCAGGATGGCTGCGGGGCTCGCCGGCGACAGGTGCAGCACCTGACCGACACGCACCGTGACGCCATGCTCGCTGAGCGCGCGCTCGGCGGACAGGCGCGCCCACTGACCCACCCCGATCACCAGCTCGGGCTTCAGCACCTTCACCATGCCGGCCAGCGCGCGGTCGCACAGCGCCTCGAGGCGCGCTTCCGCCACGGGAGCTGTCCGGGCGTACGGTTGCAGCCACCCTCCTCCAAGAACATCAGCGGGCAATAGTTCACCACGAAGAACTGCGCGAAGAAGCGTTCCGGCGTGCCGAAGCGCTCCGCCGCCCAGCCCCACAGGCGGGTGCCGCTCACCTCGCTGCGGGCGCACGCGAAGCCCTCCACCGGACGCGTTCGGGTGCCGGGTCGGGGCTCCCCACCCCTCGATTCCAGGAAGTCGCACCATGGACACGTCGCCGAACGGCACGCCCGTCTGACCCATGCCGGAACGGCCGGGGTTCACTCCCCCAGCACCACCTTTGAGGCCCTTGCCGTAGCGCGTCAGGTAACGTCGTGCGGTGCCCACGCGTACGTCAGGGGTTGCAGATGCGCCACGGTGGCGCGAACGTCAGGGCGTCGAGGCTCGCGCGCGACTCCGTCATGATCGACTTGAGCGTGGGGCATCCGTGGTCCTCTTTCGCGTTCCTACCACAGACGGGCTCCCTGCGAGCCGCCGAGACCGCCATGCCCGCTCTCCAGCCACCCGCGCGCTCAGCATCTGTACTCAACGCGTCCATATCGCCCTGCTCGAGAAGGGCGTCGTGGGAACGTCGAGCAGGTCGACATGGGCAAGCAGCACCGCTCGCCCGAGTACCTCGCCATCAACCCCTACGGCGCGTCCCGCGTGGTCGACAGCGCCCTCAAGCTCGTCGAGTCGAAGCGCCATCCTGGACTACCTCGAGGCCACGCACCCCACACCGCCGCTGCTCCCCGAGAGCGCCGAGGGCCGCGCCGAGGTGCACATGCACGTGAAGCTGTGCGATCTGCAGTTCGCGGGGCACGTCGGAGTGCTGATCTTTCCGAAGCGTTTTCTCCCCGAGGACCGCTGGCAGCGCGACCTGATGGCGCAAGCCAGCAAGCAGATCGCACGCCACTTCGCCATCCTCGACGCCCACCTGGCGCAGCGCGAGTGGCTCGTCGGCGGCGCCTTCTCCATCGCGGACATCGCGTACGCGCCGTTCCTGCAGTTCTTGGACATGGTCGAGGTCGACGCGCCGCCCCACGTACGCGACTACGCCGAGCGGCTGCTCGCGCGCCCGTCCGTGGTGGCCACACGTCCCGCCGACGCTCCCTCTCGCGCGTCATGACGGCTCAGCCCAAGTCCACGACACACAAGCCCAAGGACCTCGGCGACCAAGAGCGGAGCCAGCGCCTGTGGGCCAAGGACCGCCGTCAGCAGCTCATCTTCGTCAGCGCCGCGCTGATCGTACGCGACGGCGTCGATGGCGTGCGCATCCCCGAGGTGGCCGCGGCCGCGGGCGTGACCCGCCCCGTCGTCTACAAGTTCTTTCCGAACCGACACGCCCTCCTCGTCGCCGTCCTCGAAGACTTCACCGACGCGCTCCGCAGCCAGCTGCGCGCCCGCCTGGTCGCCACCCCGCCGGCGGGTCCGGACCGCAACGCCGAGGACTTCCAGAAGACCGTGCGCGCCTTCGTCGAGGTGGTGTTCGACCTGATCGACGAGAAGGGGGCCGGCGGCTGGTACCTGTTCGGCGCGGTCGCGCCCTTCCCCGAGCTGGAGCAGACCATCACCGAGGTCCGGCAGCGCATGGTGCGGCCGTGGCATCGCACCATCGCCGAGGTCACGGGCTGCACGCCCGCCATGGCCACCGTCCTGGCGCAGATGTTGGTGGCCATCTCACGCGCCACCGTGCAGCAGTGGATCGACGGCGCCATCGATCGCGCCGGCGCGCTCGACGCGCTGATGCGGGGCACGACGGCCATCATCGCCGAGTTCACCGTGCCGCCCGACGGCACGCGACGCAGGGAGACCCACTGACATGTCCGAGACCATCTTCAGCAAGATCCTGCGCGGGGAGATCCCCTGTCACCGTGTGTACGAAGACGACCTGGTCTTCGCGTTCCTCGACATCGGGCCGCTCTCCGAGGGGCATACCCTCGTCATCCCCAAGGAGCCGGCGGCCACGCTGGACGCGCTCTCGGACGAATCCGCTGCGGCCATCGGGCGCGTCCTGCCGCGCCTGTGCCGAGCGGTCATGGCCGTGACGGGCGCGTCCGAGTACAACGTGTTGCAGAACAACGGACCGGGCGCGCACCAGGCGGTGTTCCACGTCCACTTTCACATCATCCCCAAGCCCGACAGCGACCGCGGCCTGGGCGTGGGTTGGCCTGCCGGCAAGCTCGACGGTCAGGCGGGGGCTGCGCTGGCGGCCAAGCTACGCGACGCGCTCGCGGCGCTCTGACGAGCCCGCTGAGACCATGTCGCTGCGCGGGGGGGCGTGCCCGATCAGCGCGTCAGCCACCCGGCGTCTCGATACGCCTCCGCCGTAACGCGCGCCCCTTCATCGAAGCGCAATGTGGGCGCCCAGCCGAGCTCGGCGCGGATGAACGCCGCGTCGCACGTCTGGTGCGGCACACGGATGTCCGCCACCTTGTCGCGGCTCAGCACGACGCTGCGCTCACGCAAGCGGCCCACTGCCTCGTTGAGCGCACCAGCCACCACGACCGCTGCCGTGGGCACGGGCACCACGCGCACGCTGCGCCCCACCGCTGCACCGATCAGCCGAGCGAACTCGCGCCGCGCGTAGGGCTCACCGTCGGACACGTAGTACACGCGACCACTCGGCACGTCCGCCTCGAGCGCCAGGACGAGCGCGCGCGCGCAGTCCGTGCCGTACACGAGTGACAGGCTGCCGTTGGGCTCGACCATGGGCAGCACCCCCCGCGCAGCCGCCGAGAACAGCGGCACCATGCGCGTATCCCCGGGACCGTACACCGCCGGAGGCCGCACGACGACGACCCGCATGCGCTCACGCCGGTCCAGCGCATGACGCTCGGCCAGCAGCTTGCTCTTGCCATAGTGAGACGCGGGCCGCGGCGCGTCGCGCTCCGTGCGTGGCCGAGGCCCACCGCCACCCGCCGCGAGCGACGACACCAGCGCGAAGCGCGTGACCCCGGCGCGCTCGGCCGCGTCCAGCACGGTCGCCGTGCTCTCGGCGTTGTCGCGGTAGACCTCCGCGATGCGCAGCACCTTGCCGCCGCCTGCGGCGTGGAGCACCGCGTCGCAGCCCGCCATGGCTACCGCCAGCGCGTCCCCATCGTGCAACGAACCACGTCGCACCTCGACGTCGCCCAGGCCCGACACGTCCGACGACGCTCGCGCCCACACGCGCACGTCGTGCCCGGCCGAGCGCAACGCGGTCAGCAGGTGCGCCCCGAGGAAGCCCGTGGCCCCGGTGAGGAAGACCCGCAGCGGCGCCTCAGTCCTGGATGCCGCTCACGACGCCGTCCACGAAGTGGACCACGAAGCGGCTGTGCGAGTTGCGCCAGTACGACCACTGATCGCTGTCGAGGGACGGCGTCGCGTGCTCGGGCGGATAGCCGATGGCGATGATGACCCCCTGCTTGCTCATCCCTTGGAACACCTGCCCCTGCTGGATGCCCGCCCGATCGGCGTCGCTCAGCGCCGTGAGGTCTGGGCAGTTCGGCCCGAAGTAGCGCCCCATGTGCATGTCGATCGCGTCGCGCAGGTGCCGCGTGAAGAGATAGCGGTACTGACGGCCGCTGGCGGTCACCGTGAAGTGCAGCTCACGCTGGTCGACGCTGTCGACGTTCACCGGTGTGCAGACGGGGATGAGGCCGTCTTGCTGATAGTTCAAGGAGTAGGCCACGCCACGTCGCTCGTCCGGGTGCAGGTTCGTCAGCGTGAACACCTGCGTGTCGCCCTCGATCACATAGCGGGTGGGACGGCTACACCCCGCCACCGCGCCCGCCAAGGCGAGCATGGAGACGAGCATGAACGAGGACCGGGAACACACAGAAGAGGAAGTCATCGGGGCGAGGATATCAGCCGCCCCGAGCGAGCGCCAAGGCGGGGTCGGGGCCCAGACGCGGACCGCCGCCGTTCCGTTGCGTCCTTCGCAACACCTTTGATACGCTCGCGCTCGTGCTGCCACCACCCCTGCCCCACCAGATTCAACTGCTCCAACAGGTGCTCGACCGGGTCAACGTGCGGGCGGCGGACGGTGGGCTCCCGCCCGTGGTCGTGTTCGGTCTCGACGGGACGCTGTTCGAGACGCGACCCCGCACGCTCCAGATCCTGCTCGAGTACGCCGACAGCGTGGAGGGCTCCGCCCCCAACGTGGCGGAGGCCCTGAGGCAACTCGATCAAGGCATGGTGCGCCGGCTGCTGCGCGACACGCTGCGCGAGGTCGGTCTGAGTCAGCCCGGCGTCATCAAGGACATCACCAACTTCTGGTACACGCGCTTCCACGACTCGGCCTACGTCGCCTACGACACCCCGGAGCCAGGGGCGGCCGAGTTCGTGTCCCGGCTGCACGGCGCGGGCGGCTCGGTCGCTTACCTGAGCGCCAGGGACATCCCCAGCATGCTGGTGGGCACCGTCACGGCGCTGCGTGACCACGGCTTCCCCATCGCCGAGCCGGGTGTTCAGCTGGCGTTCAAGCCCGACGCGACGGCCTCCGACGAAGCTCACAAGCGCGACATGCTGCCGGAGCTCGCGCGGGGTGGCGAGGTCGTCGCCGTGTTCGACTCGGACCCCGCCGTGTGCGCGATGGCGCTCAGCTACTTCCCCGAAGCGCTGGTGGGGCTCATGGACACCTGGGAGCTCGAACCCCCCCCGCCCGAGTCGGGCCTCTCGCACGTGCGAGACTTCCGCCTTGGAAGCTGAACTCTTCAATATTACAGCGAAAGGGTTCGGCCGTTGCATCGCGTGGGGTGCCGCCCTATGATGGACCTCGCTCATGCCCAAGCTGGTCCCACAGGAACGCATCACCTTGGCCGAGGCAGCGCGGCGGGTGGCGCTCACGAAGCGCGCGTGCGGCATCCTCGTGGTGGAGAGCGATCCCGATCAACAGGCCCGCGCGGCCCGCATGCTGACGCTCGAGGGGCATCGGGTGGTCGGCAGCGGCTCTGGCGAAGGCGCCCTCGCGCTCCTCTCGCAGTGGACGGTGGACTTGGTGCTGGTCAGCGAGCGCCTTCCTGGGATGGACGGCATCGAGCTAGCGCAGGAGATCGCGGAGCTGATGCCCGAGGTCCCGGTCGTCTTGGTCGTGGAAGCCGGAGCCAAGGAGCACCCGGCGGCGTCCCTCGTCGGTGCGGTCGCGTGCCTCACCAAGCCCTTCCGGCTGGAGGCCGTGCGGGAGCTGCTGCGCAGCCTCGACCTCGAGCCTCGGGCGTCGGTCGTCCCCGCCGAGTGAGCGCCTTCGGTCTGTGCGCTCCGAACCGATTCCACGCGGTCGTATCAGCTCAGGTGGAAGTTCACGCCCCGACTGCGCGTTACATCCGAGCGATGCGCGCCCTCACCGTCTCGACCCTGGCCAGTCGGCCACTCCACCGGCGTCCAGCTCCTGGGGCCGCCTGTCCCTTGGAGCATCTCGCATGACGCTCAGCCCATGTCCTCTCCGCACGCCCAGCGACGCCTCCGCTCCGCCAGTGCGCCGCCCCGCGCGTCGCCGTCCCCGTGGGCAGGTGCTGATCGGCGTCCTCGGGCTGCTCGCCGCGGTGGGAGCCACCGTGGGCCTCGCGCAGACCGGACCGCGCACCATCGGCGTCGACGAGATCCATCCCGGGATGCGTGGCTACGGCCTGAGCGTGCTCTCGGGTACCGAACCCGAGCGCTTCGACGTCGAGGTCATCGACGTGCTCCACAACTTCCGGCCGGACCAGGATCTGATCTTGGTGCGCACGCCCCACCCGCTCCTCAACCGCGCTCGGGCGGTGGGCGGCATGAGCGGTAGCCCAGTCTATCTCGACGGACGCCTCGCAGGGGCGTACGCGTACGGCTGGCCCTACGGCACCGACCCCGTCATCGGCGTAACCCCGATCGCCAGCATGTTGGCCGAGCTGAACCGCCCCGTGCGTGCCAGCAGCTTCCCAGGCGCCGAGGTGTTCCCGACGGCCCCGGGCGCCGGCCGCGCCACCAGCCGGAGGCCGCGCGCCGGGGGCGGACGCGCGGCAGCCCTACCCCCAACGGACGCAGACGCGCTGACGGGCATCCGCGGCGACATCGCGCGTGTGGCACAGGCCCGCGTCAACGGCCCTGTGGGGCTACAGCCGGCGCAGACCCCCATGATGCTGGGAGGCTTCACGGACGACGTGGCGCAGCTCCTCTCGCGGCAGCTGAGCGCGCTCGGCCTCGATCCGGTGCAGGCTGGCGGGTCTGGCGCCGCCGCGCCGCAGCCCAACGCTCGGTACGTCGACGGCGGCTCGATCGGCGTACAGCTCGTGCGAGGCGACATGAACACCACCGGTATTGGCACGGTCACCCATGTGGGTGGGCAGCGAGTCGTCGCGTTCGGTCACCCGATGCTGAACGGGGGTGAGACGGGGCTGCCCACGACGACCGCGCGCGTGCTCCACGTCCTGGTGAGCGAGGCCCGCTCATTCAAGATCGCCGAGGCCATCACGCCGCTCGGGACCCTGGTGCACGACCGGCAGAGCGCCATCGTCATCGACACGCGCTTCCAGGCAGCCACGATCCCGCTGCGGGTGCGCCTGCACGGCGTGGAGGGTGCGCCGCGCACCGAGTGGAACATGGAGCTGGCGCATCACCGCTCGTTCTCGCCGATGCTCGCGTATGCCAGCGTCCTCAACGCGCTCAAGGCGGCGGCCGCGGACTCGACCGACGTCGTGTACCGCGCCCGGACGCGCCTGCGCCTCGAGGGGCGTGACGCGCTCGAGTTCGAGGAGCGCGGCTACATGGACGACGGCCCGGCCGAGGCAGGCACGCTGGCCCAGCTGCGTGTGTTCGCGGCGATGCTCGCGGCGTTCGACAACCCGTTCGGGCCGGCCCGAGTGCTCGGGGTCGAGGTCGACCTCGAGGTGGACTATCGCCGCGACGTGCTGCAGTTGGTCTCCGCCACGACACTCGAGGAAGAGGTCGAGGCAGGGTCCACGGTGCCAGTCTACCTGCGGCTGCGCCGCTGGGGTCAACCGGACACGACGCGGGTGGTCCAGGTGCGCGTGCCCCGCCACGCCGCGGGCGAGTCGCTGCAGCTGACCATCGCGCCGGGGCCTTCGCAGACGCGCGAGCACGGCCGGCCGCGCGACCTCGACGAGTACCTGCGCGACCTCGGCGACCGCTACGCCGCGACGTCGCTGGTGGCCGCCATCGCCCTGCCGACGCGCGGCCTACGCTTCGACGGCCACGCCGTGAGCGGCCTCCCCGGATCCGCGCTCGACGCGCTGCACCCCACCAACGGCACGCTCGTGTCGGCCCCCTTCGAGACGCGCGAGCGACAGGAGCTCCCCATGGGAGACGTCGTGTTCGGCAGCGCCCGACTCACCCTTCGCGTTCGCCCTGCGAGAGCCAACCCATGACCACGTCTCGTCCACGCATCGCCTCGTCATCCGTCCTCCGTCGCGCGTCGTGTGGGCGCGCCACACGTCCCGTCGGGGCGCTCGCCTGTGCCCTCGGTGTCACCAGCATGCTCGCGTCGCATGCCGGCGCCGTAGGCACGCGCAGCTTCGAGGTGGACTCTGCCGCAAGCTTCGCCGCTGGAGAGCTGGAGGGCACCACGGTCCTGTCGCAGGGCACCCTGGCGGTAGGACGCGAGGTGCGGCGCATCGCCATCGATGAAGCCCCGCTCGTGTACAGCATGGCGCGGGCGGCGGACGGCAGCGTCTACCTGGGCACGGGCAACGACGGGAAGATCCTGAGGCTGCGCGGCGACCGCGTAGAGGAGGTCGCCCGCACGGGGCAGCTGCTCGTCGCGTCGCTCGCGCTCGACACGGACGGCACGCTGTACGCGGGTACGCTGCCCGAAGGGCGCGTCTTCGCGGTCGCTCCCGACGGGGCCATGCGCGAGCTGGTGCGCCTCGAAGAGACGGAGCACGTGTGGGCCCTCGTGGTGAACGGCAACACGCTGCTGGCGGCCACCGGCCCGCATGGGCGCGTGTACAGCATCGACCGCCGGGGCCACGCCGAGGTCTACTACCAGAGCAACGCCAGCCACGTGATGAGCCTGGCGCGTGACGCGGATGGCACCGTCTACGCGGGCACGAGCGACGAGGCGTTGGTGCTGAAGCTGCTCGGGCCGGGGCGCGCCGAGGTGGTGCACGACTTCCCGGGCAACGAGATCACCGCGCTCGCCGTTCGGAGCGGTACCTTGGCGGTCGTCGCCAACGAGTTCCCTTCGCCGCCGCGTGTGGGCGCCGCGACGGATGGCGTGCCCAACCGGCCGAACACGGGCAAGGGGCGGCTCTTCGTGGTGAGCCCCGAGGGGCGCACGGAGCGGGTGTACGCACAGGACGATGGGCACTTCACGTGCGTCCAGCTCGACACCGACGGCACCGTGTACGCCGGCGTGGGCAAGGACGGTCGTGTGTTGCGCGTCGCCGCGGACCGCACCAGCTCGGTCCTGATCGACGTCGAGGAGCGGCAGGTGCTCACCATCGACATGCTGGGCGGCGAGCCCGTGCTGGCGACGGGCGACAGCGGGGCCGTGTATCGCGTCACCGACCGCCCCGCCGCGACACCCGTATGGACGAGCCGCGTCCTGGACGCGTCCTTCAACGCGCGGTTCGGACAGCTCGACTGGCGCGGCCAGGGGGCGGTGCGCTTCATGACGCGGACGGGCAACAGCGGCACGGCGGACGAGACCTGGAGCGCCTGGTCGGCGCCCATGACGGCGCCTGGTCCCGTGCGCAGCCCGGGCGCCCGCTACATCCAGGTGCGGGCCGAGCTCACCACCCCCGCGAGCGCGGTCAACGCCATCACGCTGCACTACCTCCAGCAGAACCAGCGCCCGGTCGTGCTCGAGGTCGGGCTCAAGGCACGGCCCGCGTCGCGTGGCGCGTCGACGCGCTACGAGCTCGAGTGGCAGGTCGACAACCCGGACAACGACAGCCTGCGCTACCGCCTGCGCTTCCGCGCCGAGGGGCAGAGCGTGTGGCGCGACATGTTCCGGGAGGACGTCGTGCACACCGACGCGAACTACACGTGGGACACCGCGTCCCTCCCCGACGGGTACTACGTCGTCGAGGTGGAGGCCTCGGACGAGCCCGCCAACCCGCGTGAGCTGCGTCTGACGTCGCGTGCCGTGTCGGAGCCCATCCGCGTGGACAACCACGCCCCCGTGATCGAGCAGCTCCAGCTGCAGGGCGCGCGCGTCAGCGGACGGGCGGTGGACACCCTGGGTCCCGTCGCGCGGCTCGAGCTGGCGGTGGACGGCGGGCCGTTCCGCGACATCTTCCCTGTGGACCACCTGCTGGACACGGCGGTGGAGCGCTTCGAGGTCGACCTCCCGGATCTCGCGCCGGGTCCGCACGTCGTGGCGGTCCGTGCCACCGACGCCAGCGGCAACACGGTCACCGCCGAGGTCGAGCACAGCCCGCGGCGTTGAGCGCGGGTTCGCGCGAAATTCTCTCTCGAGGCCTCGACGCTGCAGGTCGGGTCCGGCAAGCTGTAGGCACCTGAGGGGAGCGCGCCGCGTTCCGGCGCCCCACTGTACATGCTGCGCGGAGCTCGATCGGCACTCGAGCGCGCACGTGTCCCTCGGGGTGTCGGTCCGTGGGGTGGGTCCCCTCTTCCGTTTCTTACAGCTTGAACCACGGAGAGAGACCCATGACCCATTCGTTCACACGCCGCGCCCTCGGCGCGACACTGCTGCTACCAGCCTTGTGGGCTGGCTGCGACGACACCACGGAGCCCCCCATCGTCGACATGGGGACGCACCACGTCGACCAAGACCTTCCTCCCCTCGAGTGCGAAGCGACCGGTGCGGAGGTGCGCTACCGCATCACCACGCTCCACATTCCGACGCCAGACGAGGCCGACGGGGGCGCCACGGTCGGGCAAAACGTCGACGACGCGGACAGCGTGTGCGGCGTGCCGGACTACCCAGGCGGCGTCGACAACTCGCTGATCGACCTGAACGCCGCGCTCCCAGCCCTGGCGCCCGATGATCCCATCGACCTGCAGGCGGAGATCGACAACGCGCTCGGGTGTCCGAGCGACGCCTCGCCCGCGGAGTGCACGCGCCTCGACCTGGTCGTGGGCGTCACACCAGGTTCGGCGTGCGCCAACGTGCAGGTCCGGAATGGAGCCGGCGAGGCCTTGGCCGCTCCATTCGTCGCCCACGCGACCAACGGAACACTCCGTGGTCGCGTGCCCCAGCTCGCGTTGTCCATCCCGTACCAAGCCGAGACCATGGCCGTGGACATCGACTTGAGCGTGACCAACGTTGTCCTGAGCGCCGAGATCAGCGAGGGCGCGCTGACGAACATTGTGATTGGCGGGAGCCTGGCCCAGGTGGCGTTCGAGGACACCATCCGCGATCTGTTGCCCCTCCTCGGAGGTGAGATCTCGTTCGAAGACATCCGCGGCATCCTCTCGAATCTGTACGACGTCCAGCTGGGTGGGACCTGCGCGGCGCTCTCGGTCGGGCTCACTGGCTCGGCGACCGCGGTGGGGGAGCCGTGATGCCGCACGAGCCGTCGTCACCCGGCGCCGCGAACGTTCACGAAGTTGTGGACGATAGTCACATCGTCAGGCATTCTACGTGCGACTCGGGGTCGGCAGACCCTTGCACTCGTCGAATTGAACGTGTTACCAAGTTACGCCGCTCGCACAGGCGACCGGTGGCAAGACCCGTCGCCCCCAGGGGCGGGCTTAAAGGAGAAATCGGGATGGATCTGAAGAAACTAGCTTTTGGCCTTACTCTGAGCGCTTCCCTCTTCGCCGGTTGCGGCGACGACAGCGGTAGCACCACCAGCACGACCAGCACCACTGGCACCACCAGCACGACCAGCACCACTGGCACCACCACCAGCACCACGAACATCACGCAGCCGGACTTCGGCATGTGCGGTGACGCGGGCACGGCCGTGCTGTACCGCATCAACCAGCTCACCATTCCGACCCCGGAGGACGCCGAGAACGGCCTGACCGTCGGTCAGAACGTGGACCAGGCGGACAGCGCCTGCCGCGTGCCCGACTATCCGGGTGGAGTCGACAACTCCCTCATCGACCTGGTAGCCGCGCTCCCCGGGCTCGCGCCGGATGATCCCATCAACCTGCAGGCCGAGATCGACACCGCGCTCTCCTGCGCACCGGACGCCACGGACTGCTCGCGCCTCGACCTGATCGTCAGCGTCCAGACCGGCACCAACTGCGTCGTCGTCGAGGTCCTCGACGGAACCGGCGCGGACGCCGAGAGCCTGGCCGGTCCCTTCGTGGGCAGCCTGGACGGCAGCGGCAACATGCAGGGTGCGGTCCCGAGCCTCGCGCTCGCCATCCCCTACACCACGGACAACGGCGCTGTGGACATCAACCTGAACGTCAGCAACGTCCTCATCACCGGCACCCTGTCGGAGACGGCCGTGACCAACATCGTGCTCGGCGGCGCGCTCGAGAAGACCGCGTTCGAGACGACCATCATGAACCTCCTCCCCCTGCTCGGTGGCGACGTCGAGTTCTCGGACATCAGCGGCATCCTGTCGAACCTGTACGACGTGCAGCTCAACGGCACCTGCTCGGCGCTCTCGGTGGGCCTGGTCGCCAGCGCGGCCGTCGTTCCCTGAACGAGATGACCCCAACGACGACGGGATCGGCGGTCACGCCGGTCCCGTTTTCGTTTGTGGAGCGTTACCCTTGCGCCAGCGACGGACGTCCGCGACCATCGGCGCGTGACGTCTCCCGGCACTTCGCGCGCTCCACGTGCGATCCCTTTCGGAAAGTACCTGCTCCTCGAGCGCCTCCACAGCGGGGTCGACGCGGAGGTGTTCCTAGCCAAGACGTTCGGGGTGGAGGGGTTCCAGCGCTTCGTGGCGCTCAAGCGCATGAAGAGCCACCTGGTGCACGATGAGGCCGCGACCCAGCGCTTCATCGACGAGGCGAAGCTGCTCGGGACCTTGAGCCACGCCCACATCGCGCCCATCTACGAGCTGGGGAAGGTGGGCGCGACCCACTACACCGTCATGGAGCACGTGTGGGGTCAGAGCCTCACCGCCATCATCGAGCGGCGCGTCGTCCGAGGCGAGGCGCCCGTGGGGATGGCCGCCTTCATTGGTGCCCGCATCTGCGACGCGCTGCACCATGCGCACAGTCGCCGGACGGATGGGGTGGCCACGCCGGTGTACCACGGCAATCTCGAACCCGGGAACGTGCTGGTCAGCTACGAGGGGACGGTCAAGCTCGTGGACTTCGGACTGCCGGGCGACGACAACGACGACGCCAACGCGTTGCTGGACGGGCGCTTTGCGTACCGAAGCCCTGAGCAGCTGGCGGGAGCGCCACTCGACCCACGCGCAGAGGTCTTCTCGGTCGCGGCGTGTGTGCATCAGCTGCTCACCGGCAGGCGCCCCGACGACGAGGCGCCCACTCAGGCACCGAAGCGACCAAGCGAAGCGTACCGCGAGCTCGCGACGCTGCTGACCAACTGCATGTCGCGAGATCGGCGCAATCGCCCGGAGTCCACAGCGGAGCTACAGGCCGGGTTTCTGCGCTGTTTGAGTGTCGGTGGGCAACCCTTCACCACCTCGCGCGCCGCCGAATGGATGCGCACCGAATTCGACGAGACGCTCGAGCGCAGCAAGAGGCGACTCAACCTCTATGCGGCACTACGTCGCCCCGAGGACATCGAGTCCATTCGGCCACCGGCGAGCATGGACGACGACCCGTTCGCGAACGAGCCCACGGTCATCACCGAGACGACGTTCGAGGCAGAGAGCGCGAGCTCATGGGACGACGCGCCGACACAGATCTACTTCTCGTCCGACGCGCTCACATCCAGCGCGCCCAGGTCGTTCGAGATCACGGCGACGCTCTCCAGCTCCGTCAAGCTCGCGCCGGACGCGCTCACCCCCGAGCCCGAGGAGGTACGGCGAGCACGGGCGCGAGACCGGGCCCGACGCGCGACGAAGGAGAGGCAGAAGGACAAGGCCAAGCCAGCGATGGATGAGCGCCACCGAGCGCCTCCGCCCGCAGCGGCGGGGGGCGTTTCCACTCTCTGGTACGCAGCAGGCGCCCTGGCCCTTGTCGCGATCGGGCTTGTGGGTTGGATGGCGACACAGCAGGGTGGGGAGGGCCAGATCGAGATCAGAGAGCGCGGGGGACTCCCTGCGGAGGCTTGGGTCGACGGCGTCATGCGGGGTCAGACACCTTTGCGGCTGGAGCACGTCGGCATCGGAACGCGGCACGTGGAGCTGCGCTCCGCGGGAAACCCGCCCGTGTCGACGGAGGTCACCGTTCGCCCAACGGTCACTGCCCTGGTCGAGCTGAGCACGGTACCCAACCAGGCGGCGGCCCCGCCCGACCCCAACCGTCCGGGCCTCCTGGTGCTGACCACCGTCCCGTGGGCCCACGTCCACCTCGACGGACGGCCCACCGGAAGGAGGACACCCATCCCAGACCTCCAGGTATCTCCGGGCCGGCATTTGCTGCGACTCGTGGCAGACGACGGGCGCTCCATTGAAGAGGAGATCTTCGTGCGGCCGGGCGAGTCACTGCGCATCGTGCGTCGCTTCGAGCAGTAACGCGACTTCGTGGCGGCGTTCCCGTCCGGTCGCACGACGGGCCCCGGACCAAGCGCGACCGACCGAACACAACCGCGTCTCGACCAACCGAACGCGGCCAGATCTCGGCCGACCAAACGCGAACGCTCTCGCGGGCGCTCGAGGAGTGGGTGGTTAAAAGGGCGAAGCCCCTCGTCGTGAGACGAGGGGCTTCGATAAATCCGGCGGCGTCCTACTCTCCCACAGCGCTTCCGCTGCAGTACCATTGGCTCTGAAAGGCTTGACTACCGAGTTCGGGATGGGATCGGGTATGACCCTTTCGACATCGCCACCGAAAGAGATGGAGAGCAACAGCTCTGGAAGTTGATTAGACGTCTCCAGGTTGGCAGGTCCGCGCGGCGCTTGGCCTGCGGGACTCATGTCTCCAACCCTGAACTCGAACTGACACGACTCGTACCTTAGAGATAGGTCAAGCCGCACGGCCGATTAGTACTGGTCAGCTCCATGTGTTGCCACACTTCCACACCCAGCCTATCACCTTGTAGTCTACAAGGGGCCTTCAGGGACCCGAAGGTCCGGGATACCTCATCTTGAGGCCGGCTTCCCGCTTAGATGCTTTCAGCGGTTATCCGTTCCGTACATAGCTACCCGGCTATGCCCCTGGCGGGACAACCGGAACACTAGAGGTACGTTCAACCAGGTCCTCTCGTACTATGGTCAAATCCTCTCAAGTATCCTGCGCCCACGGCAGATAGGGACCGAACTGTCTCACGACGTTCTGAACCCAGCTCGCGTACCGCTTTAATTGGCGAACAGCCAAACCCTTGGGACCTGCTCCAGCCCCAGGATGCGATGAGCCGACATCGAGGTGCCAAACCGCGCCGCCGATATGAACTCTCAGGCGCGATCAGCCTGTTATCCCCGGAGTACCTTTTATCCGTTGAGCGATGACCCTTCCATTCGGAGCCACCGGATCACTAAGACCTGCTTTCGCACCTGCTCGACCTGTCGGTCTCACAGTCAAGCTCCCTTATGCCTTTGCACTCTACGGCTGGTTTCCAATCAGCCTGAGGGAACCGTCGCGCGCCTCCGTTACTTTTTGGGAGGCGACCGCCCCAGTCAAACTGCCCACCAGACAGTGTCCCCGCACCGGATGACGGTGCTGGGTTAGAAGCCCAGAACATTCAGGGTGGTATTTCAAGGTTGACTCCACCGAAGCCGGAACCCCGGTTTCAAAGTCTCCCACCTATCCTACGCAGAATGTCCCGAGCTTCACTGCCAAGTTGCAGTAAAGGTTCACGGGGTCTTTCCGTCTTGCCGCGGGTAGAGGGTATCTTCACCCCCAATACAATTTCGCTGGGTCACTGGCCGAGACAGTAGGGATGTCGTTACGCCATTCGTGCAGGTCGGAACTTACCCGACAAGGAATTTCGCTACCTTAGGACCGTTATAGTTACGGCCGCCGTTTACTGGGGCTTCGGTTCGAAGCTTCGCCCGAAGACTAACATCTCCCCTTAACCTTCCAGCACCGGGCAGGCGTCAGACCCTATACGTCCTCTTACGAGTTCGCAGAGTCCTGTGTTTTTGGTAAACAGTCGCAACCCTCATTTCTCTGCAACCCCCTTCCGCTCCAGCCGCAGGGCCTTCACGTAACGGGGGCACACCTTCTCCCGAAGTTACGGTGTCAATTTGCCGAGTTCCTTAGCCAGTGTTCTCCCACGCGCCTTGGGATATTCACCCCGCCCACCTGAGTCGGTTTGCGGTACGGTCACCGAATGCACTCACTGCGCAGCTTTTCTTGGAAGCATGGGATCACCGAGTTCTGGAGCCGGAGCTCCACCTCATCACGTCTCGGCGTTGCCCCCGCGTTTGTCCCTATTGGGTCCTACGGGAACCGCCTACGCGCTTGAACCAGCACAACCAAACGGCTGGCTCGGCCTACCCTTCTCCGTCCCTGCTCAGGTCAACGTACAGTCAGTGGTGCAGGAATATTAACCTGCTTGCCATCACCTACCCCTTTCGGGCTCAGCTTAGGGACCGACTAACCCATGGGAGGATTATCCTTCCCCAGGAAACCTTGGGCTTACGGCGACAGGACTTCTCATCCTGTTTATCGCTACTCATGCCTGCATTTGCTCTTCTCAGGTCCGACACCACTCCTTACGGTATGGCTTGTATCTACCTGACAATACTCCGCTACCGCTCTACTTGCGTAGAACCCTAAGCTTCGGTACCAGACTTTAGCCCCGTTACATTTTCGGCGCAGGCTCGCTCGACCAGTGAGCTATTACGCTTTCTTTAAAGGGTGGCTGCTTCTAAGCCAACCTCCTGGCTGTCTGAGCGCTCCCACATCCTTCGACACTTAGACTGGATTTGGGGACCTTAGCTGTAGATCTGGGCTCTTTCCCTCTCGACTACGGACCTTATCACCCGCAGTCTGCCTCCCGGATACTTGTCACCGGCATTCGGAGTTTGATTGGGTTTGGTAGTCTGGTAAGACCCCTAGCCCATTCAGTGCTCTACCTCCGGTGCAATTCGTCCGAGGCTATACCTCAATATATTTCGCGGAGAACCAGCTATTTCCGAGCTTGATTAGCCTTTCACTCCGATCCACAGGTCATCCCCCGAATTTTCAACTTCGGTGGGTTCGGTCCTCCACGTGGTTTTACCCACGCTTCAACCTGCCCATGGATAGATCGCTCGGGTTCGGGTCTACGCCATGCCACTCAATCGCCCTATTTGGACTCGGTTTCCCTTCGGCTACACCTCACGGCTTAACCTTGCGACATAGCGTAACTCGCAGGCCCATGATGCAAAAGGTACGCTGTCGCACTGTCCGAAGACATAGTGCTTCAACTGCTTGTAGACACACGGTTTCAGGTACTATTTCACTCCCCTTGCCGGGGTGCTTTTCACCTTTCCCTCACGGTACTTGTTCACTATCGGTCGCCGAGGAGTACTTAGCCTTGGAAGATGGTCCTCCCAGATTCACGCCGGGTTCCACGTGCCCTGCGCTACTCGGGTGCCAATGCAGAGGTGTATCGTTTTCGTGTACGGGGCTGTCACCCTGTATCGCCAGCCGTTCCAAGCTGTTCCACTAACCATACACTTGATAACTCTGTGAGAGGCTGGTGCACTCTCTCACTGGACCCACAACACCCATTCAGCAACGCCACCAGGCTTACACTGATTGGGTTTAGGCTGGTCCCCGTTCGCTCGCCGCTACTAGGGGAGTCTCTTTTGATGTCCTTTCCACCAGGTACTTAGATGTTTCAGTTCCCTGGGTTGGCCGCACCGGACCTATGTATTCAGTCCGGCACTAGTGCGTATGACCGCACTCGGTTGCCCGATTCGGAGATCTCCGGATCAACGCTTGTTCGCAGCTTCCCGGAGCTTTTCGCAGCTATCCACGTCCTTCTTCGCCTCTCGTCGCCTAGGCATCCACCGTGTGCCCTTTCTAGCTTGACCGTATCCCTAAGGCACGTTTCGTATCTTCGTCGTTCGAGTCCAGGGTTCGAGTCACGAGCTTCGCTCCGACGCTCCCTGGACACTCACTTCTCGAGGCAGCTTCGCTGCCTTCTAGAAAGGAATTTCTAATCATGAGCTCTCTTTCCACTTTCGTGAAATGAGTTCTCTCCATCCTATTCTGTTGTCAAAGATACACGCGAGAGAGCGGACTCTCTCGATTCTGAGCACCTTCGCAAAGGTGCGCAGAAGCAAACGAATCCAGAAACCGTGGTGGAGCTGATCGGGTTCGAACCGATGACCCCCGGCTTGCAAAGCCGGTGCTCTCCCAACTGAGCTACAACCCCTGCTGGGTCTGATGTACTTCTCGCCGCCTCGCTCTCGAGGGAGGGAAGTAGTGGGGCACGCTAGACTCGAACTAGCGACCTCACCCTTATCAGGGGTGCGCTCTAACCACCTGAGCTAGTGCCCCGGGGAAACCGGTGAGACGGGCGCCATAGCGGCTTACGTCCTCGGTCGCTCCCTGCGAGGTAGCTCCGCTACCTCTCAGTCGCTCCCTGTGGGCGCGCTCGCTCTGGCATCCCGTCTCACCGGTTTCCCGGCAACGTGATGGTTCAGAGAGCAAACGCCCGGACGGGCTACCTGGGATGCCACCTCGTGGTGGTTTCAGGATTCTCTCGCGTGTTGTCAACGAGCGGAGCGTTCGGCTTGCGCGGAACGCTGTCGGTCGCTGAAAACTGAAACGGAAACTACTCTTTGCGCGGGTTTGACCGAGCTGACTTCCGAAGAAGTCGATGCTCCTTAGAAAGGAGGTGATCCAGCCGCAGGTTCCCCTACGGCTACCTTGTTACGACTTCACCCCAGTTACCAAGCACTCCTTGGGGACCTGCCTCCCTTGCGGGTTAGCGCAGCCACTTCTGGAGCACTCGACTCCCATGGTGTGACGGGCGGTGTGTACAAGGCCCGGGAACGTATTCACCGTCGCCTGCTGATCGACGATTACTAGCGATTCCGCCTTCATGCAGTCGAGTTGCAGACTGCAATCCGTACTGAGGCCGGCTTTTTGCGATTCGCTCCCCCTCGCGGGCTCGCTGCGCTTTGTACCGACCATTGTAGCACGTGTGTAGCCCCAGACATAAGGGCCATGAGGACTTGACGTCATCCCCACCTTCCTCCGGGTTAACCCCGGCAGTCTCATTAGAGTGCTCGGCCGAACCGTTAGCAACTAATGACAAGGGTTGCGCTCGTTGCGGGACTTAACCCAACATCTCACGACACGAGCTGACGACAGCCATGCAGCACCTGGATTAGAGCTCCCCGAAGGGCACCCCCGTATTTCTACAGGGTTCTCTACTTTTCTAGCCTGGGTAAGGTTCTGCGCGTTGCGTCGAATTAAACCACATGCTCCACCGCTTGTGCGGGCCCCCGTCAATTCCTTTGAGTTTTAGCCTTGCGGCCGTACTCCCCAGGCGGTGTGCTTAACGCGTTAGCTACGGCACCGCAGAAGTCAAATCCCGCGACACCTAGCACACATCGTTTACAGCGTGGACTACCAGGGTATCTAATCCTGTTTGCTCCCCACGCTTTCGCGTCTCAGCGTCAGTAAGTGTCCAGAAAGCCGCCTTCGCCACTGGTATTCCTCCCGATATCTACGAATTTCACCTCTACACCGGGAATTCTACTTTCCTCTCCACTACTCTAGACATGGAGTTTCGAACGCAGTTCCTGGGTTGAGCCCAGGGATTTCACGTCCGACTTTCATGCCCGCCTACACGCGCTTTACGCCCAGTAAATCCGAGCAACGTTTGCACCCTCTGTATTACCGCGGCTGCTGGCACAGAGTTAGCCGGTGCTTGCTAAAGAGGTACCGTCAAGCCTGGAGCCTATTCGAAACCAGGGTTTTCGTCCCTCTCCACAGAGCTTTACGACCCGAGGGCCTTCATCACTCACGCGGCGTGGCTGGGTCAGGCTTTCGCCCATTGCCCAATATTCCTCACTGCTGCCTCCCGTAGGAGTCTGGCCCGTGTTCCAGTGCCAGTGTGGCTGATCATTCTCTCAAACCAGCTACCCGTCTTCGCCTTGGTAGGCCATTACCCTACCAACTAGCTGATGGGACGCAGGCTCATCCTCCGGTGGTAGCTTTCAAGAAGAGGCCACCTTTTCCCACTGCCCCCGAAGAGGCCGTGGTCTTATGCGGTATTAGCGCTCCTTTCGGAACGTTATCCCCCGCCAAAGGGTAGATTACCTACGTGTTACTCACCCGTGCGCCACTCTACTCAGTCCGAAGACCTTTCGCGTTCGACTTGCATGTGTTAGGCCCGCCGCTAACGTTCGCTCTGAGCCAGGATCAAACTCTCCAGTTAAAACTGTTGAGCATCCTGTCGGGACACCTCAAAGATGTGCCCCTTGGTTGCTGCTTTGCAACAACCCTCTCGGATACGGTTCTTATTACCTTGTCGACTCTCGCCGACTTGGGACCCGCGCAAATTTGCGAGTAGTTCCGATTCAGTTTTCAACGACCGACTTGGTTGGCCCGCTCCTTGGAGCGAACCGGGGGACGGATGTTTTAGTCTCCGTTGCGAGGAAGGTCAAGGACTTTCCTTGCTGAGCCGTTCCGGGCTCACCCGCTCGGCCCCGTGGGGCCCGATTGGGAGGCGCAACTTAGCGTGCTGGGGGGGGGAGTCAAGCTCGGTGTGAGGATTTCTCACCGATAGCCCTAAGTTGCGGCGATTGCGGGTGTTTTTAGCCCGCTCTCCCGTACAGCAAGCGGGCGAGACCGAGCAGGAATGGCCCCTCGGCGCCCCCAACACGCGCCGCGTCGTCGAACGTCGCCGCGGCGCACATCGCGCGCAGCGGCGAATTCGCGGGGGCGAACTGCGCGACGGCGTTCATGAGGGTCTGGTAGGGGGCCACGACGCCGTCGCGCACGGGACCCTCGAGCGGCTCTGGCCGCGACGGTTCCTCGCTCTCGAGGGCGGGCCCCAGCGTATTGATGGCGGACAGGATGCGCTCCGTGCGCGCCTTGTAGGTCAGGCTGCGGAGCTCGTCCGGCGCGATGGGTGCGCCCATGTGGTAGGCCTGTCTGCCGAGCCCCACCGGGAACTCGAGCCGCTCGGGGGCGGCATCGAGTGGCAAGCCGTGGGCGAAGCGGACCGGCACGACAGGCACGTTCGCGGCCAACGCGAGGTCGACGAAGACCCCGCTCATGGTCGCGACGGGGTGGCGAGCCTGCAGCGCACGTGTGCCTTCCACATGGACCATCAGGCTCTTGCGCTCGCCTTGGATGCCGTCGCGCAGCCCCGCCACGATGCGGGGGAGCGACGCCGGGTCGTCCCGCTGGAAGTGCGCGATCACCCCGGGGTCGCGCGCGCCGGGGTAGGTGAAGCAGTGCGCGATGAGCCGGCCCAGCCACGACTCCCGATGCTCCACCTTGGCCAGCGTCAGGCTGGGCACGCCCTGGAGAGCACCCGCGAGGATGGAGAAGATCAGCGACTCGATGCCGGTCTGGTGGTTGGCCAGGTACAGCACCGGCTGGCCGTGGTGCGCGGCGTGAGCGGCAGGGTCCTCGACGCTCACCGACGAAACAAAGCGCTCCAGCAGGGCGAAGTAGAGGTGCTCCACGGACCAGTCGGCGAGCCCGAACCAGCTGCGCCAGAAGCTGCGCACGGGTGTGAAGTCGAGCGCGGGCGGCCCCGCGTCCGAGACGGCAAAGGAGCCCTGCTCAGCGCGCACGGAGAGCGGGTAGCGCGTGACGGGCGCCGTGGCCGCGAAGCCTGCGTCTCCCACGAGCGTGACACGACAAGGGTGGTCGCCTGCGAGGCGAGCCACGTGGTCCTTGCTGGCGATCTCACGCGCGCCCTGCCCTGCCGTCAGCGCGTACACGGACGCGACGGTACCCGGCAGCCAGTCGGAGCCGCGCACGTCCTCCTCGTGGCAGCGAGTGACTCCGTCCACCGTGCGGCTCAGGCCGAGCCCCCCCTGGTAGAGCCGGTCGCGCAGGAAGCGGCGACGGGTCTCCCCATCCACCGAACCCAGCGGCCCCTTGGGGAGCAGGATCTCACGCAGGATCGCGTCCACCAACACGGCGCCGGACTCGTCGAACGCCATGATGAGCGTCCGCGGGAAGCGCTTCGGAGCATCGTCCGCTGCGAAGTCGAGCGCGCGCACCTCGACGCGGACAGGGCCGCTCGGCAGCGCAGCGTGGAGCCGGAAGTGCTCGAGCCCGTAGGGGTATGCGACGGCGTCCGTGGGCACGCTCGGGTGCCAGTGGAACAGCGCGTCGTGCGGGATGCCGTGTGTGAGCGCGTCCAGCAGACCCTGGTTCGTCGCGCCCGGAGGCACCGTCCCGCGAGCAGCGTCCAGCCACGTCGTGGCGCCGTTGGAGCCGAGGTCCCACGAGAGCAGGTACTGGAACGCGGGGCCATGGAAGAGCGTGCCCGTGGCGTACGGGTCCGGCATGCGCCGCGCGTCGCGCAGCGGGGCCAGCTCGGGGAGCGGCGGGGCGCTCTCGTGTGACGCGGGGACATGCGCGCTGGCGACGGGCTCGAAGCGCGAGAGGCGCGCGTCACGGGCCTCGCGGAACATCGCGAGTCGCACCCTGTCGCCTTCGCGCTCGACACGTACCCGGGGCGGCGCGCTCTCGGGCGTGGGCAGCCAGCGGTGCACCTGCACGTCGGTGAGGAGCAGCGCGCCGGTGGCGCCGACCAGGCGGTCCACCATGGACATCATCGGGAGCGCCGGAACGGTGAACGTGGGCTGGTGATCCCCCAGCCAGCTAAGCGCTTTTGGGTCGAGGGTTTCCTCGGGGCTCGAATCCTTGCCGGGCGTGGGCTGCTGTGCGCTACCCGCCGGGACGATGCGCATGCCGATGCTGGGCGCCTCGTAGATGCGCTTTCCGTCCACCCAGAGCGAGGCTTTCGCGATGGCGAAGGGCGCGCCGTCGGGGTCGGTGCCGACCTCGGTGATCTCCATGGTGCTGCCGATGACCTTGTTGGTCGGCACCACCTGGCCGCGGTACTTCCAGCTGTGCTGGTGCCCGATGGCGATGGGCTCGAAGCGCGGGTTCTCGACAGAACGCCCCATGTCCTGCTCGAGCATGTGGAACTGCAGCAGCTGCAGCATGGCCTCGATGCCGAGAGAGCCTGGCTGGACGGGGTCCTGGAAAAAGTGGGCCTTGAAGAACCACTCGTCGGGGTCGACGTACTTCTCGGCGCGCAGCGTGCCGAGGCCCGCCTTGCCGCCCTGCGGGTCGTAGTGCGTCACGCGGTCCAGCATGAGCAGCATCGGGTTCGCGAGCCGGAGCGCGCCGCTGCCGCAGCGGCTGCGGTCCTGCGTGAAGTCGACGTCGACGTTGCTCGGCGCGTCCATCAACGCGCGGTGCTCGGGGGTGATGGGCAGGCCCACCTGGTTCACGAACGCGGCCTTCGGGAAGAAGCCGAAGACCGTCTCGAGCTCGTAGCACTCGACGTCTCCGATGAAGCAGCGCACCGAGAAGGACTCGATGATCATCCCCGCGGACTGCGAGATGTTGGTGATCTTCACGACCGTGCGGAACGTGCCCGAGCCGGGCAGCACCTCGGCCTTGATGGTGGCCTTGCCGTCCAAGTTGCGGAACAGCAGGTCTTCCTCGGTGGTGAGCGCGCTACCGACGAAGCTCGCGAGCCAGCCGCAGGGCTGCAGCGCCGCCTCGAGGAACACGCAGAACGGCATGGTGGGCGCGCCGTTCTCGCGGAAGTACCACTCGTCGTCCGGGAAGTCGTACTCGATCTCGATCACCGCGCCGGCCTTCACCACGCCGATGTCGCCGTCCACGCGCGTGACGCGGGTCATGAAGTGGTACGGAGGGCCGGGCAGGCGCGCGACGCGGCGCGTACCGTCGAACACGCGGTACATCTCGCCGAACGCGTCGGAGGGCTTGCCCCAAGCGCACGCGAGGAGGGACGCGTAGTCGAACGAGAAGCCATTGGCGCTGGCGACGGGCTTGGCCTCGACGTAGTCGCGCAACAGCTCGGGCATGCTGGTGATGGGCCAGTCCGGAACCAAGCGCAGGCCCATGCGTCGGGCGTGGAACGCGCCCAGGCCGTCGATGGTGCAGAGCAGATCGGCGTAGAGCGTGGGGGCCGGGCCATCGTGCACCTCCTCGACGAAGATCTCGTACACGAGCTCCTTCGAGCTGGGCAGCACCTGGCCGCGGCAGAGCAGCTTGAAGGCCTCTTCCGGGACGGGCTCGAAGCGCCATCCGTCGCGGTCCACCGTGTAGCCCATCGCGGCCAGGTAGAAGCCCATCATCTGCAGGCAGCCCTCGAACATGAGCGTGCCCGGCATGCACGGGTCGTTCTTGAAGTGGCCGTCGAAGAACCAGTCGGTCGGCGCGATGGCCTGCGTGGCGCGCAGGTAGCCGCGCTTCCACGGGCCACCCTGCGGATCGAAGTGCGTGACCTCGTCCAGGAAGAGCATGTCGCCCGCCTGGACCTTCGGCGTGCGGTTGTGCGTGAGCAGGCGCTCGTAGCCCTGGCCGAAGCAGGCGTAGGCGTTGCCCTCGCTGAACGCGCGGACCTGCTCGCCGCTGAACGAACGTGCCGGGCTCGGGACCTCGGGGGCGTCGACGCGCGCCTTGTCGGCGGGGACGATCTTCTGCTCGTGGGGCTTCCACAGGATGCCTGCGGAGTCGGCGAGCTCCTGGGTGGTGAAGAAGCCGGCCTGGCCCTGGCGCACGCTCAGCGCGGGGCGCTCGTTGCCCTGTGCGTCGCGCAGCACGCAGTCGTAGTGGAAGAAGAAGAGGCGGACGTCGCCCTGGTTGGCGTGTCCGTCGACGTCGATCTCGTAGCGCAGCGTCTCACCCGGCTTGGGGAGCGAGCCGTGGTAGGTGAGCTCGCAGCCGAGTAGGCGGTAGGCGCGCTCGCCGCGGTTGAGGAAGTCGACGCCGAGGTAGCTGATGAGGAAGAGGTCGGCCTGACCCGACTCGATCATGATGCCGGCGGGCATGTAGCCCTGGTTCAGCCACCACGAGTCCTCACGGACGTCGGTCTCGGTCCAGACGGTGCCCTTCTTCATGCTGCCGGGCTCTGCGTCGATGCCCGTCACGCGGTCGGCGAGCAGGAGCGGCGGTTCGGGCATGCGCACCTGCACGCTGTGCACGTCCTGCTGGGCAAAGAGCGGGCCGAAGATCTCGGAGATGCGCCCCCCGGCGTGCACCTCGAGGGCCGCACGATCGAACGAGGGACCGGTGGGCGTGCGCAGCAGCGAGACTCCGCGTGCGGGCTCCGCCGCACGTGCGGGGGTGGCGGCAGGCTTGGCGGCACTGGCGCCGTTCGCCTGAGGCGTGCGCGGAGCCGGAGCGGAGTTCGGGGGTGCATGCGGGGCCGCTGGCGCGGGACGTGCCGCGGACGCAGACGCGACGGGCACTGGAGCGTGCACCGAGGCCGACGCGGGCGCGGGCGGTACAACGGGCTGCGATGCGGCAGGGACTGATGCGGGCGCCGCAGCGGGCGCTGCGTACGCGGGGGTCTGCGCGGGTGCGGGCGCGGCGGCCTGCGAGACCGGATGAGCGAGAGCCGGACTGGCGACCGGCGCGGGCGGCCAGGCTTGCACGGGTGCCTGTGCGCCTGGGACGAAGCCCGCCTGCACGAGCCCGACCAGCGCGTGCTGCCGAAGCGCGAGGAACTGCTGATGCAGCGCGGCCTGCTGCGCGACGAACTGCTGGTGGATGGCGGCCACGTGCTGCGGGTGCGCCGCGAACAAGCCGACCTGCGAAGCGCCAGGCTGGGCGAACGCCGCGGGCGCGGGCTGCGACGCGAAGAC
Source organism: Sandaracinaceae bacterium (assembly GCA_020633055.1). Lineage (NCBI taxonomy): Bacteria > Pseudomonadati > Myxococcota > Polyangiales > Sandaracinaceae > Sandaracinaceae bacterium. The sequence continues at coordinate 149,398 of JACKEJ010000009.1, read as the reverse complement.
CTGCGCGACGGGGCTCGGAGGCACGTGAGCGGCCGGGACGGGAACGGAGGCCGCGTGACTCGAGACCACGGCGCTCGGAGCCGCATGACCGGGTCCCGCATGCGTCGGAACCACGGTCACCGGCGCGGCCGGAACGGGAGCTGGGGCGGGACTCGCGGCCACAGGAGCCTGGGCCACGGGGGCGACGCTGAGCGGTCGCGGAGCCGGCGCGGAGACGCTGGGCAAGGGAGGCGCTTTGGACATGTTCTGCATGGCGGAGTCCTTCGCTCGCGAGGGGGCGGCGGGGTCGGGGAGCAGCCGAGGAATGCTCGGGAGGTGAGCGCGCAGCGTGAGCTGAGGGCCGGAGACGGGCGGAGGGACGAGGGCCGCGGCGGTGGCGTCGGCGGCGTCTCCCGGAGCGACGTGAACGCGCGCGGAGGCTCCCAGGAGCGCGGTGAGGGAGACGTCACCGGCGCGACCGGTGGCGCGCGCGTGCAGCGCTGCGACGGCGACGTCGAGCAACCCCTGCGCGGCGTGCGCGTGCCCGAAGAGCGGGTGAGCGCGCGGGGCGTCGAGCTCCGCGACGGGAGATGCGGTGTGCACGTCGAGCCGCGCGACGATGGGCAGCCCGGCAGCGCGAGCGTCAGCCTCTCGCATCAGCGCCACGACGACGGCCGCGTCACCCGCCGCGTGCGCCTGTCCGCTCACCGCAGCGAGCGCAGCTTCGTGCACGGGCTCGTGGCTGAGGTCCACCGCGCCCACGAGGGCCAGGTCCAGCTCGCCGGCTCGCAGCATGCGAGCGCCCACCTCGAGGGCTCGGATGCCCGAGAGTTCCTCGGCGCTGAGGGCGAAGCCGGGACCGCGGGCGTCGAGCTGTCCGCTCAGGCGGTTGGCTGGGATGTTGGGCATGGTGCCGAGCACGCCGGCAGCCTCGAGCACCGGCGTGATGGACTCTTGCGCAGCGTGCACGCGCTCGGCCGACCAGCCGAGGGCAGCGCCCCACTCCGCCATGCGCCAACGCGCCCCATAGCGCGCGACCTCGGCGTCGCACTGGCAGCCGATCAGCACGCCCACCCGGGTGGCGTCGGACACGTGCGCTTCGACGTGCGACCAGGCCTCGCGTGCCGCCGCGAGCAGCAGGGTCTGCTGGGCGAGCGTGGCTTCGAGATCCCGGGGGGGCGTGCGCAGGCCCGCGAGCCCGATGCAGACTTCCTCGGCACGGGAACGACGAGGTCGGCGCGCTTCGACGTCGGAGGCCAGGTCGGCCGCGGACGTTCCGTCACCGACGCGCGCTCCCAACGCGACCAGTGCGAGTGGGTCACGAGAAGGCGCGGGACGCACCACCTGCCGGAGCAGCGCCTGCGCCTCGGCGGGGCGGAACTCCTCGACGATGACGTGCGCGTTGTTGCCCCCGAAGCCGAACGCGCTCACGCCAGCGAGGCGCGGCCCGTTGGCGTGCCACGGCTCCCGGCGCGCGAGCACGGCGAAGGGCGTGCCCCCCAGCGCCGGGTGCGGCTCGTCCACGTGGGGCGTAGGCGGGAGCTCGCCGCGCCGCATGGCCTCGACCACCTTGATGACGCCGGCGACGCCCGCGACCGTGATGAGGTGCCCGGTGTTGGCCTTGAGCGAGCCGATGCCCACGCGCGCAGCGCCCGCGAAGATCTCGGACATGCTCGCGATCTCGGTCGCGTCACCCACCTTGGTGCCGGTGGCGTGGCACTCGACGTACTGCACCTGCCGCGGGTCGATACCCGCGCCCTCGTAGGCCGTCCGCATGGCGCGCACTTGCCCTTCGGAGCTGGGCGCCAGCATGCCGCGCCCGCGCCCGTCGTTGGACAGGCCTGCGCCACGGATGATGCCGAGGATGGGACGGCCGTGCGCGAGCGCGTCCTCGAGGCGCTCGAGCACGACGAACGCCGCGCCCTCGCCCGGCACGAGCCCATCGGCCTGCGCATGGAAGGGGCGGCTCTGGCCGGTGGGGCTCTGCGCGCCCAGCGCCGTGAAGCCCACGTGGATGAAGAGGTCGTCGGCGCGGTTGACGGCGCCCGCCAACATGCGGTCGGCGCGACCGTCGTGCAGCGCGTCACAGGCCAGCTTGATGGCGTAGAGCGACGAGGCGCAGGCAGCGTCGAGCGCAAACGCCTCCACGCCCAGCCCGAGCGCCTGCGCCAAGAGGTGCGCCGGCAGACCGCTCATGAAGCGGTTGCGTGCGTCTACGGGTGCGCGCCCGACCGCGGCCGTGAGCTCCGGGAAGTGCTGCTGCTCGACGAAGCGCGACATGGCGTCGCTCGGGAACGAGAGGTTGCCGAAGATGGCGCCCGTGCGCGCCTGAGACTCGCCCGCCACCTGGGCGCTACGGAGTGCTTCCCGCGCCGTGTGCAGCACCCACAGGTAGAGCGGGTCGAGCCCCTGCAGCGCTTGCGGTGACAGCGCGAATCCCGTCGGGTCGAAGCGCTGCTCGAAGCCGCTCACGTAGCCGCCGCGATCCGAATACGCTCGGTCCGCCGTGGAGCCACCAGGCACGACCAGCGCGCGCTCGGGGGCCAGCTCCCAGCGCCCCGCGGGTGCGCGCGAGAGGAGGTCGCGCCCTTCCAGCACGGCCTCGATCAGGCTGTTCGGGTCGAGCGCGCCGGGCAGTACGCAGGACTGCCCGACGATGGCGATGGGAGAGAACGGCATGGAGCCTTGACCTCGTGGGTGAGACGGGCGCACCGCGCCGCTCAGGGGAGCACGTGCGTCTCGACGCCCTCGAGGGAGGCGACCAGCTCGCCCCCCGCGTCGACGAACGAGACGTCGGTCACCGCGCGGGCGTCCGTCGCCGAGCGCGCGTGCAGCGTGGCCCGCAGCTCACCCGCGGGGGCGCCGGGCTTGTAGACGTGGAGCGCGCCGAGGCCGGTCGGGAGCGAGGCACGCCCGAGGGCGTGCTCCGTCCACAGCAGCGCGAGCTGCAGGCCGCCGTCGAGCAGCGCCGGGTCGGTCTGCCACGCGTCGGGGCGCCAGGCCTTCTCGTGCGTGCCCACGAGGGACGCGGAGAGACCGTCGGTGCCGACCTGGACGTCGCGCACCACGCGGAAGTCCTCGCCGTGGAAGAGCACGCCGCTGCCGTCCTCCGAGTAGACGCTGGCGCGGATGGGGCCGAGACCCTGCGGGGGCGCCTTGAGCGGCGTGGGCGTGGGGCGCTGCGGCTCAAGCACCGCCGTGGCGCTGTAGTGGCGCGTCCCCAAAGCCGAGCGCAGCTCGAGCGCGTAGAGCGCACCCGCGCCGTTGCTGAGCTTGCGCGCGTGCACCTCGAAGCGGTCGCCCGGGCCGTCGAAGCCCGGCAGCGTGATGCCCTTCAGCACCTTCACGTCGCGGCAACCCGCGAACACGAGCTCTGGACAGACCGCACGCGCAGCCCGCGCGAACCACTCCAGCACGAGCACCACGGGGACCACCGCGTTGCCCTTCACGCGGTGGTGGTCGAGGTAGGCGTGGGTCGAGCGGTGGACCCGCAGGTCGAACACGCGATCCTGCTCGGAGCTACCCGGCTCGAGCAGCGACTCGGGCCGCGGCTGACCGCCGAGGACGATCTCGACGTTGTCGGTGGGGGTGCTGAGGCGCAGCTCGTCCACCAGCATGGCGGCACCGACCTCGAGCGGGATGAGCGGCACGCCGAGCGCGTCGAAGTGGGCCTTGAGCTCGGGCGTGACCATGCCGCCCTCCCACGGGCCCCAGTTGAGCGACTTCACGCTCAGCGCGTCGCCGCGGCGGAGCTTCTCGAGCGCGGCCACCTTGTTGAGCGTCTCGTTGGCCATGGCGTAGTCGCACTGCCCCTGGTTGCCGCAGCGGCCGGCCACCGACGAGAACATCACGAGCGCCTTGAGCGGGTCGCGGCGGGTGGCGCTCAGGAGCACGCGCAGGCCGTCCACCTTGGTGCGGAAGACACGCTCGAACTGCTCGACCGTCTTGTCTTCGATGCGCTTGTCGGCGAGCAGACCCGCGCCGTGGACGACCGCCGTGACGGGGCCCCAGTCGGCGCGAACGGCCTCGAGGGCCTGGGCGATGCCGGCCTCGTCCAGGACGTCGACCGGGACGTAGCGGGCAAGGCCGCCGGCGGCCTCGATGTCGGCCAGGGTCTGCTGCACCTCGCGCGCGCCGCGGATGGCGGACACGCGCTGGCCGAGCGCCTGGGGGGTGATGGCCTCACCGCGCGCCTTCGCGTCGCCGAGCAGGGCGCGCTTGAGCTCTGCGTCGGCCGTGAGGCCGTGCACGCAGGCGGGCTCGGGGTCGAGGGGACTGCGCCCGAGCAGCACGAAGCGCGCGCAGGTCTTCTGCGCCAGCGCGACCAGCGTGCGTGCCGTGACGCCGCGTGCGCCGCCCGACGCGAGCACCACGTCGGTGGGCCCGAGACGCGGTGCGGGGTCGGCGTCGCGCGCGAGTTCCTCGCGGTAGCTCTCGAGCGTGCGACGACGCTCGCTGCCGGCGGGGCTGAGCGCCACCTCCAACTCGAGGCCACCGCTCAGCAGCTCGTCGCTCAGGAGCGACGCGAGCTGGGGCACGTCGAGGTCGCCCCGGTCCACGTCGATCGCGCGGGCGCCGACCTGCGGCCACTCGAGCGCGGCCGTCTTCACGAGGCCGGGCAGGCCCCCGAGCCAGGCGCGGGTCGAGCCCGCGAGGCCAAAGTCGCCGCCCGTGTCCTGGACGGTCACGAACACGACCGGCCCCTGGTTGGCGCGGGGCGCGAGCTGCTTGGCCGCCAGGAACGCCTCGCGCTGCACACGGAGCGCGGCGTCGATGTCGGTCACGTCCGCGAGCCCGCCGAGGAACACCACACCGTCCACGTCCGGTCCGAGGGCGCTCACGTCAGCCACCGCATGAGCGCGGACCCCTTGCGCGCCGAGCGACGCCGCGAGGGCCTCGGCGAGACCCGTTCCATCGGAGGTGATGGCGAGCGACTGCACGCGATGGAGCCCCGGAAGCGCGAAGCCGAGGGCCGGCGCGCTCACCAGGCGGAGCGGAAAGCGACCCACCTGGGACGCCGTCGACGCCGTGGGGGTCGGCGCCGTGGGCGCTGCGGTCGGGGCCGCGCTGGGGCCGCTGGTGTTTCCGCCGTTCATGTACGCGACGATCTCGCCCAGCGTGCGCAGCTTCGCCATCTCGCCCGCGTCCACGTCGGGCAGGCCGGGCTCGCGCTCGCGCATGGTGCTCAGGATCTCGACCCGCTTGATCGAGTCGACGCCCAGGTCCGCCTCGAGATCCATCTCGAGCCCGAGCATCTCCGTCGGGTAGCCCGTCTTCTCCGCCACCACCTGCAGCATCAGCGCGTGCAGGTCGCGACCCGGAGCCGCAGGCGCGGTCGGCGCGGCCGCCACAGGCGTCGCAGCAGCCGGCGCAACAGGCAGGCTGGCGCCCATGTACGCGACGATCTCGCCCAGCGTGCGCAGCTTCGCCATCTCACCGGCGTCCACGTCGGGCAGACCCGGCTCACGCTCGCGCATCGTGCTCAGGATCTCGACCCGCTTGATCGAGTCCACCCCGAGGTCCGCTTCGAGGTCCATCTCGAGCCCCAACATCTCCGTTGGGTAGCCCGTCTTGTCCGCCACCACCTGCAGCATCAACGCCTGCAAGTCGCGGCCGGGCGCTGCAGCCGCAACCGCAGCCACCGGGGACGGCGCGGAGGCTGCCGCTGGCGCGCCGGCGGCCGGGAGCGTTGCGCCCATGTACGCGACGATCTCGCCCAGCGTACGCAGCTTCGCCATCTCGCCGGCGTCCACGTCCGGCAGACCCGGCTCACGCTCGCGCATGGTGCTGAGGATCTCGACCCGCTTGATCGAGTCGACACCGAGATCGGCCTCGAGATCCATCTCGAGCCCCAGCATCTCTTCGGGGTACCCAGTCTTGTCCGCGACCACCTGCAGCATGAGGGCGTGCAGATTGGGACCCGTCTTGGCCGGGGCCTTGGCGGCCGCCGGCGCGGTCGGGGCCGCAACGGGCGCGCTGGGCGCCGGAGCTGCCGGCTTCGCCACGGGGGTGGGCGCGGCGACGACGGGTGCCGCGGGTTGGGCCGCGACGGGCGCAGGAGCCGCCGGGGGTACGTGCGCCGGGGCGGGCGCTGCAACCACAGTGGGCGCAGGCGTGGGGGCGGGCACCGCCGTGGGCACGGTCGCAGGCGCGTAAGCAACGGGCGTCGCAGGCGTCACGTGCATCGCCGGCGCGACGGAGGCAGCGACGGGCACGCTGGCCAGCGTGGTCATCCCGAACACGGAGCTCTGCGCCGACTGGAGGAACGCCGCGTGCGACTGCGACATGGCCGTCGCGAACGCGGCGTGCGCCTCGGCGGTCTGCTGCTGGATGGCCGCGTAGGCGGCGAGCCAATCCGTGTTCGGTGCAGCGGGCGCGAACACCGGCTGTGCGGGGCTCGCGGGCAGGGCCGCGGGCGCGGCGACGACGGGCGCCGGCGCGGAGACGACGGGAGCCGGCGCGGCGACGACGGGAGCCGGCTGGGCAGGTGCCGGGGCTGGAGCGGGCGCAGCCGCGCGCACTGGCGCCTGGGTGCTCACGGCGGGCGTCACGCTGGGCGTCGTCACGCTGGGAGCTGGGCGCGCGGCCGCAGGGACCGCCGCGACGGGCGCTGGGCGGCTCACCACGAGCGCGACCTCGGGGTTGGGCTTGGGCAGCGCCGCTGCGCCGCCCGGGGGCGGGTACGGCTTGTCGTAGTTCGAGCCGTTGAGCTTGAGCGCCATCTTGGGCTTGGTGCGCGCACGCGGGTCCTCGCTGACACGCAGGCCCAGGGACAGCGGTGCGAGCGACAGCGACACGCCCGCCGCGACGAGCTTCGCGAGGCCCACGAAGAGCGCCTCTTCGCCGTCCTTGCCCTTGCGGTCCAGCGCGAACGCGGCGTGCGGCACGTCGCCGAGGATGCGGCCCACGAGGCCGGTCAACACCGAGCCCGGGCCGACCTCGACGAAGGTGCGGCAGCCCGCGGCGTGCATGGCGCGCACCTGCTCGACGAAGCGCACGGGCTCCGCGATCTGCTGCCCGAGGATGGCGCGCGCGGCGCCCGCCTCGGCGGGGTAGGGGGCGGCCTCGGAGTTGGCGTACACGGGAACGCTTGGCGCACCGAACGCCACGTCCGCGAGGAACGCCTTGAACGGCACGGTGGAGGCCGACACGACCTTGCTGTGGAAGGCCGTGGCGACGCTCAGACGCGTGGCGCGCAGTCCGTCCGCCTTGAGCTTCGCCTCGACCGCGTCCACCGCGGCCGTCGGACCGGAGAGCACCACCTGCTCGGGCGCGTTGTGGTTGGCCACGACGACGTCTTCGCCGTACGCGGCGAGCTTCTCGCGCAGCACCTCGACCGTCGCCGTGACAGCCAGCATGGACCCCGGCGTCTGCGCCGCGTCACGCATGAGCTCGCCACGCTTGCGGGCGACGCGCAGCGCGTCCTCGTCGGAGATGGCCCCGGCCGCCGCCAGCGCCATGACCTCACCGAAGCTGTGGCCGCCCACCGCCGCGGGCGTCACGCCGAGCGCACGGAGCAGGCGCAGGAGACCCAGGCTGTGCGTGCCGATCGCGGGCTGGGCCCACTCGGTGGCGGTCAGCTTTGCGGCCGCAGCCTGTTGCTCGTCCGCCGTGAACTGCGTGCGCGGGAAGACCACGTGGTGCAGCGCCTCGTTCGCCAGCGAGAGCGACGCGGCGGTGTCCCACGCACTGCGTACCTCGTCGAACGCGAGGGCCTGCTCGCGGCCCATCTCGATGTACTGGCTGCCCTGACCGGGGAACAAGAACGCGACGTCACCCTGATGCGCCCCGACGCCGAACGACACGCCGCCCGGCAGGTCCGCTGGCGCGCCCTTGTCGGCCAGGTCCGCGGCCTTGGTGAGCTTGGCGGCGAGGTCTGCCTCGCTCTTGGCCACGACCGCGACGCGCGCGCCGCTGGCCGCCTGCGCGGCGTCGAACGCCTGCTGCGACGCCTGCGCCAAGAACGGCAACAGCCCGGGGTCCGTGCACGCCGCGACCTCGGCCGCGAGCGCGCGGCACTTCGCGGCCACGTCGGCTGCGCTCGCGCCCGTCACGACCACCAGCTCGCTCCCGAACGCGCGCGTGCGATCCTGACGCGCGCTGGGCCCGGTGTACTCCTCCATCGCAACGTGGAAGTTGCTACCGCCGAAGCCGAAGGAGCTGACCGACGCGCGCCGCGGGTGGTCGCTGCCGCGCACCCAGGGCCGCGCCTTGGTGGGCAGGTAGAAGGCGCTCTCCTCGAGCTTCAGCTTGGGGTTGGGCGCGTCCACCTTGGTGGTGGGGGGCAGCACCTTGTGGTGCAGCGCCAGCACGGCCTTGACCAGCCCCGCCGCGCCCGCCGCCGCCTTGGTGTGACCGATCTGCGACTTCACCGAGCCGAGCGCGCACCACTGCCGGTCCTCGCGGCCCGACTCGTTCCAGACGATGTCGAGGCCGCCGAACTCGGCCGCGTCACCCGCCTTGGTGCCCGTGCCGTGCGCCTCCACCAGCTCGACTGTCTCGGGGCCGTAGCCCGCCAGCTCGTACGCGCGACGCAGCGCGCGGGCCTGCCCCTCGGGGACGGGCGCGTAGACGCTCTTGCTGCGGCCGTCGCTGGACGTGCCCACGCCCGTGATCACGGCGTACACGCGGTCGCCATCACGCTCGGCGTCGGACAGGCGCTTGAGCGCCACCATCGCGATGCCCTCGCCCAGCATGGTGCCGTCGGCCTGGTCCGAGAACGGGCGACAGTCTCCCGACGGGCTCAGCGCGGGGGTCTTGCTGAAGCACATGTACATGAAGATGTCGTTCATCGTGTCGGCGCCGCCCGCGATGGCGAGGTCGCTGTCGCCGAGGCGCAGCTCGTTGACCGCCATCGAGAGCGCCGAGAACGTGCTGGCGCAGGCCGCGTCGGTGACGCAGTTGGTGCCGTGCAGGTCCAAGCGGTTCGCGATGCGCCCCGCCACGACGTTGCCCAACACGCCCGGGAAGGTGCTCTCCTGCCACGGCGTGTACTCCGCCGAGATGCGCGCGCACACGTCGTCGACCTTGCTCTCGGGCAGGCCCGCCTCGCGCAGCGCCTTGACCCACACAGGCCGCTGCAAGCGGCTGACCATCGAGCCGAGCAGCTCCTGCGCCGAGGTGACGCCGAGCATGATGCTCATCTTCTCGCGGTCCATGTCCTGGAACTGCCCGCGGGCGGCATCCTCCAGCACCTGCTTGGCCACGATGAGCGCCAGCAGCTGGTTGGTGTCCGTGGCCGGCACGATGTTGGGCGGCACACCCCACGCCATCGGGTCGAAGTCGACGTCCGGGAGGAACGCGCCGCGCTTGGCGTAGGTCTTGTCCGGCTTGCTGGGGTCGGGATCGTAGTAGTCCTCGATCAGCCAGTGCGACGCGGGCACGTCGGTGATGAGGTCCTTCCCCGAGAGGATGTCACGCCAGAAGCCGTCGGCGCTGATGGAACCGGGCATCAGCGAGCTGACGCCGACGATCGCGATGGGACACGAGTTGTTCTTGGTCATGGGGATCACGCGAGGGGTCGGGGAGAGAAATCGAAGGCGGCCGCGGGCATCGGTACGCCGTAGGTACGGAGCTGCTGGGCGCGCGTGATGACGGCGGCGCCCTCGAGGAGGTTGAAAGCGATCTGCACGGCGTCGCGCGCCTCGGGCGGCTCGAGGAAGCTGCCGCGCACCCAGTCGTTGAATGCCCCCTGCGCGGGGCCACACCAGATCTGGTAGTCCATGCGCCGCGCCTCGTCGCCCGCGATCGCCCACTTGGACGAGAGGCCGAGGTACCAGCGGAAGACGAGCGCCATCTTGTGCTTGGGCTCGCGCTCGGCGCGCTCCACCTCGGCCGGGTTGCGCGTGAGGAAGAAGTCGCGCGTGCCGGCCCACACGTCCTGCCAGGGCTGCCCGAGGATCTGCTTCTCGAGCGGACCGCGCACGCTGTCGGGCAGCGACTCGAGGCTGTCGTGGCGCGTGTAGATCTCGTAGAGCTTCAGCGCGCGCGGCCCGAAGAGCGTGCCGCGCTTGAGGACCTGCACCTTCACGCCCAGCTCGAACATGTCCGCCGCCGGCGCCATGATGACGTCGCCCATGGAGGCCTGGGCCAGCAGCTGCTTGCCGTACGTGCACAGCCCGCCCTGCAGCGCCCCTTGGTTGACGGAGCCCGTCAGCACGTAGGCCGCGCCCAACGAGAAGGCTGCGGCGATGGCCGACGGAGTGCCGAGACCGCCCGCCGCGCCCACGCGGATGGGGCGCGTGTAGCCGTGCTCGCGCGTGAGGTCGTCGCGCAGGCGCATGATCACGGGGAACACCGCCGTGAGCGTCTGGTTGTCGGTGTGGCCGCCCGAGTCGGCCTCCATGGTGATGTCCTCGGCGACGGGCACGAGCGCGGCGAGCTCGGCCTCTTCGCGCGTGAGCTGCCCCTTGCTGACCAGCGCCTCGAGGATGGCGGCGGGCGCGGGGGTGAGGAAGCGCCGCGCGGTCTCGGGGCGGCTGATCTTCGCGAAGACGAAATTCTGCCGCTCGATGCGGCCGTCCGCGCCGCGCCGCAGCCCCGTGCACGCGTAGCGCACGATGGGCTCGGTCAGCCCCATGTAGGCCGAGGCCGAGACGCGCCGCACACCACGGCGAATGTACAGGTCCGCGATGGACTCCTCGAGGTCCGGCTCGTTGGGCGAGTGGATCAGGTTCATGCCCCAAGGCAGCCGGTCGCCCAGCCGCGCGGTGAGCGTGTCGAGCGCCTGCTCCACCCGCGGACGCGTGAGCCCGGCCGAGCCGAAGAAGCCGAGCATGCCGTTCTCGGCCATCGCGATGACGAGGTCGGTGGTGGCGATGCCGTTCGCCATCGCACCGGCGATGTACGCGAAGCGCGTGCCGTGCACCTCGTTGAAGCCGCGGTCCCCGAGCCACTCGGGGTACAGCGCAGGCAGCGAGCCGAGCAGCGGGTACGTGGGGTGTCCGTTCAGCTCGCGCGTCGAGAGCGCGTCGCCTTCGAGCGAGACGCCGACCATGCCGGTGACCGGGTCGCGCAGGATGAAGCAGGGGCGACGGACCGCGTGCGCAGCCGCAACGAGCGCGGGGGCCTCGAACGCCGGGGGGGTGGACGTCCGAACGGCCCCGAGGGGGATCAAATCGACGGTCATGGAGCTCCGGAGCGTGGCGCACAGCGCACCACACAAGCGGATCTGGGCTTAGCCCGGGCGGCCAAACGCTTTTGTCACGGTTCGGTCATTTAGGGTCTCCGGTCCGTAAATCGTTACGGAATTCGCTGATATGGACCCAGCCGCGGACACCTTCGACCCGTGGCCCAGGCGCCCGAACCGCCGGTCTACGGAAAATTCGTCAGCTGGAAAAGAAAGTGACTTGTCACTTTCTTTCTTGCCGGCTATCGTGGGCCCATGAGCGCGTCGACGAACCCTCCCACCCAAGCCCGCAGCATCGCCACCCGCGCGCGCCTGCTCTCGGCCGCCGTGGACGCGCTCGTCGCCGAGGGCTACGCGGGCGCGTCCACCACCAACATCGCCAAGCGCGCCAAGGTGAGCCAGGGCGCGCTCTTCAAGCACTTCCCCAGCAAGCACGCCCTGCTGGGAGACGCGCTGCAACAGCTGTTCACCGAGCTGGTCGAAGACTTCCGTGGACGCCTCGTGCGCGACCAGCGCGCCGACCGCCTGGGCGCGGCCATCCGCATCCTGTGGGACATCTTCTGCTCGCCCACGCTGCAGGCCGCGTTCGAGCTGTACCTCGCGGCGCGCACCGACCGTGAGTTGGCCAGCATCGTCACGCCCGTGCTCGCCGCGCATCGGCAGAACTTGCTGGCCGAGGCGCGCGCCCTGTTCCCGGACGCCGCGCGCCAGAACCCCGACTTCGACGCGATGATCCTCAGCATCATGAACATGATGCAGGGAGCCGCGCTGGCCGCGAGCGTGATCCCGACGGAGGACGACAGCGACCGCGAGCTCGCGCTGATCGAGCGCATCGCGCGCCAAGAGCTCTTGCGCGGCCTGGTGGCTGGCGCTGGCACGCGCAGCACCGCCGTCACGGACCCCACGAAAGGAAGCGTGTGATGCAGCCCATCTTCTACGTCATCCCGTTCTTCATCGTCTCCATGCTGGTGGAGTGGCGCCTGTTGGTGCATCGCCAACGCGAGCAGGGCGAGCTGATCGGCTACACGCCGAAGGACACGGCGGCTTCACTCTCCATGGGCCTCGGCATGCTGGCCGTGAACGCCGTCGCGAAGCTGGCGGCGCTGGCGCTCTACCTGTGGCTCTTCGAGTTCCGTTTGTTCGACATCCCCTTCACCTGGTGGAGCGTCGTGCTGCTGATCGTGGCCGAGGACTTCTGTTACTACGGGTTCCACCGCAGCCACCACGAGGTGCGCGCGCTGTGGGCTGCGCACGTGAACCACCACTCGTCGACGCACTACAACCTCTCGACCGCGCTGCGTCAGTCGTGGACCACGCCCATCACGGGGCCGCTGTTCTGGGTGCCGCTGCCGCTGCTGGGCTTCAGCGTGGAGATGATCCTGCTCGCCCAGACCATCAGCCTGGTCTACCAGTACTGGATCCACACCGAGCTGATCGGCGGGATGGGCTGGTTCGAGAAGGTGTTCAACTCCCCCTCGCACCACCGCGTGCATCATGGCCGCAACGCCCTCTACCTGGACCGCAACCACGGCGGCATCTTGATCATCTGGGACAAGCTCTTCGGCACGTTCCAGGCCGAGCTACCGGACGAGAAGGTGGACTACGGGCTCACCACGAACATCGAGACCTACAACCCCGTGCGCATCGCGTTCCACGAGTGGGCCGCCATCGTGCGCGACGTGCGTCACGCGGCGACGCTGCGGGGCAAGCTGGGCGCCGTGTTCATGCCGCCGGGCTGGCGCGAGGACGGCACGGGGCGCACCGCCAAGGTGATGCGCGACGAGGCCCAGGCGGCGCGCCAGCTGACCAGCGCCACGTCTTCTGCACCCGTGAACGTCGGGGGTGCACCCGGCCTGGCCGTCCCCTGAAGGGCGCTTCCGCGCTAGGCGCGCTGCCCGTGAAGGGCGCTTCCGCGCTAGGCGCGCTGCCCGAGACCGGCGTGGCCAAAACGCGTCAGCCGACGTCGCGATAGCCGCCGTCGTAGTACAGCAGCGGGCGCTTGTCCTGAACGTGCGCGACCTCGACGTAGCCGATGTAGATGGTGTGGCTGCCGTGGTCGTAGCTGGACTCGACGCGGCACTCGAGGTTCACCAACGCGCCGTCGATCACGGGCACCCCGCCCTCGCCCGGATGCCACGCGACGTGGTCGAAGCGCGAGTCCTCGAGCTTGGACGACGCGAAAACGCCGCTGACGTCCTGCTGGTCGGACGCGAGCACGTTGACCGTGAAGCGGCCGCCCTCGCTGATGACGCCGTTCGTGCGCGACGAGCGGTTGGCGCAGATGAGCACCAGCGGGGGGTCGGCTGAGACGCTGGAGAAGGCCGAGACCGTCATGCCGTGCTGCCGATCGCCGCTCTTGGCCGTGACCACCGTCACGCCGCTCGCCCAGCGCCGGAGCCCTTGCTTGAAGACTTCCGCATCGACCGCCATGTCCGTCACTCCAACTCGAACGCCGCGGGGCGCAGCGCACCGCAACAGTAGAACATGTTCTACTTATGGCGCAGACGGCGCACGAAGTCGAGCACCACGTCCCCGAAAGCGTCGTTCTTGTCGCCGGCCACCATGTGCGCGGCGCCCTCGAGGTCCACGTACTCGGCGTGTGGACAACACGCGAGGAACTCCTGCGCGCTCTCCTCGCTGACCACGTCGCTCATCCGACCGCGCACGAGCAGCGCCGGCACGCTCAGGCGGCGCGCCCCCTCCAGACGCTGCTCGATCAGCTCCTGGGCCTCACTGTCCGAGTAGCGACCTGGCTTCCAAGCGTCGAGCACGCACGGGTCCCAGTGCCAGCGGTAGCGCCCGTCCTCGCCCCGGCGCAGGTTCTTCTCGAGGCCCGCCGTGCTCTTGGGACGCGGACGATGCGGCAAGAACGACGCGACGTACTCGCTCACCTCGTCGAGGGAGGCGAAGCCGTCCTTGCGCGCCATCATGAACTCGATGATGCGCATGACCCCCTCGCGCTCGAGGCGGGGCGTGACGTCCACCAGCACGATGCCGTCCGTGACTCCGGGCTGACGCGCCTCGACCGCCATGGCGCTGAGACCGCCGAGGGACGCCCCCACCACGATGGGCTTCGCGCCCAGCAGCGGGAGCAAGGCCTCGAGGTCGTCCGCGAAGCGCGGGAAGAGGTAGTCACCGTCTCTGGCCCAGGAGCTGTCCCCGTGGCCCCGGTGATCGATGCTCAGCGCTGGGAAGCCCTCTTCGGCCAGCCGCTCGGCCGCGCCGCCCCACGCGTGTCGGGTCTGGCCACCGCCGTGCAAGAAGAGCACGAGGGGTGTGTCGTGCAGCGGGGTCTCCGGGCCCACGCCCTGTGCCTGGATGTAGAGATCGCCCGCGAGGGTGATGCCGGTGGAGAGGGGGAAGCGTCGCGAGATGGGGGTCAAGGCTGGAGTCCGTGCGAGGCCGCCGCGGCGCTGCGCGGCAGGCGGGTGTGCGTCAACCCTGTCCCGCTTGCCCCACGGACGCCACTCCCGCGCCTGCCTCAGCGCGAGAACGGGAGGTTCATGGTGACGCTCTCGCCGCCCGGGGGCGGAGACAGGCGCCACTGGCGGATCTCGTTCTGCAAGCACGTGCCGAGCGACGCGTTTCCCGTGCTGTTGCGCACGACGCGCGCGCTGGATACCGCGCCATCACTGCCGATGGTCATGCCCATGGTAACCGTGCCGCTGATGGAGGGGTCCTCGCGCGTGGCGCGGTCGAAGCAGGTGGCGGCGCGCGCGGCGTAGTAGCGGCTGATCAAGAAACGCACGCGTCCGGCGTACATGTCCATCTCGATGTCGCGCTCCGCAGGCGCATCGCCCCCGCCCGCAGGGGCGTCGCCACCGCCGGAACCCGACCCGGTCCCCGAGCCGCTCCCGCTCTCGGACCCGCTCGCGCTCCCGCTGTTCGAGCCCGAGCCAGCGCCGCCACTGCCACCGCTGCCAGATCCCGCACTGCCAGAGCCACTGCCCGCGCCCGTCCCGCTGCTGGTCCCCGTACCGCTGCTGGTCCCCGTACCGCTGTGGCCCGAGCCGCTGGCTGCCGAGCCGCTGCCCGAGCTCGAGCCGCTGCCCGAGCTCGCGCTCGCCGACCCGCCTCCCGCACCGCTGGAACCGCTCGACGCGCTACCGCGACCGCTCGTCCCTCCGGCACCGCCGCCGCTGCCAGACGTCCCGCGGCCCGTCTGTGCGGTGGCGCCGTGCGAGCCACCACCCGACGTGCCACTGCCGCCGCTCGGTGCAGTGCCCCCACTGGGCGTAGCCGGGGCCCCGCCGCCGGGCTCGTTGGTGCCCGTCACGAAGTCCACGCCGGGCGCCGCCTCGCCTTCGGGAACGGGCGTGCCGATGACGAAGGGGTCGTCCGGATCGGCGCCGCCACTGGCCACTTGGGTAGGGCCCGTGCTGCACCGCATGCCCAGCGCGCCCAGCGCGACGAGGCCAACCGAGGCGAGCGCGATCACCGCCCACGTACGGCGACTGGAGCGCACCCCGATGGCCTCGAGGGAGACGCTCATGGTGTTGTTCATGGCCGACGGCAGGTACCCGGAGGGCCCCTCCAGCTCCATCGTGTGCGGCCCGAAGTGTGCTGGCGCCTTTGCCTGAGCCGTAGCCTGTGGCGCCGCAGCCTGTGGCAGCGCGGCCTGCGGCGCGGGGTGCCCAGGGGCGCCCACCAGCGTCCCTTGAACGGTGGCCGCGTGAGCCAAGGGCACGTTAATGCCCTTCGGGTCGGGTCCCGCCGCTGCCCCGAGCCCCACCTGGGTGGGCGCCGCGATGGGTCCACCGGGGGCACCCGCGGCCGCGATGCTGGAACCACACATGTTGCAGAACCGAGCGTCCTCGGTGTTCTTGGCGCCGCAGGCTTGGCAGTACATCGGTCCGAGGATGACACGTCCCAGCGCGAATGGACCACTTTGGCCCACGCCGAGGAATGCCGCCGCCGGCGCGCGCCATCGGATACAATCCAGCGTGTGACGAGCCCCACACCGAGCGCGGCGTTGATCTTGGTGGACCCGGTTCACACGACCTGCTCTTTCGTGGCGAAGGCGCTGCGACGTGCGGGTCACCACGTGGCAGAGACGGACAGCGCCGCTGGATGCCTCGCGGTGTTCCACGCGCAGCCGGGGGCGCGCCTGGTGGTGGTGGACGCGGAGATCCTGCAACGCGCCGACCTCGCCGCCGAGCTCCGCGCGGCGGGCCGCGCCGTGTACATCATCGCGATGACCCGCCACGGCACGCGCGACGAGACGCTGGACGCGCTCGACGCGGGGGCCGACGACACGGTGCATCGCCCCGTGGACCACATGGAGCTGGTGGGGCGGCTGAAGACAGGCTTGCGAACGCTGGAGCAGCACGCTCCGCGGCGCGTGTTCGACGCGCTTTCGGAGGTCTTGGACGGTGGCCAGACGGGCGAGCTCACGCTGCGCGCGGGTGGCGTCTTCGGCCGCGCGCATGTCGTCCGCGGACGACTCGCGTGGGTGCAGCTCTCGTCCAACCCGGTTTCGCTGCCGGAACTGGTGGGGCCCAGCGTGCCCTCCGAAGACCTGCGCGCCGTGCTCGAGGACTGCCGCACCACCGGACGCAACTTCGCGACGGTGCTGGTGGAGTGGGGCTTGGCCGATCAGGACGCGCTGCGGCAACAGATCGCACGCTGGCTGAGGGCGCGCGTCGAAAACCTGGACGAGATGCGCAACGCCGAGGCCGTCTTCGTCCCCGGATCACAGCGCTACCCAGAGGAGTTCACGTACACCCTGGCCGAGCTGGGCTTCGAGGCCCACCACTCGAGCAGCCGGCCGCCCGTGACCGACACCGACTTCGACGTGTCGCTGGACGGCATCACCGGCGCCTGGTCCACGCCGGACTGGCTGAGCGGGCTGGGCGACCTGGTGGAGCGCGCGCTCGCGGTCGCGGGCATCAGCGGCGCCGCGATCCTGCACGCACCCACCGGACAAACGCTGGCTCGGGAAGGAGAGCTGCTGGAGCGCGACGTGCTGGGCACGCTGCTGCGCACGTGGGGTGCGTCGGCCGACGGCGACCCGCTGGACTGGCTGACGGCGCGCGGTGTGACGGCGACACACCACTTGCTCGCGCTGCCACGGCATCCCGCGTGCCTATTGGCGGTGCGCGTGGTCCGCGCGGAGGCGCAGGGAGACGTCACCGACGCGCTCGACGCGCTGCGGCAGCACGGCTGAGGCGCTACACAGGCCGTGATGCGCTTTGAAGGAAATCACGTCGGCGGACGTCCCTGGCCCGTGCTCCGCCACGCGTCCGTCTCCGTCCCCGCGCCCAGCGGACCCCCTTGCGTCCGCTCCGCCGCTCGCGCGCTGTGGGTCGTCACGGGGCTCCTGATGGCTCTCGCAGCGCAGACCACCGAGAGGGCGCGCGCGCAGCCGCCTCCGCCCAACGCGGTCGGGGCAGACATGGCGCGGCTGCGAGCGCTCTTGCCCGCGGAGCGCGAGCTGCTGATGCCGCACCTCGACGACGGGCCCGTGATGCTCACCGAGTTCAGCAACGAGCAGACCGAGCTGCCCGCCGTCACGCTGATGGCTCGCGTACACGCGCCAGCCGCGGTGGTCGCCGAGGTGGTCAGCCACCCAGAGAACTACGGCGCGTTCATGCCCGCCCTCGACGAGGTGGAGGTGCACACGCGCCAGGGCCTCCAGGTGGCCTACAGCTGGCACTGGACCGTCGCCATCTTCACGCTGCGCGGCGACAACGTGATGACGGTCTATCCGGGCCACCCCACACGAGGGCACCTGATCGAGGTCACCAGCACCAACGGGGACCTGGGCGTCGGTCGCTTCCTGTTCCGCATCTACCCCGAGACGCCGGACTCGTGTGTGCTCGTGTTCGCGACGCGCATCGACATGCGGGACGCCAACTATCTGAGCCAGCAGATGGCCTCGGGCGGCAACAGCGTGAACCGCACCATCAACATCGCGCTGGCCATGACGATGCTGCTGGCCACCATCGACGAGGCGCAGCGGCAGGTGGGCTACACCGCCCCCCCTGCCACCCCACGCCCGCTGGTCCGGCCGAGCTTCGAGGTCGACCGCTACGCGGACCTTCTCGGTCGCGGCGACCTCGTGTTCCTGCACCTCGAGGGCAACGACCTGCACGGCGTGTCCTCCTTGGCGCGCAGCGGCACGTCCGTGGAGCGAATGCGGCGCATCATGGTCTCGCCGGAGGAGTTCGGGGAGTCGCTGATGGAGGGCAGCCGCTCACACACCATCGAGGTCACGGAGCAGGGCACGCGCTTCGGCTGGATCATCCCGGTCCCCCTCGTGTCGGTCGGGGGCGAGATGATGCTCCGCGAGACCGAGCCCGGTGGCGCCATCGAAGTGGACGGACTGAGCGGCAGCCTCTCTTCCGCGCTCTTCCGCTTCGACACCCACGCCTTCCCGTGGCGCGAGGCGGCCATCGTCGGCTGGTCGCGCTTCGACCCGGGCGAGACCACCCGCCTGGTGCGCCGCGTCATCGACGGCAACGCCTACTTCAGCCACGGGCTGGTCGCGGCGGTGCAGGTGATGATCATCCGGTCGCTGCGCACGCGGTCGCAGCGCATGCCGTACTGAAGCGTGGGGCAAGCCGCGTCCGCGGCAGCGTGCGCCGTCAGCGACGGCGGCGACGCACGATGGCGATCCCTAGGAGGACGATGGCCCACACGCCCGAGTTCCCCGCAGCCCCCCGAGGGGCGGCGACGCAGCCGCCGTGTCCGCGGCTCACGCCCGCGTCGACGAAGCAGCCCGCGACACAGCGGGTCGGATCGATGAGGTCGCCCTCGCCCGGATCACAGACCTCGCCCGTGTCGACGATTCCGTCGCCACAGAACGCGCGCTGGCACGTGGGCCGACAGGCGTCCACCAGCGTGGGTGAATTCGCTTCGCCCTCGTCGCAGTCCTCGCCGCTGTCTACCACGCCGTCGCCACAGAATGCGGGCTGGCACACCATGCGGCAGGCATCCGGCGCGGTGTCGCTGTTGGCCTCACCTTCGTCGCAGACCTCGGCCGGATAGTCGATGAGCCCATCGCCGCAGTGGTTGGTGCACACGCTGGGGCTGCTCGCGGGCTCGTAGCACGCCCAGCCTGTCTCCACTCGGCAGCGCTCGTCGCAGCCGTCGCCTGGGTCGGTGTTCGCGTCGTCGCAGCCCTCGCCCAGGCCGCGCACACCGTCCCCGCAGGCGCGCGTGCAGAGCCCGTCCACGCGGGTGAAGCCCGGCTCGCAGACGCACTGCGGGGCGTCACCCAGCTGGTTGATGCACAGCTCGTTGTCGCCGCAGGGATTGTCCACGACGCACTCGTCCACGTCGATACAGCTGGTGCCCGTGCCCTGGAAGCCATCGCGGCAGGTACACGAGAAGCTGCCCGCCGTGTTGGCGCACTCGGCGAAGGGCGAGCAGTCGTGGGTGCCGCGGCTGCACTCGTCGACGTCGGTACACACCTCGCCGTTCCCCTCGAAGCCCTCGTTGCACGCACAGGTGAACGACCCCTGCGTGTCCGTGCAGGTGGCGTCCGAGGCGCAGTTGTCCTCGTCGTTGTCACACTCGTTGATGTTCGTGCAGCGCGAACCCGAGGCGCGTCCGTCGCCCGTGTAGCCCGCCGCGCACGTGCACTCGTAGTCGTTCACCGCGGGCGTCGGGTCGCTGCAGCTGGCGAGCGAGACGCAGTCGGCCAGGCGCGCGGCGCACTCGTCCTGCAGGACGCACGTGGTCCCGTTGTTGGTGTAGCCGGACCGACACGCGCACGTGTAGCCCGGCTCCTCCCAGTCGCGCCCGAGGGGGATCTGGGTGCACGTGCCACCTGGACCGCAGGGCTGCGGCGCGCACTCGTTGATGTTGGCGCAGGTGGTCCCGTTGCCCGTCGTGCCCTCGCTGCACGTGCACGTGAACGACCCCGGTGTGTCGGCGCAGCTGGCCAGCGCGTGGCAGTTGTGCATGCCGCTCGTGCACTCGTTGATGTTCGTGCAGCCGGTGCCGTTGACCCGCCCATTGCCGGTGTAGCCCGCGATGCACGTGCACTGGACGTCACCGTTGTTCATGCTCGGCGTCGGATCGTTGCAGGTCGTCAACCCTGCCACGCACGGGGCCGGGACGGCCGTGCACTCGTTGGTGAGCACGCACGTGGTGCCGTTGAAGCCGTAGTTCGCGGCGCAGGTGCACGAGTAGCCCGGCGCCGACCAGGAGCCGATGGGTGTCTGCGTGCAACTCACGCCGTTCGGGCCGCAGGGGTTGCCAGCACACTCGTTGATGTCGGTGCAGCCCGTGTTGCCGATGCCCGTGCGGCCGTTGCCGCTGTAGCCGGGCGGGCAGGTGCAGGTGTAGTTCCCCGTCGCGCTGCTGGGGTCGTAGCAGGTGGCGAGGGCGTGGCAGTTGTCCACGTTGGCGGTGCACTCGTTGATGAGCAAGCACGCCGTCCCGGTGCCGTTCAGCGCATAGCCCGCGGGGCAGCCGGTGCAGTAGTAGCCCGGCGAGGTCCAGCTGTTGCCGATGGCCGTCTGGTTGCACGTGCCTGGCGAGCAAGGGTTGCCCAAGCACTCGTTCGTGTCGCTGCAGCCCCAGTTGTGCGAGGAGGTCCCGGCGGTGCCCGTGGTCCCCAGCTCGCAGCGGAAGTTGAAGTAGTAGCGCTGAGAGGACGTGTGGTACGCGCGGCACTCCACGTTCTGCCCGCAGTTGACGTAGCTGCCGTACACCGAGTTGCTCCCCGCCGCGACGGCGTAGGCGCAGGCCTCCATGCTGCAACCGACCTCGGTGGCCCCCTCTGGCCAGCCGGGCATGGGAGAAGAGCCTCCGCCCGTGTTGATCTCGTAGCTGTTGGTCCAGCTGTCGCCGTCCTGGTTCTCGCCCGTGGTCGCGACGTATCCGGCGGAGTAGTAGCGCGCGCCGTACGGGTTCAGGCAGGGCGCGCGGCCGTTGCCTTGGCACTCCGTCCCACCCCCCGAGGCCACGTGGCAGGTCTGGCACACATAGGGGCGGGCGCCGTAGTCACCGACGCCGTACGTGGGGAGCGCTGCGGCCTCGGCGGGGACGAACCACGCTCCCAGCAACATCCCGACGACCAACCACCCACTTCGCATCTCGAGCTTCGACATCCACGCAACCTCGACCCACTATGAAGCACTTTTTCTGGCGCTCGGAAAGGGTCCGACGTGTGGATCGTGACCGTTCGGTCCGCTCAAGGGACGCGGATCAGGCAGTCGCTCGGCAACGTGGGGGGGACGTCGGCAGCGTACGGGTTGGGCTCGCCGAAGCGCTGCGACACGAGGAATTCGAGGGCGAAGTCGATGATGTGCGCTGGAACGCTGTGGCCTTCACCGTGGTCGCACGCGACCACGGTGTCCCCGTCCGACACGAGGTGGTCGACCAGGGCCATGCTGCCGTGCGCGAAGTCGATCGTGAAACCCGGGAGGAACGCCAACTGGTCCGACGCGCCCCCCCAAGCGACCATGGTGGGCGTGGGCGCCGCCGGTGTGACGTAGGCCGTGTTGAGGATGCGGTGGGCCTCGTCCGTACCGCCGCTCAGGATGGCCACGCCCGCGAGCACGTCCGCCCGGTCGAGCAAGAGGCGCGTGCTGAAGAGCGCGCCCGCGCTGGCCCCGGCGGCGTAGAGGCGCGTGCGGTCCACCCCGTGTTCCTCGTCCAAGCAGCCCAGGATGTCGTCGA
Organism: Sandaracinaceae bacterium; assembly: GCA_020633055.1. NCBI lineage: Bacteria > Pseudomonadati > Myxococcota > Polyangiales > Sandaracinaceae > Sandaracinaceae bacterium. The sequence continues at coordinate 127,659 of JACKEJ010000009.1, read as the reverse complement.
ACAGCTGCAGGTCGGGCCCGGGCGGGGACGCGTCGAGGAAGCGCCACATGGGCACGGAGATGGCGCCCAGCGTGAACTGATACGACATCTCGGGGATGGCGATGATGACGTCGAGCGCGCTGGCCAACGCGGACGCGTTGGTGATGCTGGCGAAGCCGCTCGCGCTGCCCCCGAGCTGGTGCCACAGGACGGCGACGGGCTTGCCACTCGGAGCCGGGGGGAGGAACAGCAGGAACTCGCGCGCCTCGCCAGCCACCATGATGGTGATGCGCCCGTTGCTGCTGACGTCCGGGCAGCTGTTCGGCACGCTCAGCGTGGGCGGTACGATGGGGCAAGCGCCTCCGTCGAACTGTCCCGCCACGAGGCACTCGGATGGGATCTCGCACGCACTCACCTCCCACGCCCCTTCGACGCAGGTGGTCGTGCGCGAACCTCGCAGGTTCTCGCCGCACATGCGCGTCGACGAGGTGTCGTCCAGGCACACGTCGGGGTCCGCGCACGACAGCGCGTTCACGCGGTACGTTCCTGCGACGCAGGTCTGCAGCCGACGGCCACGCCCGTTCAGGCCGCACACTTCGTCGCTGAGGCCCTCCTCGGTGTCGGTGCAGGCGTCGGGGTCCTGACAGCGCGTCACGAACTGCCCTGCCACGCACTGTTCGTGCTCGACGCCACGGTCGTTGAGTCCGCAGACCCCGCCCGAACCCATCCGCCACGCGCCATCGACGCACGCGTCGGGGTCGTCGCAGTAGGTCGCCACCTGAGAGCCCTCGCACACATGCACCTCGGTCCCACGCCCGTTCAGCCCGCACGTCCCGTTGGGTAGGGGCGCAACGTCGCAGGACGGCACCTGCTCATGACAACCAGCCATCAGCGCCAACGTGGGGACCAGAGCGCACCGAGCGACGAAAGAGACACGGGTGAGGTACGACAGCCCGGGGAGCGGCAGCGTGGGATGCATCGACGACACGGTATCAGCGCGGAGACCCCCCGCCAACGCGCGCCTGGCGGCCCGTGCGCTGTGCGAACCGGATGTCCCGCCTCGAGCCGGCGCGCCACACTCGCCGACGACGCGTAGCGCGCGGACCTGGCACCCGACCGCGCCGCGGACTGCTACGCTCTCGGCGGTGAAGCCGTTCCACGTCGCGCTCGCGCTCGCGCTCCTCGGGAGCGGGTGTGCCTCCCTGCCCTCCCCCGTCACGGCGACCCTCGACCCCACGCCGGTGCCGCGGCCCATCGCCGGGCGCGTGCTGTATGCCGCACGTCACGCGACGGTCACGGGCGCGTCGCGGGAGCAGACGCTGCGGCCGGCGCGGCGGGTGGGGGTGGACGCGGTGCTGCCCTCGGGCGAGGTGCTGGTCTCGGGCATGACCGACGATGACGGCGTCTTCGCGCTGCGCATCCCGGACTCACGCGCCGTGCTGCGCGTGCGCGCCGCCATCGTCGCGGATGGCTTTGACCTCGCGGTCACGCGCGATCCGTTCGGCGCGCAGGAGCATGCGTTGGACGTCCCGCTGCCGACCGACCCCGAGGCGCAGGCGATCGAGATCAGCATCGGCGACGAGAGCGAGATGGCCGGCGCGCTACACCTGTTGGACACCGTGCTGACGGGCGCGCGGGCCGTGCATGCGTGGACCGGCGAGTACGTGCCGCCCTTCTACGCATACTGGGGACGCGGGGTGACCACCGAGTGGAGCTACTACCGCGCGGAGCGCGTGGCCGGCAGCGGGCGCTACAGCGTGGAGCTGCTGGGCGGCGAGCCGGGGCGGCAGACCACGACCGACACCGACGAACACGACGAGGCCATCATCCTGCACGAATTCGGGCACTTCGTGATGGACGTGATGACCACCGACTCGTCCCACGGGGGTACGCACCCAGGTGGCGTGTTGATCGATCCCGGACTCGCCTGGGAGGAGGGGCGCGCCAGCTGGTTCGCGTGCGCCGTACTGCGTCAGCCGCTGTACGTGGACACCATCGGCATCGAGCCCAGCGGATCCTTGCGGGTGGCGGCCAACCTCGAGACACAGTCCGCAGAGGGCCCACGCGGCATGGGCTCCGAGGCGGGGGTGGAAGAGATCCTGTGGGACCTCTCGGACGGCGGACCTCCCGATGCGCCCTTCACGCTGCCCGACACCGACAACGACGGCGTCGCGCTGGGGCCGGCCGCGGTGTTCGCGGCCATGCGCGGCATCGCCCGCGAGCCAGGCGCCTACCCGGACATCACGAGCTTCCTGCGCTACCTGGTGCGCACCCAGGTCGCGGACGGGCTGGCCATCAAGCAGCTGCTGCTCGCGGGAGGGCACCCCGAGGCCATGCTGCCGCTCGACGATACCCCGCTGTGGCCGCTCGACATCACGCTGGGCGCCACCGTGGGCGGCAAGATCGACAGCATCACGGACCCCTCACCCAGCGGTGGGCCGCCGCGGCCGGGAAACGGGCGCGACGCGGTGCAGGCCTATCGGGTGCACGTCCCGACGGCGATGTGGCTGACCGTGCGGCTGACCATCTTCGGCAGTGGGGGTCAGTCGGACCGGACGGACGTGGACCTCGAGCTGCGGGACCTGCGGGCCAACCCGCTGGGGGCGAGCCGCGGCGAGGGGCCCTCCGAGCAGATCGTGCAGCACGTGCAGCCGGGCTGGTACGTCATCTACGTGCGCGACGGGGGCTCACCCAACCGGGCCGGCTACGAGCTGAGCGTCACGGGCCGCTGACCGCTCCAGCGCCAACATGGCGCGCGAGGCTTCTCCAGCGCGAGCGTTGCCACGCCAGGACGCTCCCGCGAGCGACGTCTCCGCCGCCGCACGCGCCGCCGTGCGCAACCGAGCCGCCGTGAGCACGATACGATCACCATGGACGACCACGACGACCTGCACGACCCCATCGTCATCCCCTACCAGCGCCTGAGCGAGGAGGCGCTGATGGGCGTGGTGGAGGAGTTCATCACCCGTGAGGGCACGGACTACGGGCACACCGAGGTGAGCTTCGACGACAAGCGCCGCGCCGTGCTGCAGCAGCTGCGCAGCGGGCGGGCCTACATCGAGTTCGACCCGGGCAGCGAGACGTGCACCCTGCGGGCGCGGCGCTAGGCCGGGTCAGCGGGCGTCCCGAGGCGCGGCCTGCTGACCCAAGAAACGGCATGAAAAAAGCCGCCCGCGGGTGCGGGCGGCAGAATTATGATCGGGCCTTCGCGACAGCAGCACCATCCCCCCAGACCGTGCAGGCGTCGTCACGAAAGCCCGTCTCGTCAGTATGACCAAAGCCGGTCAGATGCCAAGCACTTTCTTACAAATTTGAAATGGCGCCCTATCAAAATTCCGCCGATGAAACTATTTCATCTGTAATTTCGGCGTTTTCACAGTCCACGACGCGGATTGCAATTTCGTAAGAAAACCCAGCCCGCCCCAGCTTGGCCAGCTCCTTCTGGCGCAGCTCCCTGTCACGGGGCTGCTCACCCTCCCGTCGGTAGGGTCCCAGCCGCCGACTACGGGCAAAGCGGCAGGCGGCCACGAGGTCCGGTGAGGGCGCGTCCGGGCTCGTGAGCTCGGCCAGCGCGGCCGCCACCAGCGGGGCGGGGACACCCTTCTCCGCGAGCTTGGCGCGGATCTTCCGGCTACCGTTGCCCGCGCGCGCCAGGCTGCGTGCACGTTGAGCGGCGTAGACGGCGTCGTCCAGCAACCGAAGCCGCACCAGCTCGTCGAGCAGCGCGTCGACCCAGCCGAGCTGCTCCTCGCGATCACCCCCGTGCTCCTGCAGGCTGCGCTCCACACGCCGGACCAGCAGGCGCCGCAGGTTCGCGCGGCTCGAGCTGCGGGTCTCGAGGTAGTGCAGCGCAGCGTTCTTCAGGTAGCTCGGCGTGGCCCGGCGCGGCGCCTTCTTGCGGCGCTCGCTCACGTGCGGGACTGCCCTGCGATCAGCTCGTGCAGCTCCGTGGTGCTGAGCTTGCCCGCCACGTTCGCCCCCTCGAGCAGGCTGTCGGCCAGGTCGCGCTTGCGCGCGTGAAGCGAGAGCACGCTCTCCTCGATGGTGTCCTGCGAGACCAGGCGCACCACGGTCACGGGGCGCTCCTGCCCAATGCGGTGCGCGCGGTCGCTGGCCTGGTCTTCGGCCGCGGGGTTCCACCACGGGTCCAGATGGATGACGTAGTCGGCGGCCGTGAGGTTGAGCCCCGTCCCACCCGCCTTGAGCGAGATGAGGAAGAAGGGCACGCGCCCCTGTTGGTAGTCGTCCACCAGGCGAGCGCGCTCGGGCTGCGGCGTGGACCCGTCCAGGTACAGCGAGGGGATGCGCGCCAGCTCGAGGGCCTCGCGCACGATGGCCAGGTGCGAGGTGAACTGACTGAACACCAGCGCGCGGTGGTCCTCCTCGCGCAGCTCGCGCGCGAGGCGCATGAACGCGGCGAGCTTGGAGCCGGGTACCGCGGAGTCCGGGTGCACCAGGCGCGGGTGGCACGCCAGACGCCGCAGGCGGGTGAGCGCGGCCAGCAGCTCGAAGCGCTGGCCCTCGTCGTCAGCCAGGTGCGTCAACGCGTCGCTACGCTCGGCCTCGTACAGGGCGCGCTCCTCGGGCGAGAGCTCCACGCTGTGGATGACCTCGGTGCGCGGCGGCAGCTCGGGCGCCACGGCGCGCTTGGTGCGGCGCAGGATGAAGGGGCGCAGGGTCTCGCGCAGCTGCTCCCGCTGGCGCGCGTCGTCGTCGCGCTCGATGGGCAGCGCGTAGCGCTCGCGGAAGTGCGCCCACGTGCCCAAGAGGCCGGGGTTCACGACGCGCATCAGGCTGTAGAGCTCGCCCAGGTGGTTCTCGACGGGTGTGCCGGTCAACGCAACGCGCAAGTGGGCGTGCACCGCGCGCACCGACTTGGCGCGTTGCGTGCGGGCGTTCTTGATGGCCTGGGCCTCGTCCACCACCAGCACGCCGAAGCGCGTGCCCTGCAGCTGCTCCACGTCGCGCGCCAGCGTGTCGTAGCTGGTAATGAAGACCTGCTTGGGGTCCACGTCGTCCAGCAGCTTCGCGCGTCGCGCGCCGCGGTACATGACCGGCGTGAGCGAGGGCGCGAAGCGCAGCAGCTCCGCCTCCCAGTTGCTGGTCACCGAGGTGGGCGCGACCACCAGCGCAGGACCGTCCGCCGCGCGCGCGAGCAAGAGCGCGATGGTCTGCACCGTCTTGCCGAGGCCCATCTCGTCCGCGAGCACTCCACCGACGCCCCACGCGGCGAGGCGGGACATCCACGCATAGCCCTCGGCCTGGTAGTCGCGCAGCGACGCCTGCAGCTCGCTCGGGACGGTGGGCTCGAAGTCCTTCGCGACGCGCCCCGCCTGGATGAGCGTGAGCGCCGCGTCGTCCGCGTCGAAGGCGTCGTCATCGAGCGCGTCCGCCAAGCGCGTGAGCGCGGCCGCGCCCACGGCCAGCTGGTGGCGGTCTTGGAAGACGGTCGCGTCGATGTCCTCGAGCTGGGCGCGCAGCTGCGCCTCGATGCGGGCAAAGCGCTTGCCCGACACCCGCACGAACCGGCGACCCGCTCGGATGGCGTCGAGCAGAGCCTGTAGCGGCACGGTCTCGCCGTCCACGGTGACGTCGCCGCCTACGGCGAACCACTCCTCGGCGCGTTGCACCCGCACGTGCAGCGACGCAGCGGTGGCGCCACCCCGCAGCTCCCAGGGCATGGCCTCCTTGGGCCACTCCACGTCCACCACGTCGCTGGCGTCGCGCAGCCGCGAGAGCAGGTCCAGGGCCTCGTCCAGGCGGTCGAGGCGGAAGGTGTACTCCGCGTCCGCCCGCGCATGCTCCAGCTTGAAGCGCTCGCGCGCGGCGTCCGCGGCCTGGCGCTCCGCGTCGAGGTCGCGCCGCACGTGCAGCCGGCCCTCATCGTCCGAGCCGATGCTGAAGGCGGGGCCGCGCCCTGGTGCGAACGCGGGACCGCCCGGCGCGGGGCGGCACAGGAAGGTGACGCGGAGTGATTCGTCGCCGGTGGGCTCCAGCCGAGCCACGAGCCGCGCATCGGCCGGCACGGCGCGCCCGCGCATCTTCTCGGGCAGGCGCACGTCCAGCGCATCGCTTTGCAGGCGCAGCAGCACCGCGATGACGCGGTCGAAGGCCTCCTCGGGAATGACCGCGGGGTGCGCCGCCGCGGCTAGCACGATCTCGCGCAGGCTCGGGGGCACCTCGGCCACGGCCACGCGCCGCTGCGCGACGTCGTCGTGGGAGAGCACGGCGGGCACGCGCGTGCTGGGCTCGACGTTCTTGGTGCCGACGCGGATGGCCACGCGTGCGCCCGCGGGCACCATCTCGAGCGCGATGGTGAGCGGCACGGCGACCACGTCCACCCGCTGCTCGGGGTCGTCGGCACGATAGACGCGCGGGTGCCCGGCCAGCAGGGGGAGCACGGCATGCGTGTCCAGCGGGTGGGTGGAGCGGCGGCTCTCCAGCTCGTACTCGCGCACGGCGGCGACGGCAGCGCGGTCCTCCGGAGCCACCGCCTCGGGCGACTGCTCGAGCAGCTTCTCGGCGCTCACGCGACGCCCCGCGGAGTAGCCACGCTTGCCCCGCTTCTGGAGCGCCAGGGTGACGGACTCACGCTCGTCCGGGGCCACGCGGAACACCACACGCTCGAGGCTGGGGCCGGCCAGCAAGGCCGGGACGTGCGACTCGAGGCGCGTCAGCAGGCGCGTCCAGCTGGGAACCGCGATCAAGCGCCCCAGCGCGGGGCGCAGCAGAGAGCGCGGGTCGTGCACGATGTCGAGCGCGTAGTCGATGACGTGCAGGGCGTGCTCGCATGGTGGCGCGCCCGGACCCATGCAGCGGCACTCCACGCGCAGGGGCGAGTCCTCGAAGTCGATGAAGAGCACCCGCGTCACGCGCTGCGCGAAGGCGTTGCCGCGCGGCTCCATGCGCAGCGCGGGCGGCTCCTCCTCGAACTCCAGGGTCACGTCGCGTGGGGGCAGCCCCACCTTGCCCGGCAGCTGCCGCAGCACCTCGCGGCGCAGGTCCTTCAGGCGCGCGCCGAGGATGCGCAGGCGCGCTTCTTCTGGACGCTGCTCCCAGAGCTCCTCGCGCCACGCGCGCAGCCGCTTGGCCTCCACCGCCTCGCGCAGCCAGTCGATGGCGGCCGACTGCAGCACGGCCAGCTCGTCGATGCGGAAGCGTCGGTCGGTGGGGCGCATGCTGCGCAGCTCGCGCAGCGTGATGGACGACGCGCTGGCCAGGTTGCTCTTGAGTGAAGTGGACCCGACCACGCGATCCACCAGCACGGTGAGCGTGTTGTCGAGCAGGCGGTCGAGGTCGTGCTCGGCGATCCACGCCGTGACCGAGTCGGCGTCGGCCGCGGGGCGCGCGACGGCGACCTCGGGCGGCAAGCCAGCGTCGAGGCGCGTGATGTGCAGCTCGGGGGCCTCGCCGAGCTCGTTCAGCGCGCTGAGCAGCCTGCGCGCGTCGATGTCCCCCGGGTCACGCCCGAACGCCTCGGCGATGCGCGGGTGCGCGAAGAACGACGCCATGTCCGTGAGGTCCAGCCGGCGCGCCATGAAGCCCAGCGCGCTGGACAGCTGTGGGGTGCCGAGCATGGGCGCCACCACCTCCACCGGCAGCCCGAGACGCGCTCGGTTGCTGGGGCGCTTCCAGAGGGCAGCGACCTCCTTCAGGCTCGGCGTGGACTGCGACATGGGGGGCGCATGGTACGGCCTCCGGCGCCCGCTGCCACTATTGTTTCTGCTCCGGCGCGTGCACACACCGGCGTACGGGCGGCGAAAGAAGGGACCTTCGTTCGTCTCCTTCGCCGACCCGTCAGCGGTTCACGCAGTCCAGGTCTTGAGCTTCTCGATGATCTGGACGGCGTCCGGCGTGACGAAGCCCACGTTCAGGATCGTGACGCCCGACTCGCGGTAGGCGGCGATGCGCTCCTTCACGTAGCTCTCGGGACCCACCAGGTTGGTCTGCTCGAGCATCTCCAGCGGGACCAGCGCCTCGGCCTCGGCCTTCTTGCCGGAGAGGTAGAGGTCCTGGATCTGCTTGGCCTGCTCTTCGTAGCCGTAGTGACACGCGACGTCGTAGTAGAAGTTCTTGCCGCGCGCGCCCATGCCGCCGATGTAGAGGGCCAGCTGCGGGCGCGCGAGCTCGAGGTACTTCTTCACGTCGTCACCGATCACCACCATGCCGCCGGCGACGATGTCGAGCGGCCCGAGCGCGTCGCTGCGCTTCGCCTTGCCGGCGGCGAGCGCGTCACCCCACACGGCCTTGGCCTTCTCGGGACTGTAGAAGATGGGGATCCACCCGTCGGCGTTCGCGGCGGTGGACTCGACGCTCTTGTCGGCAAGCGCAGCCACGAAGCAGGGCACCGCGGGACGCACGGGGTGCGTCAGCAGCTTGAGCGGCTTGGCGAGGCCGGTACCCTGGCCCGCGGGGAGCGGGAGCTTCACGATGCCGTCGCTGGTGAGCACCTCGCGCTTGAGCGCACGACGCACCAGGTCGATGACCTCCTTGGTGCGCGCGATGGGCTTCGCATACGGGATACCGTGGAAGCCCTCGATGACCTGCGGACCCGACGCGCCGAGGCCGAGGATGGCGCGACCCCCCGTGACGAAGTCGAGGCCCGCAGCGGTTTGCGCGATGCAGCTCGGCGTACGCGAGTAGACGTTCATGATGGCCGAGCCGAGCTCGATGCGGCTCGTCTTCGCGGCCAGGTAGCCGAGGGTGGTCGGCGCGTCGAAGCCGTAGGCCTCCGGCACCCAGTAGATGTCGAGGCCCGCTTGCTCGTACGCGACCACCTGGTCGAGGGCTTCGCGCTGGTTGCTGGCGTAGACGACGGTCGTGGCGATCTTCATGAAACAAACCTTTCAGAAATGTACCAAGACGGCGTTCTTGCAGAACTGGGCGCGCCCGCAAGCGAAGCGCTCATACACGGACGTTGGAGTTGCCGCGACGGCAGCGGCGCCCTGACGTCATGCGGCGCGCGCCGCGTGGGCACTAACAGGGCCGCAAGAGCACCGAAGCCGGAGCAAGCGGAGATGGCGCACCTCGCGGACCCGGGACTGACGTCGAGCGCGGTCCGCATGCTACGTTATGCCAGTGCGCAAGGGACTGATCGCGGCAGGCATGACGATGGCTGTTTCACTCTGTGCTTGCACCGTGGAGGCACAGATCATCGTCATCGGGGACCGCAACGACCTCGATTCGCCCCTGACGCTGGGCCATACGATGGCGTTTCTCGTACTCCACCCGGAGGCCGTGCTCGAGTTGTCGGACCCCGAGGTACTCAGCGTTGGCTTAGCGGCCGGTATGCCGACGGGACCTACGCGACGATGTTCGCCTCGGCGTCGTGGTCTCTGCCTGGTCCACACCTCCAGGTACTCGGACAGGACGACATCACCGTGGCCTTCGTCACGGAGAACCTGCTGGACGGAAACGCGATCGTGCGCCTGGTGCTCACACGCGCCGACGGGAGCGTGTTCCAAGGCGGGCGAGTCTCCACCCCAACCGGATTTGGGCTTCCCATCGCCGAGACGAGCCCGCCCGGCTACTACTTTCGTCCTGACCCCGGAGCGTCCACGACATTCACCTTCCTGGTCGGCAACGTCGAGCACTCCGTAGAAGTCGCTGGCCATCCGTTGATCCTCAGTGAAGGTCCGCCCGGGGGATGGCGTGGTGACGGAGAGAGGGGTGTTGCTGGCTGCGCTGCTGTGGCTGGCACGCCCACCGTCCGCTCCCACTGGACGTCGATCATCATGGCCGTCGTCGTGCTCGCCTCTCTCGTCCGTCGGCACGCACGTCGAACACGCTGAACACGAAGAGCGCGGTCTCGTCGAGCGCCATGGGGTTCTTCTGGATACGCGGTCCGCAGACCTCCGACTGGACGGCCAAGTGCCGCGGCAGGCGCTCCTCGAAGCGGTACGCGTCGGCCGGGCGCCACAGCGGGTTGTCCCCACGCGCGAGCGCCCAGTTGCGAGAACACACGCGCAGACCGTCCTCGGTGAGCATGCCTGCGGCGGGGCGCGGAGACGTCACGCGCGCGAGTCGGATGTAACGTTGCGACGCGTCCGCGCGACATGCATGCTCGCCCTCGACCGCCCGCTCGTGGGCCCGCCGGACCTCGCCCACGTTGACCACCGACGCGTCATCCCCCGACCCCGCACAGGCCCCGCCGGCCGCGCCACGCGTGCGTGGGCTGCGCCGCATCGGGCGCCTCCTGACGTTGCTGCGGCCCCACCAGGGGCGCTTCGCGGTGGCGACGCTGGCGCTGCTGCTCGGCGCTGGGATCGGACTCGTCTACCCGCAGGCCGTGCGCTTCGCCATCGACGAAGGCGTGCGCGACGGCTCGCGGGCTGTGATGCACCAGGTGGGCATCGGCCTCTTGCTGCTGTTCTTCCTGCAGGCCGGCATGACCTGGTTCCGGCACTACATGATGAGCTGGCTCGGCGAGCGCGCGGTGGCGGACATGCGGCGCAAGGTGTTCGACAGCCTGCTGCTGCAGGACGCGACCTTCTTCCACACGCGCCGCACGGGAGAGCTGGTGGGGCGCCTGGCGGGGGACGTGGCCATCATCGAGGGCGTGGTGGGCTCGGAGCTGAGCATGGCCATGCGCCACTCGGTGCAGCTGCTGGGCGGCTTGGTGCTGCTGTTCGTGGAGAACGCGAAGCTGGCGCTGGTGATGTTGACCGTGATCCCCCCGCTCACCGTCGCGGTGGTGCTCTTCGGGCGCCGCATCCGCGTGATGAGCCGCGCCGTGCAGGACCGCCTGGCAGAGACCAACGCGCGCGTGCAGGAGTCCCTCGGCGCCATCACCACGGTGCAGGCCTTCGGTCGTGAAGCCCACGAGAGCGAGGCCTACGGCGACACGGTCGAGCACGCGTTCGCCGACTCGCTGCGGCTGGCCCGCTGGCGCGCGTCGTTCATGTCGGTGGCCACGCTGTCCGGCTTCGTCGCGATCGGGCTGATCGTCTGGCTCGGCGGCCTGATGGTGGCCGACGGGGAGCTCAGCCCGGGCAGCCTGACCGCCTTCATGCTCTACACCGGCGTGGTGGCCGTGGCGCTCGGCAGCTTGGTGGGCATCTGGGCGGCGCTGCAGCGTGCGGCGGGAGCGACGGAGCGCTTGTTCGCGCTGATCGACCTGGTGCCGCGGGTGCGCGAGCCCGAGCGCCCCGAGACGCTCCCCAGCAGCCACGCCGCGCGCGGGGCCGTGAGCTTCGAGGGCGTGTCGTACCGCTATCCGTCGCGCCCGGACCAGCCCGTGCTGGTGGACGTGAGCCTCAGCGTGGCACCCGGCACGAGCGTGGCGCTGGTGGGCCCGAGCGGCGCCGGCAAGACCACACTCACGGCGCTGGTGCCCCGCTTCTACGACGTGGACGCTGGCGCGGTGCGCGTGGGCGGCGTGGACGTGCGCGCGCTCCCACTGCACGCGCTGCGCGACCTGATCGCCATCGTGCCGCAGGAGCCCGTGCTGTTCTCGGGGACCATCGCGGAGAACATCGCGTACGGGCGCGAGGGCGTGACGCAGACGCAGGTGGAGGCTGCGGCGCGCGACGCCAACGCGCACGACTTCATCCTCGGCTTCCCGGACGGCTACGCGACGGTCGTGGGCGAGCGCGGCGTGCAGCTCTCGGGAGGGCAGCGACAGCGCGTGGCCATCGCGCGCGCCATCGCGAAGGACCCACGCATCCTGATCTTGGACGAGGCCACCAGCAGCCTGGACGCCGAGAGCGAGAAGCTGGTGCAGGCCGCACTGGAGCGCCTGATGAAGGGGCGCACCACGCTGGTCATCGCACACCGGCTGAGCACGGTACGCAACGCCGACCGCATCTGCGTGCTGGAGGCGGGCACGCTGGTGGAGGACGGCACGCACGACGAGCTGATGGCGCACGGCGGGGTCTACAGTCGGCTGGTGCTACACCAGCTCAGCTGAGCGGAGCGACCGCCGGAACCGCGTCGACGCCGGCTGGCGACCGTCCCTCAGCGCCGAAAGCCGCCGACTGCGCGGAAGTAGGTCGGGGCGAACCCCGTGAGCGCGCTTCGCAGCTCGGCGCTGGCGTCGCCGTACACCCGAACCGTCGGCGCGCGCTCGAAGCACTCCATGAGCGGCTCGAGCTTGGGACCCATCGTCCGTAGATGCACCAAGGCCGCTTCCGAGTCGGAGTAGCGCTCCATGGCGAGGAGCGTCCTTTGGTCCTCGCTCACGAAGAACTCGTACGCGAGCGTGGTGGGCTCACTGCCCTCCACGGTCTCGATCGCGCCAGCGAGCAGCCCCACGAGTGTGTCGAGCTTGCCGTCCTTGATGTCGGCGTCGAGAGTCCAGGTCACCGGGTCGCTCATCGTCTTGTTTCCTCCGAAGGGTCGGCGACGCTACCACGCACCCCGCGAGCGGATCCACCGCGGTGGCGCGACGCGAGCCGACGCGGCCGACCTCGCCTCGCTTCGCAGTGCCTCCCCCCGTCCTTCGTCGTAGGGTCCGCCCATGACCCTGCGCGAACGCATCCAGGCACGCGAGGCCGGCCTCGCCTTCTACGGCATCGCGCCGCCGAAGCAGTCCACGGACCCGCAGACGCTCGCGCGCATCGTCGCGCAGCAGAGCACGCGCCTGCGAGACCTGTCCCCGGACGCGCTGATCGTCTACGACATCCAGCCGGAGACCGAGCGCACGGACGCCCCGCGCCCCTTCCCGTTCCTCCCCACGCTCGACCCGGAGCGCTACGCGGCGGACGCGCTGGCCAGCGTGGACGTGCCCAAGATCGTGTACCGCTGTGTCCCCAAGGGCTCACGCGCAGACTTCATGGCCTACCTCGACGAGGTGCGCACCGCAGACGCACCTCGTCACGCCGTGCTCGTCGGCGCACCGGGGCGCGATGCCTATCCGACCGGGCTGCCGCTGTCCGAGGCCTACCGGCTGACGGCGCGGCACGCACCAGAACTGATGCTGGGCGGCATCGCCATCGCTGAGCGTCACGCGCACGGCGCGACCGAGCACCTGCGCATGCTGGAAAAGACCCAGCGGGGGTGCCGCTTCTTCGTGACCCAGGCGGTCTACGACGTGTCGGGCACCAAGTCGCTGCTGTCCGACTACGCGCTCGCCCTGGCGGAGCGCGGCGAGCAGCCCGTGCCGGTGATCGTCACGCTCTCGCCGTGCGGGTCCGAAAAGACCCTCGCGTTCATGAAGTGGCTCGGCATCTCGTTCCCGCGCTGGCTGGAGAACGAGCTGCTGCACTCGTCGGACGTGCTGGGCCAGTCGCTGGCCCTGTGCGAGCAGATCCACACGGAGCTCTCGTCCTTCGCAGCTGCCAAGGGCATCCCGCTGGGCGTGAACATCGAGAGCGTGTCCATCCGGCGCGCCGAGATCGACGCATCGGTCGAGCTCTTCCGACGCCTGCGCGGGAAGTGAGCAGCGCGGAGGTGAGCAGCGCGGGAGGTGAACGGCCCCTGCAGGCGCTGTACGTAGGGGACCTCGGCTGGAGGGCGTGATGTCAGGCCCCGACCAGCATGCCGAGCGCGACCATCCCGATGGCCACCGCGGCCGCACCTCCCACGAGGAGCACGGCACGCCCCAGGCGCCCTTCCCCGCCGAGCGGTGGATACGGAGGCGCGACCCCCAGCTCGGTCGCCGCGGCCTCCACGTCCGCGTCGAGCTGCGCCAGGCGACCGCGGTCGTGCAGCCAACGGCGCACGGCGCGGATGGGCACGAGCGGAGAGAGAAGCAAGAGCAGCACGAGGTAGCTGGCGCCGTTCGCGGCCAGGAAGTTCATGCTCGACCCGTCGAGGCGATAGGTGACCTCTTCCAGCTGCTCGTCGCTCATGGCGGCGATGCCGTTCGCGTCCGACGGACAAAAGTACTCGGCGCCGTTGCTGGAGTACTCGCCCGGCCCGGTCTGGTGCCACACCGTCACCACGCGCGCGGGCCCGTGGCAGCCCTCACAGACCTTTGCGCACAGCGCATAGCCGTACACACCGAGCAGCGGGTCGGCGTCGAACGTGCAGCGCGTGGCCGTGATGGGGATCATCAGCGCGGCGGCCATCACGGGCAGCATGGCGAGCGCGGGCCCCAGCGCCTGAAGCGGCGTCCGCACGAGACCCGCGCGCGAGTTGCTGATGCTCTCGAGGCGCGCCATCCCGCGACGCCGTGTGAGCCGCTTGGCCGACTCGGGCGCCAGCCGCTGCTTCTCGAGCGTCTTCACCACGCCCAGCGGCGAGAAGGTGTAGCCGATGTTGTCGAGCACCGCGTCCGCTTCGTTCTGCTGCCCGGTCAGCTCGAGGCCGTGCACGCGCAGCAAGATGGCGATGGGCTCCACCTCGGCGGCGAGCGGGATGTCCCCGGCGCGCGTCCCGACCTCGCGCAGCACGCCCGCGCCGTCGCGCTTGCGGGCACACAGCCGCGCGCGCGCCTCGCGCAGCGCGCTGTCCAGCTGCAGCACCTCGGGCGCGGGGTCGCACTCGTCGAGCCACCCTGCGGCCGACCCGAGGTCCCCCTGTTCGATGGCCGCGACGGCCAGGCGGCAACGCACCAGCTGCCGATGCCCCTCGTCCGGCAGCTCGTCCAGCGCGGTCTCCAGCACGGCGCGCGCCTCGAGGGGCTTGGCCCGCACCTGATAGCCCTCGGAGACGGCCAGCGCGAGCCAGCAACGGTCCCGCTGGGCCTCGGGGGAGCTGTGGTCCGCGCTGCCGCGCCCCTCCTGGAATGACCGCACGGCGCGCTCGAAGCCCTGCGGTGTGCCCAGCTCGTCCGCGCGGAAGCCTGTGGCCGGCCGCGTCAGGTCGTAGGCGTGCGCGCCGACGGGGTGCTCCTGCTGCGCCTTGAGACGCGACAGCCGCGCCACCTCGTCGGCCATGGAGCGCTTGGCGCCGGCCCCCGCCGCCACGGGGCGCGAGGCGAGCACCTGCGTCGTGCCGCAGTAGGCGCAGGTGACCTGCCCGCCACGCTCGCCCGTGGCGATGGGCGCGCCACAGCGGCTGCACTGCAGCGTACGGACGTGGACATCAAAGGCGGTGCTCTTCATGGGCGCTCCTCGGGCCAGCGTTGGTGAGCATAGATGCTGCGCCGGCCGGAGAGCAGAAAAGCCACGACGCACACCACGACCACGTGAGGCAGCACCGTGGCCCCCAGCAGCTCCACGGCCATGACCGAGAGCGCGAGCGGCGCGTTGGCGGACGCGGCGAACACGGCGGCGAGGCCCACGCCAGCGCCCAGCTCGATGGGCACGCCCAAGAAGCGCGCGAGCACGCTACCGAGCGCTGCGCCGACGAAGAACAGCGGCGTGACCTCACCGCCCAGGTACCCCGCCGCGAGGGTGACCGCCGTGAACACCAGCTTCAGGGCGAACACGTACACGGGCAGCTGCGGGTCCTCGAAGGCGCGCACGATGACCGGCACGCCGAGGCCCAGGTAGTCGCTGGTGCCCACCAGCTTCCACAGCAGCACCACCGCGACCCCGCCCACGAACATGCGCGCGGCGAGCGTCTTCACGTGCCGCTCCGTGTGCGTCTTCAAGAAGCGCATCAGCTCGATGAACGCCACCGTGGCACCCGCGGCAGCGACGCCGAACAGCACCCACTTCGCGAGCAGCAGCGGCGTGAGCACCACCTCGGGCGGCGACGGATAGTGCGTGTGCCCCACGCCCAGCGCGCGCGTGGTCATGTCGCCCACCAGCGACGCGAGCAGCGCTGGCACCAGGGCCGTGTAGCGCACGCGCCCGACCACCACGAACTCGAGCGCGAAGATGGCCCCCGCGATGGGTGTCCCGAAGACGGAGCCGAAGCCCCCCGCGGCGCCCGCGGCCAGCAGCTGCCCGCGCATGGCGGGGGATACGCGCGCGCGATGCGCTACCCAGTCCGCCAGGCTCGCGCCCATCTGCACGGCCGTGCCCTCGCGGCCGGCGCTGCCGCCGAAGAGGTGCGTGAGGACCGTGCCGATCAGCACCATGGGCGCCATGCGCACCGGGATCTCGGGGCCTCCGTCGCGCAGCCGATCGATCACCAGGTTGTTGCCGCCCTTGATGCTGCGACCCCAGCGCTCATAGACCCAGCCGATGGCGAAGCCCGCGACGGGGAGCGTGTAGACGATCAGCTCGTGACCCCCGCGGAAGTCCGTGACCAGCTCCAGCAGCCACAGGAACAACGCCGAGGCCGCACCCGCCAGCACGCCGATGATGGTGCCGAGCAGGACCCAGGAGCCGAAGACGGCCGCCCGCTCGCGCGGCGTCACGAGGCCGCCTCGTCGGGGGCGCTTGCATCTACGCCGGGGGCGGAGCGCTGCAGCGCGCGGCCCATGAGCACCACCACCGCGCCCGTGGGGTAGACCACCAGGGAATACAGGAACACCGGCGGCAAGAGCGCCAGGTCCCCGCCCATGAGCGACACCCCCAGCACGAACGCCAGCGTGCCGTTCTGGATGCCGACCTCGAGCGCGACGGTCAGCTGCTGCGGGACGGGCAGCGCGGCCGCCCGGGCAAGCCCCCAGCCGAGCGCCATGGACCCCAGGTTGAGCGTGAGCACCGCGGCCCCGGAGGAGACCATGGCCGCGCTCAGGCGTTCTCCGTGCCCACGCAGCGAGCCCACCACGATGAGCACCAGCAGCAGCGTGGCCAGCCCCTTGATGGGGCGCTCGAGGCGCCGCGCCCAGCGCTCACTGCGCGCACGCACCCCCATGCCCAGCGCCACCGGCAGGCCCATCACCAGGAAGATCTGCGCCATGGTCGCGCCGATGGGCATGGGTGGGATGGACCCATCCGCCGCGAACACGCGGATGCCGAGCGTCAGCAGCAGCGGGATGGTGACGATGGTGACGATGCCGCTGAGCGCGGTGAGCGTGACCGACAGCGCCGTGTCGGCCTTGGCGAAGCTGGCGTAGAGGTTGCTGTGGGCACCGCCAGGGCAGGCCGCGATCAGCACCAGCCCCAGCGCGAGCTGCGGCGGCAGCCCGAAGCCGAAGGCGCACGCAAACGCCAGCGCCGGCAGCAGCACGAGCTGGCCAACCAACCCGACCACGACAGCGCGTGGTCGCGAGCCGACGCGCAGGAAGTCGTCGGGGGTCAGGCCGAGGCCCATGGTGAGCATGATCGCTCCGACCGAGACCGTCAGAAACAGCTGCGCTTTCGCGTCCATCGCGGGGAGGGTGAGCCGTGGGTGGGACTCGGCGCAAGCCGCGCCTCCGTCGCGTGGCCCTTGCTGCCGGGTGGTGCGTTCCCCATCCTCTCAAATGGACGCGCCGTGAACGACGACCAACGCAACCGGGGGACACTGGTGGGCCCCGCCGACGAGCTGGTGATCCCACCGCGGCTCGCGGGTCGCCTCTACCCCGCCATCCGTTCGTTGGTGGAGGACACGCGGGCGCGAACGACGCCCCTGCAAGCAGGCTTCTGGGTCGTGGACGCCCAGGGGCGCGAGGTGCTCGGCTTCGTTTCGGTCGCGCCGCACGCGCACGCCGTCCTCGGTCGACACTCCGAGGTAGACCTGCGAGTGTCCGACGCGCGCACCACGGTGTCGCTGCGGCACGCGTTGCTGCGCGCGCATCGGACCGACGGAGACCTGGCGCTCACGCTGCTGGACCTGGAGTCCCCCACGGGCATCGTCCTGCACGACGGGCGCAGCGTGCGCGGCCTCTCGGCCAGCGGGCCCTTCGCGGCCCAGCTGGGTACCGCGTTGTTCTACTTCTTGCCCGACGAGCCAGGCCAGGCGCTGCCCGACGCGCTGCCCCCACCCGAGCTGGTCGGGGTCGAACCTCGAGCCGAAGCGCACAAGGCCCCACGCGGACACGGCCTGGTGCAGGCGCGACGTCCACGAGGGTCGCACCGCGGCGATGCGGTCAGCGTCATCTCCGAGCTCCCCGGTGTCCGCGCGCCTCGCGAGGGCTCCTTCTTGGGGAGCGCGCCGCCGGGGAGCAGCGTGTCGGTGGACCTGCCCGCAGCCGAGGGTGCGGGCGCGAGCGCCTTCGATGTGTCGCTCGACGGGGAGAGCCTCGGCGCGTTGGTGCTGACCCCCGCCCAGCTGCATGCTGGGGTGCTGCTGGGCCGCTACCCGCGCTGCTGGGACCTGGGCGACCGCCCCTTGCCGAACTCCGTGTCGCGGGTGCACACGCTGCTCGTCTACGACGGTGACGAGCTGCGGGCGCTGGACCTCGGGTCCACCAACGGCACGCTGGTCGACGGCGAGCGCGTGCGGTCGGTCGTCGTCCGCCCGAACCTCTCCATCAGCCTCGGAGACGACCTCTCGCTCTCGGCGCTGTTCGTCGGGTAGTCGACGACTGTCGCCGCTCACGAGCACGACGCTCGGAACGCTCGCGCCGCGTCGAGCGTTGTTCGCGCGGGCGGGCTACAGCGTCTCGGGCTTCAGCAGCTCGGCCTTGGCTGCGGCCTCCCGGCGCTCGCTGTAGCGGTCCACGAGGAACTCGCGGTGGTCGCGTGTGAGCAGCGTGAACTTGTAGAGCTCCTCCATCACGTCCACCACGCGGTCACGGTACGCGGAGTCCTTCATCCGGCCATCCTCGTGGAACTCGTCGTAGGCCTTGGCCACGGACGACTGGTTCGGGATGGTGATCATGCGCATCCAGCGCCCGAGCAGCCGCAGCGTGTTCACGGCGTTGAACGACTGCGAGCCGCCCGAGACCTGCATGACGGCGAGCGTGCGTCCCTGGGTGGGCCGGACCGCGCCGAGCGCGAGGGGGATCCAGTCGATCTGGTTCTTGAACACGCCGGTGATGGCGCCGTGCATCTCGGGCGAGCACCACACCTGGCCGTCGGACCACAGCGACAGCTCGCGCAGGCGCTGCACCTCGGGGTGCTCGTCCAGCCCGGGCGCCTTCACGGGCAGCTCGTGCGGGTGGAAGAAGCGCACGTCGCAGCCGAGGTCGGTGAGCACCCGCGCGGCCTCTTCGCTCAACAGCCTGCTGTAGGAGCGCTCCCGCAGGGAGCCGTACAGCATGAGGATGCGAGGGGGCTCGTGCCGTGGCTGCGCCTCGGGGAACACGGGGACCGCGAGGGGCGGCGGGGCGCCGTAGCGGACGCTCATGATGGCTCTTCTCCCACGGTAGACGCGGCCGGGTGCGACCGCTCGCTCGGGCTCGGTGCTCGTGGAGCGCTGGCGCTGTCCGCAGGGGGTGCGGCGCCCCGGTTCTCTCTCGGGGTGCGCTCATTGGCTCCGCGCGCATCACGCAGCGCGCGCAGTCGCTCCAGCAGCTCGTCCCGCGTGGTGCGAAAGTGCGCGAGGCGCTCGTCGTCGCTCAGGACCTCGTGCTTGCGGTCGGGATCGGTCAGCGGCCAGTGCAGGCGCGCTGCGCCGCCGAGGAACACGGGGCAGACCTCCTCTGCGCACAGCGTGATGACCAAGTCCACGCTGGCCGGGTCGATATCGTCCACGGACTTGGAGCGCTGCTGCGCGGTGTCGAGGCCGAGCTCCGCCAAGGCCTGCGTGGCGAAGGGGTTCACGCGCGTGGGCCGCGAGCCTGCCGACTGCACGCGCACGTCGGGGCCGAAGAGATCACGAGCCAGGGCCTCGGCCATCTGGGAGCGCGCCGAGTTGGCCACGCACAGGAAGAGCACGCTCTGGAACGCTGGGGTCATGGGGCCTCCGAGAGGGCGTGAGAGGACGCGCCGGCGCCCTGCGCGTCGACAGGGAACCAAGCGCGCGTACGGTTCGCGAAGGCCACCAGCGAGAGCATCACCGGGACCTCGATCAACACACCGACCACGGTGGCCAGCGCCGCGCCCGACGCGAGCCCGAACAGGCTGATGGCCACCGCCACCGCGAGCTCGAAGAAGTTGGACGTGCCGATCATGGCCGCGGGTGCCGCCACCGCGAACGGCAAACGCAAGAGCCGCGCGAGGCCGTAACCGATGGCGAAGATCCCGTAGCTCTGCACGACCAACGGCACGGCGATGAGCACGACGCGCGTGGGCTGCGCCACGATGGTCTCCGCCTGGAAGCCGAACAGCAGCACCACCGTCAGCAGCAGCCCGGCGATGGACGCCGGCTTGAGCCGCTCGGCCAGGCGCTCGACCGCTACGGCCCCGCCACGGGCGATGAGCCGTCGGGCCGTGAGCACCCCCGCCGCGAGGGGCACCACGACGAAGATCACGACCGACGCGATCAGCGTGTCCCACGGCACCACCACGTCGGTCACGCCCAAGAGGAAGCCCGCGAGGGGTGCGAAGGCGAAGACCATGATCAGGTCGTTCACCGACACCTGCACCAGCGTGTAGTTCGGATCCCCCGCCGTGAGGTGACTCCACACGAACACCATCGCCGTGCACGGCGCGACCCCCAACAGGATCATCCCTGCCACGTACTGTTGCGCGTCTTCCACGGGCACCAGGTCCGCGAACACGTGCTGGAAGAACAACACACCGAGGGCAGCCATGGTGAACGGCTTGATGAGCCAGTTGACCACCAGCGTCAGCAGCAGCCCACGCGGCCTGCGCCCCACGTCGCGCAGGCAGGACGGGTCCACCTTGAGCATCATGGGGAAGATCATCAGCCAGATGAGCGCGGCCACGACGAGGTTGACGCGGGCCCACGCGAGCGCCGCGACCGACGTGAACACGCCTGGCGCGATCAGGCCGAGGCCTACGCCGGCCGCGATGGCCAACGCGACCCAGAGGGAGAGGTAGCGTTCGAAGAGACCCATGGGTGTGTGCTCGATGCTCCGTGACGTCGGGCGCAGCGCTAGAGCGCACCCACCAAGGCCTTGAGGAGCGCGACCGCACCGGGCTCCACGCAGTAACAGACGCGGGGGCCCGACACCTCGCCCCGGATCAAGCCAGCCTCCTTGAGCTGCTTGAGGTGCTGGGAGACCGTCGACTGCGCGAGGGGCAGCGCATCCCCCAGCTCCCCCGCCACGCACGTGTCCCGACGCAGCAGCGTGCGCACGATGCTCACCCGCGCCGGGTGCCCGAGCGCCTTCGCGAGCCGTGCAAGCGCACGGTCGGCCTCACCGTCGTCCGCTGGCAGCGCGACGGGCGGCGCGGCCGGAGGACAACAGAGCTCGGGGTTCGGAGTGGGTGCCCGAGGGGCGCGCTGACGCATTTCGTCGAAATACGATACGACGTCGGGCGCGTCAAGGCCTCGGGTGTCGTGCACCGCGGGGCTGCCCACCGAGCCGTGCGCCGTCGTGCGTCCGGGACCCGACGTGAGCCGGGTGTCCCGCCGCCAAAGCGCGGCTGGCGCGCGGCTCTAGGCCGGCTGCGGCGACGCCCCAAAGTCGCTGCGCTGCAGGTAGGCCACCCAGCGCAGGTACGCGGCCTCGATGGCCGGGCGCGCGAGCCCCGTGCGTTGCTCGAACGCGGTGATGGGCTGAGCGTCGTAGCGATCGCTGCTCAGGAACGACAGCGCCTCACGATCCACCCCCGAGAGCCAACGTGGCAGCGCCCTCACCAAGCCCACGGGCACGTGGAAGCGAGGCGCGCGCACCCCGAGCGGTGCTGCCGCCAGGCCGATGAGCTGCGTCATCGAGGGCGACCCCTCGTCGAACACCAGGAGGTTCCGACCTTCGGACGGGGCGTCGCCAGGCACGCGCGCCAGACACGCGGCGAGGTGGTCGACCGGCACCAGCGGCAGCCACGTTTGCTCGTTGCCAGGCAGGGCGGGCAGGCGGCCGTCGCGCAGCTGCTTCAGCGTCTCCGCCAAGCCGATGAGCTGGGTGGTCTCACCGGTCGCGCTGTGTCCGATGACGACGGCGGGGCTGACGCGTGTGAGGGGCACACCGAGCTCGCGGGCGCGCTGCTCCACGCGTTGGTGGGCCTCCATCTTGGACGCCTCGTAGGCCCCGTGCGCCCGGTAGAACGCGCGGAGCGCGCGCTCGTCGGTGACGTCCAGGGCGCGCGCGGGCGTGCCCTCCGTGCGATAGCCGCTCAGGTGCACCATGCGACGCACGCGAGTCTCGGCGGGACGCGCGCCGAGCAGCTCGACCAAGCGCAGCGACGCCAGCACGTTGGCCTGCCGCGCCTCCTCCACGCTCAGCCCGAACTCGAAGCGCGCCGCCAGATGGTAGAGGGCGTGGACGCGCGCGAGCGCCGCCTCCCCCTCGTGGTCCAGACCAAGGTCTCGCGCGCCGAGGTCGAACTCGGCGCCGTGGATGAGCGCGCCACGTCCGCCGCGCGCGTCCACCCAGGCACGCAGCTCGGCGATGCGCTCCGTCGGGCGACGCACCAGGGCGCACACGGCGACGCCATGGCGGGTCAGCTCCACCAGCAGCCAGCGGCCGATGAAGCCCGTCGCCCCGGTCATAGCCACTTCTTGAATCTGTAGGTCGGTCGTCATATTTTTCTCCGTTGCCAAGGTTCCTCACGAGTCGAGACGCCATCAGCGCCCCTTCCGCTCCCACGGTGGGAGCACTCAGCGTCCGAGCAGGGCCGGCACGATGCTCGCCACGTCCCGCAGCGGGCCTGCGTCTCCGGCGGGGCGCGCGAGGACGAGGGCGCCCTCCACCGCACACAAGAGCGCCCGCGCGCGTCGGCGTGCTTCTTCCTCGGGCATGCCGTCCTCGACCAGCGCCTCCCAGAGCACCGCGGCCCAACGGGAGAACGCGCCCTGGGTGGCCTTCTGCAGCGTGGCAGAGCGCTCGGCCATCTCGAGCGCCACCACGCTCACGGGGCAGCCCACCCCTTCCCCGGACTCGACCAGCTGGGCCAAGTGCGCGAGGACCAGACCCACCGCGCTGACCACGTCCCCGGCGCCCTCGAGCGCGGCCTCCAGCTGGGTCGCGAACAGCTCGGCGTGGCGCTCCACCACGGCCGCGGCGAGCTCCTCCTTGCCGCCGGGGAAGTGGAAGTAGAGGGAGCCGCGGGGCGCGTCCCCCTCTTCGAGGATCTGCTTCAGCCCCGTCGCGGCGTAGCCCTGCGCCATGAACAGGTGGGTGGCGGACTCCACCATGCGCTCTCGGGTCGCGTCGCCTTTGCTCATGACCTGGATCATGTGCGCCGCACGGAATATGTCAACCAGCATATTTTGATCCCCGTGGCGAGTGGGGCGGGGCCAGGAACTCGGTCCGCACGGGGGGGCGTGGCAAGCTGTGTCCAAATGGCGCATGATGTGCGTCTGGTGCCGTCGGAGTTTTCTATCTAATGGGCAGTTTCAACGTGCGGGTCGCCGGCCCGCGGCGGTTTTTGGTCGGTCTCCTGTGCGGTTGCGGCCTCACGTTGATGGCCGGCACCGGGCTGGCCCAGGACGTGGCTGCGGCGGCGCAAGCGTACGAAGCGGGGCAGCGCGCCCAGCTCGCGGGCAATCATGGCGAGGCTGCGCGCCTGTTCGAGATGGCCTTCGACGCGGCGCCCAGCCCACAAGCGCTGCGCAGCGCCATCCGCAATCGCCGCTTGGCGGGCGACGACGCACGCGCCGCCACGCTCGCGCTCGAAGCCATCCTCACCTACCCGGGCGATCGCGACACGCGCAACCTCTCGCAGGAGGTGCTCGACGCGACGCAGCCACAGCTGACGCAGCTGGAGGTGGCCTGTGGTCAGCCGTGCGTCGTGCTCATCGATGGCGCGGTCGAGTCCCCGCGTGAGCGCGCCACGTGGCGCCTGTTCGTGCGGCCGGGCGCCCACGCCGTGAGCGCCCGCTACACCACCGGGCGGGCGCCAGAGCAGCAGATCAGCGCCGAGGCGGGGACCAGCCAGTCGCTGACGTTCGAGGCCCCCGCGCCCGCGCCCGAGCCGCCGCAGCCCGAGCCCCGCAGCGAGCCGCTCGACTCCCCGGTGGAGCCGCCGCCGGCCGAGCCGCAGGGGCGGGACGGTCTCGCGCCGGCCGTGTTCTGGTCGAGCGCCGCGGTCACCGCCGCGCTGGCGGGCGTCACCGCGTGGTCCGTGGCGGACACCTTCGCGGCCAACCGCGACTACGAGGACAACCCCACGCGCGAGGGTTACCTGGACGGGCAGGATCGCCGGCGCCGCATGTTCGCGCTGGTGGGCGTGACGGGCGCGTTGGCCGTCACCACCGTGGTGCTCGGCGCGCTGACCGACTTCGGCGGCGCGGACGACGACGACGACCGCGCGCGCGCGAGCGTGTGGGCCTCTCCGGACGGAGCCGGGGTCGTCGTGCAAGGAGGCTTCTGATGGCTGCTCCCCAACCGAACGGCATCTCCACGCGGCGCATGCTGGACCAGTACGAGGTCGTGGCGGAGATCGCGAGCGGCGGCATGGGCACGGTGTACCTGGCTCGCCTGGCGCGCGCGGGCGGCTTCCAGCGCATGGTCGCCATCAAGCTGCTGCACCGGCACCTGGCCGAAGAGAAGCACTTCGTCTCCATGCTGCTCGACGAGGCTCGCCTCGCCGCGCGCCTGCATCACCCCAACGCGGTCGGCATCCTCGACGTGCGGGAGTCCGAGCTCGGCTACTACTTGGTGATGGACTACGTCGATGGCTTCGCCATGGACGACGTGCTCGACCGCGCGCGCTCACACGAGGAGCGCATGCGCCTCGGCATCCGCATCCTGCTCGACGCCACCACCGGGCTCGACGCCGCCCACCGCTTGATGGACGACGACGGGCGCCCGCTCGAGATCGTGCACCGCGACGTCTCGCCCCAGAACGTGCTCGTCGGGCGCGACGGCGTCGGCCGCATCACGGACTTCGGCGTGGCCCGCGCGGCCGAGCGCATCACCTCGTCGCGTCCGGGCACCATCAAGGGCAAGCCCTGCTACATGGCGCCCGAGCAGGCCGAGTGCCGCGAGCTGGACGCGCGAGCGGACCTCTTCGCGCTCGGCATCGTGCTGTGGGAGACCCTCACCGGGCAGCTGCTCTTCGAGTCGGAGGAGGGCACGATGAGCATCCTCCTGGCGGTGCTGCAGCGGCCCATCCCCGTTCCGTCGCAGGTGTGCCCCGAGGTGCCCTTGGCGCTCGAGCGTGTGTGCATGAAGGCCCTCGAGCGGAACGTCGCGGCGCGCTACCAGAGCGGCCGCGAGTTCATCGACGCGCTGACGGAAGCCGCAGCGCAGTCCGGAATGCTGGTGGGTTCACACGCCGTCGCGGATGGCATCCGCGACATCTTCTCGGCCGACCTCGACGCGCGGCAGGCCGCCGTGCGTGCGCACGTGAGCGCCATCGAGAAGCTGCCCATCAGCGATGACCCTCGGCGACCTGCACAAGGTGCCACGCCTGGGGTCCATGCCCGAGGCCTCGGCGCTCTACTCGGGCGTGCGCAACTCACACGCGGGCTCCGACGAGTGGTTCGAGCAGGGCGGCAGCGTGCCCCCGCCGGGTCGCGTCGATCCCACCTCGAGGACCATCGCGCTCCAGTCCCACGTGGATCGGCCCACGGCGCCGTCAGCCCGTCCGTCCAGCGCGAACACAGCGCCCAGCGCCCGACCTAGCGCGAGCACCCGCTCGTGGGTCCTGGCCATCGTCGGTCTGGTGGTGGGGCTGCTCATCGCGGTGGGTGGGTTCTTGGCGTTCCGCGCCAGTCAGGCGGACGTGACCGCGCCTACCGTGACGCCAGGCGCACCGCCTGCGCCCCCAGCGGTGGCGGCCTCGCCCGAGCCGAGCCCTGCCCCGACAGCCGCGGAGGCAGCGCCTGCCCCCGAGGTCGCCGAGCCGGCCGCCGCACCCACCGACGCTGTGGCGGAGACCGGGACGGACACCGCGGCGCCCAGCGACGAACCGGCGGAAGCCAGCATGGCTCCGAGCGAGAGCTCCCACCGCTCGCGCAGCAGCTCGCGCCCCCGCACGGAAGCGACCATGGCCGCGCCGAGCGAGCCGGCGCCGATGGTCGACATGAGCCCGCCCACCCCGACGCTCGAGAGCAACCCCTACACCCGCTGATGCCTGCACTCCGCATCCTCCGCCCGTCCTCCCGGCTCACGCTGGCGCTCTGTGTCCTCGCGCTCGCGGGCTGCAACCTCTTCGACCAGGACCTGTACCTGAACGCCGACGCGGCCGTGGCCGGGCTCGCGTTGTCGGACACGTGCGGGGCCAGCGCGCCCATGGTCAGCGCCAACATGTCCTACGTGGTGGACACCACGCGCATGGAGGACGACCTCGACAGCGCGCTCGCGGGCTGCACGGGGCAGCCCCTGCCCGGCAACGACGGCTTCTTCGGAGTCGAGATGGTGGCGGGCGAGAAGTGGCACTTCCACGTGCGCAACGGCAGCGGCGCGGGCGTGAACCCCGCCATCTACATCCTGAACAACGTGTGCGACGACCGCGGGTGTCAGCCGGGCGACGCGATCGACGCGTGCATCGAGGACCGCGACGAGCACCTCAGCTTCGTGGCGGACCGCACGGGCACGTTCTACGTCGGCCTGGACGCGCGCACCGCGGGCGGCGGCGTGTTCTCCGTGGAGGTGTGGAAGCCCGAGTGTGGCAACGGCACGCTCGAGCACTCCGAGGGCTGTGACGACCCGCTGGACGCCACGTGTGACGCCGACTGTCGCCGCGTGCTGACCACCGGCGCGCAGGAGATCGAGCCCAACGACGACTTCACGGCCTCGAACGTCACGCAGCTCGGCGCGGGCTCGTTCGAGGTGCGCGGCACGGTCGTGGACCTGTGTGACCTCGACATGTTTCGTGTCGAGGTGCCCGCGGGGGGGACGCTCACGGCGACCCTCTTGGACCGCAACGGCGCCGTGTGCGTGGACCCGGTGGTCCCCCTCACGCTCGAGCTGCTGGACGACAGCGGCGTGCAAGCGGTGGGCACCGGCACCACGGGTGGACCAGGGGGCGCATGCCCCGCCATCTCGGGTCAGCCGTTCGCCACGGGCCTCGCGGCGGGCGTGTACTTCTTGCGCGTGACCACCTCGGCCACGAGCGCCCTGTTCAACTACCGCCTGCAGATCACCATCAGCGAGTAGCGCGCGCGCCCGTGGGGGGACACGATAGGCGCGTCATGTCCGTTCTCCTCTCAGAGTCCGCGCGGCGTGGGGCGCCCTTTCTGGTCGGCCCGCTCGCGCTGCTGTTCGTCTCCATGTCGCTGCAGGGCTGCCTGTGGACCAAGCGCAGCGAGACGCGCGCCATGCAAGACCGCCTGGGGGAGCTCGAGGCGCGCGTGCAAGCGCAGTCCGAGGAGCTCGCGCGCCTGCTCGAGGTGGCGAACGTGACGCTGCTGCGCAACAGCGCGGACCAGGGCCTGCTGCTGCAGCAGCTGCAAGATCAGCTGGGCGCGCTCGAGGGGCAGATCGCGGAGACGCGCCAGCTGGCCGAGACCATGCAGCGCGACGAGGTCGACCAGCGCCGAGAGATCGCGGAGCAGCGCGAGCAGATGGACGAACAGCACCGCCAGATCGAGCGGCGCCTGGACCAGATCGCGCGCGCCGCGGGCATGGACGTGGTGCTGCAGTCGAGCGAGATCCCGCGCGACCGCAACGCGCACTTCGAGGCGGGCGCCCAGGCGCTGCGCGTGGGGTCGCACTCGTACGCGCGCGCGCTCTTCCGTGAGTTCGTGGTGCGCTACCCAGAGGACCCGCGCGCCGACGACGCCCAGTACGGCATCGGCTCCAGCTACCTGCAGCAGCGGCAGCCCGCCGCGGCGCTGGGCGAGTTCCGCCGCATCCTCTCCACCTACCGCGACGGCGACGTGGTGGACAAGACGCTCATGGACATGGCCGAGGCCTTCGTCCAGGTGCGCGCCTGCGCCGACGCCCGCACCGCCCTCGAGACGTTGATCCAGGCCTACTCGAGCTCGCCGCTGGTGGCCCGCGCGCGCACTCGGTTGCGCGAGGTCACGCGTCTGCCAGCGCGGTCCTGCGAGCCGTAGAGCCTCCAGCGCCACGTTCGGCTGGTCGACAGCATGCGTGTGCCCACGCCTTGTGCCCCTGCCCGCTCAGGGGGCTGGCGGGGTCGCGTCCGTGGCGTCCGCAGTGGGCTCGCTTGGCTCGGTGGGCAGCACGTCGAGCACCGGGTCACTCACGCTCATGTTCTCGTAGGGACCATCCCACTGGCGCCAGCGGACGGTCTCGGCGTCGCCCTGCACCACCCGGTTCTGGTTGAAGCCCTGCGTGCTGGACAGGTAGATGCCCGGCGCGCCGCGGCGGTCGGACGCGAACGCCACCAAGCGGCAGTCGGGTGAGAACGCGGGGTCCTTGTTGTCCCCCTGCCCCTGGGTGAGGCGCACGTAGTCCTGGGTCACCGTGTTGACCATGAAGATGTCGTAGTTGCCGTCGCGGCCCGTGAAGGCGATCCACGGGCGCGCCGGGTCCTGGCACCAGGTGGGGGTCTGGTTGTGGTTGCCGCGGAAGGTCACGCGCCGCACGTCCGAGCCGTCCCGGTTCATGGTGAACACTTGCGGCGTGCGGTGGCGGCTCGACACGAACGCGAGCTTGCCGTTGGGGCCGCAGCTGGGGCTGAGGTCCATGGCCGGGTGGTTGGTGAGCCGCTGCAGATCGCCGCCGTCGAGGTCGGTGCTGTAGATCTCGGAGTTTCCGTCGCGCGACGACGTGAAGTAGATGCGCCCGTCGCAGATGGCCGGCGCCATGTTGATGCCGTCGCCGTCGACGATGCGCGCGTCCCGTGCCCGCCCGTGCGTGATGAACATGCCGCGCGTGGTCATACGCGTGAAGTAGATGCGCCGGTTGCCGAAGGTCGGGAGCAGGGAGATGCCCTCCACACTCGACACGCGGTGCTCGCCGTAGCCGTCCATCTGGGCGCGGAAAACGTCCTTGCGACCGGGGCCGATGCGCCGGGCGTACGCGATCTCCGTGCCGAAGGAGCCCGGCATGCCCGTCAGGACGCGCAGCACCTCGTTGGCGAAGTCGTGCGCCCAAGCGCGGCTGCGCGTGGCGAGCCCGCGGTAGGTGCGGGTGAAGGCCGGCTCGGCGGCGCGCGCCACGCGGTAGAAGCGCAGCTCCACCTCGAGGCCGCCTTCGACGGCGCGCACTTCGCCCTTGATGACACCGTGGGCGCCGAGACCGGCCCAGGCACCAGAGCGCACCGCGAGCCCCTCGGCGACGAGATCATGGTGCACGGAGCGCGGGTCGATCACGCGGTAGCCCGGCATGAGCTGGAAGTCGTTGCGCATGACCTCGCCCATCGTGCTGGACTCGCCCAACAGGTCCGGAATACCGATGCGGTAGACGTGGTCCTCGGCGGCGTCGACCTCGATGACCGCCACCGACGTGGGCAGCGCGGGACCGTCCCCGTCCGTTTGGGAGCGAGAAGGCTGTGGGGAAAGGCCCACGGCGAGCACCGTGAGCACCGCCGTGACGATGAGCCAGGAGTGAGCGCGGGAGGTGGATGGGGTCATGACGATCTCGCAGCGGAAGAGGCGCGCCGGTGACGGGGACCGGACGCTCAGCGGGGAGGGACGAAGCGGAACGGGATGTTGTGCCCGAGGTAGTCGTCCGCGACCTCCGGGGGAGGCGGCGGCAGCGCGGCGCCAACGGCCTGGTTCAGACGTTGACGGACGGAGCTGTCGAACACGTCGTTGCCGCTGCCGCGCGTGATGCTGAACCCACCGACGCGCCCGTCCGCGGTGATCTCGATGGACACGGAGCACGCCAGGCCCCGCAGCTCGGACGCCGGGATGCTGGTGGGCACCTGCCAGCCGCGCCGGAAGAACGAGTAGAGGCGCCCGCTGTAGATGTTCCCGGTCTCGCGCGTCTCGGTGCCCTCGGCGATTCCCTCCGCGTCACCCTCACGGAAGCGCGGCTGGGCCAGCTCGGCCGTGGCCTCCGCGCTGTCCCCCAGGCGGTCGAGCGCGGCCTGACGGGCGTCCACCGTCTGCTGATGCGCGGTGGACGTGTTGGCGTGGTGCGGAGCGCGCGTGCCCGTCGGGTCCGGGGGCAGCGGGTTCTCGGGGGTGGCCGTCGCATCCACAGGCGCCTCGCCCTCGCCTGGCAGCGGTGACACGACGGGCTGAACCGCGGTGGCGGCGCTGGGGATGTAGTGGCTGGGCAGGCGACGCGGGTCGCGCTCGGAGCCCAAGCGCACGAAGCGCGCCTCGACGATCTCGAGCGGCGGGAGCTCTTCTTCCTCCGGGGCGACGACCTCTTCGGCCCCGAGCGCGTCACGCGCGGCGTCGACCGCGGCCGAGGTGCCCCACACGGTCGCCGGCAGCACCACCAACGCACAGAACACCGCCACCAGACCGCCCACCACTTCTTCGCGGGACTGGCCGCGCGGCTCGAACATGGAGCGCGTGTACCAGTCCTGCTGCGTGGCGTCGGCGCTCACTCCGCGTCGCGCTCCAGCGGGTCGGTCACCAGGCCCATCTTGTTGATGCCCGCGCGGCGCACCACGGCCAACACGCGCACCACGGCGCCATAGGGCACCTCTTCGTCCGCCTGGATGTAGACCTCGTCACGCGCGCGCAGGGTCTCGTCCGTCGTGAGCCGCGCCTCGAGCTGCTCGAGGGTGATGGGCTCCCCCATGAACATCAGCGACCCGTCGCGCTGGACCGCGACGATGGGCTGCTCCTCGTCGATGTCCATGCGCGGGGCGTCCGCGTTGGGCAGGTCGACCGACACGCCCGTGGTCATCATGGGCGCGGCGACCATGAAGATGATCAACAGCACGAGCATGACGTCCACGAAGGGCGTCACGTTGATCTCGCTGAGCGGGCTCCCGCGACCCCCGGGTCCGGCAGAGAAACCCATGACCTAGTCCGCCAAGAGGTTGCGTCGGATGATGTTGAGGTAGTCGCTCGCGAACGCGTCGACCTCGCTCTCGATGACCCGGATGCGGCGCACGAAGTAGTTGTAGGCGAGCACGGCCGGGATGGCCGCCACCAGGCCGATGGCCGTCGCGATGAGGGCCTCGGCGATGCCTGGGGCGACCGCGTCCAGCGTGGCGCTGCGCTCTCCGTGCAGGTGGATGAAGGCGTTCATGATGCCCCACACCGTGCCGAACAGGCCGATGAAGGGGGCCGTGGAGCCCGTGCTGGCCAGGATGGAGAGCAGGTCCTCGAGGCGGGTGAGCTCCGCCGTCTGGGTGCGCCGCAGCGCGCGCTCGAGGTTGTCCACGTCACGCGCGTCGGGAGCGCCGGTACGGGCGATGCGCCCCAGCTCGGTGTAGCCGGCCCCGAAGACGGCCGCGATGGGTGACCCCGAGCAGGCCGAGGCCTGCACGCTGAGGTCGTTCATGGTGGCCTCGTCCCAGTGGCCGGTCTGCTCTTCCGTCCAGAAGCTGCGCAGGAAGCGCTGGCTCTGCGCGCGCACCTTGCGCAGCCGGACCAGCTTGGCTCCGATGATGTACCAGCAGACGAGCGCCATGAGCACCAGCACCATCAGCACGACCTTGACCACCGGGGTGGCGTCCAAGATGAGCTGCCAAGGGTCGAGCCCCGGGCGCGTGGCGGCTTGCAGGAGAACAGGGTTCATGCGCTTCGTCTGCCGGGAACGAGGGACGGGGAGGGATTACTCCGCGCTGACGGCGCGGTCCTGGGCCCAGCCGGCCTCGTCGGAGCCCTGCGCCATCTCCTCACCCACGGAGGAGACGCCGATGCGGCCGCCGTCGATGCCGAGCGACACCAGGTACGCGCGCACGGCCTGCGCGCGGCGGTCGCCGAGCGCGATGTTGTACTCCTCGGTGCCACGCGGGTCGGTCGCGCCGGTGAGGTGCAGGCGGGCGGGCAGGCCCTGGGTGCGGTAGCACTCGACGGCCTCCTGGATGGCGGCGCGCGAGGCGGCATCCAGCTCGTCGGCGTCGTAGCCGAAGTACACGCGCGCCAGCGAGCAGGCGCCCGAGCCGGGGTTCTCGGGGGTCAGGGTGACGTCACGACGCGCGTTGGGGTCACCCTCGTTCTCGGACCCGGACGTGGCCTCTTCTTCTTCGGGGGTCTGCGAACGGCAAGCGGGCGCACCCACGGCGAGGAGAAGGAGAAGGGCAACGAGAGAGGACAGGTGATGACGTGACATGGTGGATGAAACCTCCGTGAAGCCGCAGGTATTCGACTACGGCCAGGCGAAGTCAACGGCGCTCGAGATGATTCTATTTCACTGGCACGTGGCCCCCCCGAGGGCACTGACGCGCGCAACCGGGAGGAGCCTAGCGCGCCGAGGCCGTATACGCGAGGAATACGGTTTGGATGTCCCCTCGTACGGATGTACGAGCGCGCGCGTGTGCGCGAGCGACAATGACGACATGACACACATCGCGTACCCCTCTGCGCCCAGCTCGCGTCCCCGCAGGACGGGTCGGGCCGTGACCACCGTCGTGGCGCTGCTGTTGTCGGCGTGCGCCTCGGGCACCACCTCGGCACCCACGCCGGCCGAGTCCGGGCTGCAGCGCATGACGAGCTGCGCCGACCTCGAGCAGCAGCTGCGAGCGGACGCCGAGTCCAAAGTGCGCGCCGAGGCGGAGCGCATGCTGGCCGACTACGCCAACTATCGCGACGGGGTGTACGTCGCCTTTCCGACACGCGACGTGGACTTCAGCGGCGGGCCCTTGCCCGTTGCCGATGGCGGAAGCCCACCCACCGGTGGGCCCGAACACTACACCGAGACCAACACCCAGGTGGCAGGCGTGGACGAGCCCGACTTCGTGAAGACGGACGGTGGGCGCATCTTCCTGCTGCACGGGCAGTCCGTGTTCGCGCTGCGCTCTTGGCCCGCCGACGCCACCGCCGAGACGGGGCGGGCCAACGTGGAGGGCTCCCCGCTGTCCATGTTCTTGCGCGGTGACACCCTGGTGGTGTTCTCGAGCGTCCAGTTCGCGGACCCCGACGGGAGCACGCCGCCGATCGCGTTCCTGCCTTTCCCCGCCGACGCCTGGGGCCCCTACTACCCCTACGCCTACCGCGAGTTCACGAAGATCAGTCTGTATGACGTGAGCGGCGACCTGCCACGGCTGGAGGGCGAACGCTATGTGGAGGGCAGCTATCGCGCGGCGCGACGGCACGACGACGTCGTTCGGGTGGTGATGCGCTCCGACACCTGGCAACCCCAGTGGGGCGGAGCCCGCCCGCAATACTGGAACGACCGTGGCGACATGGTCGGCGAGGGCACGTTCCGGCGGCACGTGGCCGCGTGGCTCGACGAGCGCCTCGACGAGGTACGCACCCAGGACCTGGACGGATTCCTCCCAGAGGAGTGGGTGCGGGCAGGTGGCGAGCTGGTCGCGGTGCCCCCGCGCTGCACGGACTTCTACGCCGCGGCGCCCGGTCAGACCGACTACGGCATGACGCAGGTGCTGGCGCTGACCCTCGACGACGCGGGCACGAGCGGCGACGTGGACCTGACGCGCAGCGCGTTCGTACTCGGCGACAGCTCGGTGGTGTACGCCAACCACGAGGCGCTGGTGATCGCCCAGTCGGACTGGGCCTGGAACGGCTGGTCCCCCTGGGGCGGGGCGGTGTCCACGCGCCTGCACCGCTTCGACCTCGACGACGCCAGCACCACCTACCGCGCGTCCGGTCGCGTGGCGGGCCAGATCAACAACCAGTTCTCGCTGGACGAGCAAGACGGCGTGCTGCGCGTAGCGGTCACGGAAGACCGCTGGATCGACGCGAACGGCCAGCCCGTCGTCATCGAGGACGGCGACCCCTGGCGCGAAGGTCGGTCGGTGCAACCCGTCAGCCGCGTGCTCACACTCGACGACGTCGCGGGCAAGCTGACCGAGCTGGACCGCAGCGCGGACCTCGCCCCAGGTGAGCGGCTCTTCTCGACCCGCTTCGTGGGGGACACGGCCTACGTCGTGACCTTCCGCCAGGTGGACCCGCTGTTCGTGGTGGACCTGAGCGACCCGAGCGACATCGTCGTGCGCGGGGAGGTCGAGATCCCTGGCTTCAGCACGTACATGCATCCGCTCGACGAGACGCACCTGCTCACCATCGGCCGCAACATCGACCCGGCGACGCAGCAGGACCTGGGCATGCAGCTGCAGATCTTCGACGTCAGCGCGCCCGACGCGCCAGTGCGTACGCACGCCTACACGGTGATGGGCTACAGCCAGGCGCAGTACGATCACCTGGCCTTCAACTACGACGCGCGCCTCGGGCTGCTGGCCATCCCGCTCGAGACTTACGGCGAGACCTTCGAGTCCACCCTGTCGTTGTTCTCGGTGTCGCTCGTGGACGGCATCGCGCCAGCCGGGACCATCGCGCACACGGCCCTGTTCGACGGCTGTCTGGGGCCCGACGGCTACTACGGCTGCAGCTACACCGCGAGCGTGCGGCGCGGGCTGTTCATCGAGGACTTCGTGTACACCATCAGCCTCGGCGGCGTGACGGCGCACGCGCTGGACGACCTGAACACCTCGCTGGCCACGGTCCCGCTGCCCGA
Source organism: Sandaracinaceae bacterium (assembly GCA_020633055.1). Lineage (NCBI taxonomy): Bacteria > Pseudomonadati > Myxococcota > Polyangiales > Sandaracinaceae > Sandaracinaceae bacterium. The sequence goes on along the minus strand of JACKEJ010000009.1, from coordinate 93,557 downwards.
GCCCGAGTGGTACCAGGGCTACTACGGCCCAGCCGTCGACTTCGCGTTCTGACCCACCCCACCCACACGGAACGCGTCAGGCCCCGCGCTCGGTTCGTCCGAGGCGGGGCCTTCTCTTTTCGGATGGCGGTGTAAGTGCCGCGTGGGTTCCGGCGTTGACGTGGCGGAGGTCCCGTGAAGCGCCTGCGTCTACCCACTCTCTTCTTGTTGCTCGCCGCCTGTGGCACGAGCGCCCACCAGCAGTCCCACGTGGTCCGGACGTCCGAGGGTGCGCCACCCCAGGAGGCGGAGCTCGCCGGCATGGAAGCGGACGGCATGCCCTACCCCGAGTCAGCCTCTGGGGAGTACGCCACCGAGATGGACGCGGTCTATGAAGAGCGCGCAGCCCCGTCCGCCCCATCCCTGGCGGCGGGGTCGACTGGACGTGAGGGCGAGCGCGGCGGAGAAGTCGGTGGCCCCCAGACCTGGAGGCGCACCAGCAACGCCGCGCGGTTCGCGACGGTGGCGCTGGGCGGCGGGCAGACGTTGGAGCTGCGCGACGTGCGCGTGCGCGTCCACGTCGAGGGCTTCCGCGCACGGACGGTGGTGGACCACGTCTTCTACAACCCTCACGAGCGCACGCTGGAGGGCACGTTCCGCTACGCGCTGCCCCCCGAGGCGAGCGTCTCCAGCTACGCCATGTACCTCGGTCAGGGCACGCAGCAGCCGGAGTTCTTCGGGCCCGCCAACGGCGAGGAGGCCCTGCGGCGCCGCGAGGAGGCGATGCAAGGGGGCAGCGTGCAAGCCGTGATCGACGGCGTCGACCCCGGTGCGTGGGGCGAGCTGCGCGTCGGGCGTCTGGTGCGCGCCGAGCACGGTCGCGAGGTGTACGAGAACGTGACCCGCAGGCGCGTGGACCCGGCGCTCGTGGAGGAGGTGGCGCCGAACACCTTCGAGGCGCGCGTCTTCCCGATCCAGGCGCACGGCTACCACCGCGTCATCGTCAGCTACGAACAGACGCTGCCGCGCGTCGGGGAAGAGCTGGAGTACAGCTTCCCGGTGCCGGAGGGCGCGCTCTCCTCCTTGGACTTCGCGCTGTTCGCGAACGCCGCGACGGTCGGAGGCCTGCGCTACACGGGCGACTACCGCGGACAGGCGCTCACGCGCGCGGGCTTCCATGGCTACGGGCTGCGCGTGACGGGCAACACCCAGGCGGGACGCGCCTCGTTCCGTCTGCCGGTGCGGCCGGCCGCGGCCGGCGTCGAAGCCGTGGCGGGAGGCGACCCAGGGGCCAACGAGCGGCACGTCGCGCTGCGGCTGGTGGGCGACGAGACCCTCGCGGGACAGGGCGCGAGCGCGGGTGCTTCGAGCGCGGTGTTCCTACTGGACACCTCGCTCTCCGAGCACCCCGAGCGCTTCGCGATCGACGTCGCGCTGCTGCGCGAGATCCTCGAGCGCAGCAGCGCCATCGAGCGCTTCAACGTGGTGACGTTCGACGCCGGTGCGCGCTGGCTGTCACAGAGCTGGCTCACCAACGACGCAGCCGGACGCACACAGTTGCTGGGGCGCTTGGAGCAGGTGCTGCTCGAGGGCGCGACGGACCTCGGCGCGGCGCTGGACGCGCTGTACGCCCCGCCCATGGCGGACGTGGGCCAGCGCCAGGCGGACGTGTTCCTGCTGAGCGACGGGCAGATCACGTGGGGTGAGCGCGACATCCCGACGCTGCTCCGCGGACGCGGCGGGGCCTGGGCCAGCACGCGCGTGTTCGCGTACCGCACCGGCCTCGGTGCGGAGAACACGGACCTCCTGCGCCGCGTGGCGACGGCGGGCGTGTTCAACTGCCTGTCCGTGACGAGCGTCCCGGCCTGCGCCGTGGCGCACCAGCGGCCCAGCCTGCAGGTGGAGCAGGTGCTGGTGGAGGGCCGGGGAAATGGCGGCGCGCAGGTGAGCGACGTGCTGGTCGCGGGCGGCGCGTCGAGCTTCGCGGTGGGGACCGAGCTGCTGGTGGTGGGTCGCCTGCTGCGCGCGGGCCCCGCGCGGGTGCGCCTGGTGGGGCGCGTGGGGCAGCAGCCCGTGACCTGGACCCGCGACGTGGAGCTCGCGGCCACGGGCGAGCTGGCGTCGCGCGCTTGGGCCGAGGTAGCGGTGGCGCACCTGCTCGCGAACCCCGGCGACGAACACGAGCGCCTCGCGGTCGCGATCGGCCAGCGCTACAAGGTCCCGTCGCGCGTGGCCTCGTTCCTGGTGCTCGAGACCGACGCCGAGTACGAGCAGTACGCGCTGCGCGACGAGCCCCTCGCGCGCGCCCTCGGGCAGCTGGCGGCGGTGGTGCGCGAGGGGACCCGGCAGGCAGCGCCCCGCACCGCCTGGGCGCGTCTCGAGCGCGTGCTCGACGTGGCGCGCGCCCACCACCGCCTGCACGAGCTCGACGAGGGGCGCGTGCTGCAGCAGCTGAGCGCGATGGTGTCGCAGAGCCCGCGGGACTTCCTGGGCGGCCGCGTGAGCGTGCCCCTGCTGACGCGCGACGACGCGGGCCGCGCGTACCGCGACGGCATGTCGCACGACCCCGAGTCGGTGGAGCACTTCCGCGTCGAAGCCCAGCGCCGGTTCGAGCACGAGCAGCTGGGCGCGGCGCTCCGAGCGCTCTCGAGCGGCGTCGAGAACGCCCCCGCGTCGGCCGAGGTGGCGCGCTCGCTGGCCTACACACTGCTCAGCTGGGGAGCGGACGCCGAGGCGGCCGAGCTGCTGTTCGGAGTGCTCGAGCAGCGCCCCTACGAGCCGCAGAGCTACCGCGACCTGGCGGGTGCGCTGTGGTTGTCCCGCCCCAGCATCACGGCGCTGCTGTTCGAGGCCGCGCTGGCCGGGCAGTGGGACGGCCGCTTCCGGGGCGTGATGACCGTGGTGCAGGAGGAGTACGCCCTCTTCGCCCACGCGCTGATCCAAGCGCAGCCCGAGAGCCCGCTGGCCCGCTGGCTGCGCGACCGGCAGCAAGCGCTGTCGCTGCGTGTCCCCGAGGGCGACCTGCGCGTGACCATGACCTGGAACACCGACAACACGGACATCGACCTGTGGGTGACCGACCCGTCGGGCGAGCGCTGCTACTACGGCCACCGCGACACGGCGGCGGGCGGCCACCTGCTGGACGACGTGACGCAGGGCTTCGGTCCCGAGCGTTTCCAGCTGGAGCGCGCACCGCACGGCGAGTACCACGTGCAGGCGCACTACTACGGCAACAACGGGAACCGCCTGGTGGCGGACACGTACGTGACGCTGACCGTCGCCCAGCACGTAGGGACACGTCGGCAACGCATCACGCGGCACGTGGTGCGCCTCGAGCACGCCGGCGACCAAGTGAGCGTGGCGCGCATTCAGCTCTAACCAGCGCGCTCCTCGCCGGGCGTACTCCGCGCGTCAGCGAGGCGTGCGTCGCTTGGCCCGAACCGACCGCGTTTGCGCCCGAGTGCGCGCCGAGGGACGAGCGTCACGCCCGAGAGGCGCGAGGCGCGGTTCAGCGGGTACGGGCCAGCTCGTACGCGTCGTAGTCCACCCCGGTGTCCACGCCACCATCGGGTGGTTCGGTGCCGGCGTCCACGCCTCCGTCGGACGATGCGCCGACCCCCGCGTCCGCGCTCGGGGCGCCTGCGTCGCTGACGGCTGACCCCACGTCGTCGAGGAACAGACGCAGCAGGCCCGGCTCGGCCTCGAAGGCACGCAGGAACGTCCCCGCGTTGTTCTCCTCGAACAAGAAGCTACCGTCTGCCTGGCGGTTCGGGGTCTCCCAGAAGCGCAGGGCGATGAGCGCGGCGGCGGCGTCCACGGCGAGGTGCGCGGCTGCCCCACCGTCTGGGATCTCGAACACGGTGCCGGCGCTCCCGCCCGCAAAGAGGACGATGGGCGCAGTGCGCTGGCTGCGGACCCGGACGTAGGACGCGCCCTGCAGGTCGCGCAGCTCGAAGACCAGGCTGTGCCCGACGAGGAGCGGCGGCACGGTGGGGTCGTCGGCGGCCCCGATGGCCGGGAAGAGGCGCAGCCCGCAGAAGACGCCAGCGGGCAGCTGGAAGCCCATGCCCTCGCTCAGGTCCAGCACGATGGCCGACGGGACGGCGGCGGCGGGGTTGCTCTCGAGCGCCTCGCAGGTGCCCTCGGGCAGCAGCTCGACCCGCGCGAACGCCATGTGCGCGTTGCCCAGGCGCTCCGCGTCGGCGAACGCCTCGCTGTCGAAGTAGGGCGGGCCCTGCCACATCTCGGTGGGGAGCACCGTCACGTCGCGGGTGCCATCGGCCGCGGGAGGGTTGCCTGTCTCGGTACCGGCGCACGCCACAAGCCCAGCGAGCGCGAGGACCACCGCGAGTGTGCGACCGGGCAAGGCCGAGCATGGTGCGGAACGAAGCGAGGTGCGCGCGAGGACCGCCGCGAGAGAGCGCCCAATGCCCTCCCGTACTGCCTGGGGCGACTGCATCAGGGCTCCTCCGCTTCGCCACCGTGCAGGGGCACGGCATCGCTGAGAGGGAACAGCTGGAAGTTGACCTGCACCACCTGCCGCGGGCTCTCGTCCTCGACGCTCAGCTCGAGCAGCTCGCGCCGGAAGCGCACGATGCGCGCCTTGACCTCGGCCAGCTTGTCGTCGCCGAGGCACAGCGTGAGCGAGCTGATGTCGCGCTGCGCGGGCGGGAACTCGTCGATGGCGGCCGCAGCCTGCCGCATCATCGTGCGGTGATAGTTGCCGATGTGGACGCCGAAGGTCTCGGGCCCGGTGGACACCAGCGCCTCGGCCTGCACCCAGCGGCCCTCGTCGTTCTGGATGAGCATGGACAGCTCGCGCAGTATACGCAGGCCGCGCTCGGCTTGCGACTGTGTGATCCGCGGGCGCAGGCGGGCGGCCACCCACGCCGCCTCCGCCCGGAAGTCTGCACGGCAGGCCAGCTCGCGGATGGCGGGGATGTACCAGCTCGCGTGGTAGGCCGCGTGCGCGAGCTCGAGCCGCTGCACGGTGCGGTAGCGGCGGTGGCTCTTGAGCCGGTCGTAGGCCGCCGTGCGCTCCGGCCCGGTGCCGGCCTGGTTGAACGCCACGAGATCGATGAAATAGGCCTTGGACTCGCCCGTGAGCCCGCAGCCGTCGGCGAAGTTGCCGGCCATGGCCGCCGTCAGGTTGCGGTCCCCGTCCATCACCAGCTTCAGGTAGTTGGGCGACTTGAGGCCCGCGCGGCGTGAGAACGCGCGGTACGAGAACGAGCGCGGCCCCGCCTTCTTGTGCTCGTAGAAGTCACGCAGGTAGGCGCGGTAGTCGAGGTACCGGAAGACCTCCGGGGCGGTGTCGCTCACCACTCGAGGGTAGCCCATCGCCAGGGACGCCACCGCCCGCGCGGGGTTCCTTCCGTATACACCCGGTATACACGCCTGGTGCCGAGGGTCCCGCACCTGGGACCTTCTGCGCGGCGGGGAGGATTGGTACCGTCGTCCGATGCGCACATCACTCTCCAAGGTCGTCCTCACGCTCACCTTGGCCTGCATGCTCACCGCGTGCGGCGGCGGAGTCTCCGCCGAGCCCCTCCTGAGCGGCAACGTCATGGGTTCGTACGAGGGCTCGGCGTTCACCGCAGTGAACGGCTTCGCCACGGTGTCCAACGGTGCCTCGGTCATCTTGGTGGGCACGGGGAACCTCGGCTGCGGCTCCGAGGAATCCAACTCGCCGCCGAGCGGCCTGAACGCCGCCATCCGCGCGCCGCAGTTCGCCGTCGGCACGTACAGCAACGTCCAGGTGCAGCTCTACAGCAACGTCGGCGGGTTCGAGAGCACGGGGTCGAACCAGGGCACGCTGGTGATCACGTCCGTGACCGACGAGTCGATCGCGGGCCAGATCACGTACTCCTACACGAGCGCCGACGAGCAGACGTACACGCTGACGGGGACCTTCGAGGTCGTCCACTGCGCGTACTGACCGGCGCGGTCCAAGGTCGGGTGGCTGGGAGGAGCACGGACAGATCGAGCGAACCCCGGTCGAGTGCGTCAGGTGCGCGGGGTCCGCTTGGGCACGAAGCCCAGCGTCAGGCCGAACGCGGCCCCTATGCGGGTGAGGGTGTCCAGGGTGGGGTTCCCTTCGCCACGCTCGATCTGGGAGACCGTCAGGCGCGACACGCCGGCGATGCGCTCGCCGAACTCCGCCTGGGTCATGCCCGCTACCTCCCGCAAGCGTCGCACGGTCTCGGGCAGCTCCAGCTCTCCGGCCTCGAGTGCGTCGTAGAGGGCCCGGCGCGCGAGGCGCCGCTCCTCGGGGCTCAGCTGCTTCATGCGCCCCACGGGTCTACCCAGCCCTCAGTGCGCACAAGGCCGCGCTCGTCGCTCTGATGCGCGGCTCGACTCGAGTGACGAGGTCCCGGTCGACGCCGACGTCGCGCATGATCTCGCTCGCCGCGCCGAGGCGCTCGCCAAAGGAGCGCAGCGCCGGCACCAGCGCGTCGACCGGGAGCAAGCTCGGGAGTCGCTCGCTCACGGCGCGGACCACGTCGTCCCAGTCGACGTCGCCGGGCTCGGAACGCCAGCGTGTCTGTCGCACGATCAGGTCGGGGTCCAGGCACATCGGCGCGAAGTCATAGACGGGTGACAGCTCCACGCGGCCATCGGCGTGCTTCAGCAGCGATGTGTTGCGACCGTGGTTGTCGGGGTTGCCCAGCGCCAGCGCAGCGGCGTCACGCAGGATGAGCTCCAGGACGTCGCGCGCGGGATCGTCGACGTGTTGCGCCAACTGCTCCAAGAGCGCTTCGAACGACAGACGCGCACCCGCTTCCGAGACACCCATCAACGAGTACGCGCTCTCCATGCCGAGCCTCACCACGGCGCCGTCCACCCGCCGCCGGTCGAAGCGGGGCACCACGAGGGTTCCCGCCTGATGGACGAGGGGGGCGCCACAACGAAGCCCGAGCGCTCGGAGGACCTCGAGGTATGGGGCCTCGTTGGCAAGCACGGCGGCGTCTTGTTGCGTGCGCCCGCGGGGAAACTTGATCAGCAGGTGCCGGAAAGCGCGTTCGTCTGGCAGCGCACCGTCGGCGTGGAGGCACCCGGAGGCATCCTCGGTCATCAGCAGCTTCGGGGACGCCCCACCCGTGTCGCTGCTGCCGGTCATGGGGAGCTGCTGGCTCTCGGCCCACGCGCGGAAGGTGTCGCCGCGTTCGACGATCTCGGCGAGGGTCACGCCATCGCGACTCTCCTCGGCGGGCGTCACGGCCTCCGCGACCCGCAAGTTACCCACTGGGTTGCGCGCCCCCGCCAGCAGGACGTCCCAGTCGCTCGTCTCGCCCCCGTCGCGGCGCAGTCGTGCGAGCACGTGTCTGCGCGCCTCCCCCTGCGGCAGGAGGTCCGCCGCAAACGCAGGCAGTGAGCCGCAGCGTTCGAGACCGTAGCTCACGGGGTAGCGCACAGAGACGGCGCGAAGATCTCGCGCACCGAGCGCTTCATCGGTGTAGAGGGGCTCGTACTCGAGCCACCCCCAGAGGCCCGTCCGCTGGGCGTCGCGTCGTTCGAGGCGTGCTGCGACCTGCCAACGACCCGCGACGAAGGCTTCGATGTGGCAGATGCTCGACAAGCCTAATGCTTGCCATGACAATCAATACATTGCAATCCGCAGCTTCTTAGCTCGCAAAAGATCGCCTTGATGGACTTTATGCATGAGTCAGGCCGAGCGATAGGGGGTGTGCCCGTAGTACTTTGGTTGGTCGTCCAGGCGCACGTGCAGCCAGTAGACCCCCGCTCCCGCCGTGCTCAGCCAGACTGGCTTGCGCGCGATGCGGTCTCTCATCTGCTCGCCCACCACCCGGAAGAGCGCGTCCTGCTGCGCGACGGGCGCGCGACGCACGAAGCGCGCGAGGTGGTTGTACGCGCTGGCCTCGGCCATGGGCGCGGGCACGACGAGGCGCGCGTCACCGCCCAGATTCTCGAACGCCACGACCCCGCGAACGGCGCGCGGGAAGTGCTGTGCGAACACGTCGGGCTCGGGCCGCGCGGCGAGGCCCGGGCTGTCCAGCACCACGTACTCGAAGGGCCGTGAGGCCGTCGACGCGGACACGCACGGGGTCTCCCAGCGGAAGGCCTCGAAAGGCGCCGCGGCGAGGTGCTCGCGCAGCATGCGACGCAGCCCGGGATCCTCGCACAGACCGGTGATGAACGCGCGGTACGACAGCGGCTGCGAATCGCGGAACAGCTGCGCGCGCAGGCCGCGGCCGGCCGGGAGCTCGCTCGTGTCGAAGAGGTAGCCGGACATGGCACGCAGCATGGCACACGGCGCGCATCCAGGACTCGCTCCGCCGAGCAACGAGGTGCGCCGGGCGAATGGTCTGCGAGGGGTGTCAGACGCGTGGCGGGCGGGTACCCTGACCGCATGGGTCACCCACACAGACGCGGAGCCGCGTGGTCGGCGCGTGTCGCGCGTGCTTCGATGCGCACGGGACGAACGCTCTCGGTGCTGGTAGCGCTGCTCGCGCTCGTCGCCTTCGTGCTGGCGGTCACCCCCTCCGAGCGGACGCGAGCGAGCGCCTGCCCGCGGGTCCGCAGGCCCGCGCCTCGGGTGCTCACGCCGCTGGACCAGCCGCTCCCGCGCGATGGTGCGCTGCTGGTCGTGGAGGCGCCACGGCCACTCGTGCTCGGATCGGGTCTCGACGAACCCGACGTGGACGACTACGAGCCGCCGCCCACCTTGCGGCTCACATCCGAGGGCCGCGTGGTCTCCCTGCGCCGTGAGACCGTGCTGCTGGGGACGCTCGTCCACTACGTGCCGGAGCCAGCGCTCACACCAGGGACGTGGCAACTCGAGGGCACGTGGGGTCCGGGGTGGGCCACGAACGCCGAGCGCCCGCCTGCCTTGCCCCTCACCGTGACGGTCGAGGACAGCACCATGCCCGCGCCCCCGCCAGCCCCGACGCTCCAACGGGCCTACACCCGCACCTTCCCGCGTCACCCCGGGGGCCGCGATGGTCGCCGCTGGACGCAGCGCCAGCAGCAGCTCGCGCAGCTGCGCACGGCGGTCCCACCCCACGTCGCCGCGGTCGTCGGGTGGGCTGGCGAGGCCGTCACCCTCTACAGCACGCTCCCTCCGGAAGGCCGGCGGGTGACGTTGCGCGACATGCTCCTCGGAGGCGGCGCATGTCCATCGTGGTCCGCCGTGCAGAACGGGGAGTTCGAGCGTGGGGACCGCGTGCGCCTGGCGTTCGTGGACCAGTGGGGCCGCGCCTCGGCGCCGAGCCGCGCGGTGCGCTTCCGCTGACGCTCGCTCGTCGCTCCGTGCCGTACGGAGCGCACGTCGGATGGTCGCCCCGTTCCGAGCTGGTGCTGGCGTGCGTGACGAACGCACGCACGCACGCGGGGACGACGCATCGCGTGCGTGCGCGTTGCCACCGTGATCGAGAGCCGATGGTGCGCGTCCGCCCGTTGTCTCGCCGGACGCGCTACCAGTCCTGCTCGCCCTCCAGCACCAGACCCCGCCACATCTCGAAGGTGAGCAGCATCCACAGCCAGAGGCCGTAGCGCGCGCCGCTCTGCTCGGTGTCGTAGCGCAGGATCTCCTGCACGCGTTCGGCGTCGAAGATGCCCGCGCGCCGGACGCGCTTGGGCGCGAGCAGCTTCTTCGCCAGACCGCGCAGCTCGCCGCGGAACCAGTAGTTCACCGGCACGCGCATCCCGCTCTTGGGCCGCGCGAGGATCTCCGGGGGGAGCAGCGGGGCCGCTACCTCGCGCAGCACGCGCTTGTCGCTCCCGCGCGCCACGATCAAGCGCGCCGGCAGGGTCATGCTGGCGTCGATCATGGCGCGGTCGAAGAGGGGGCTCATGGGCCAGAGGCCAGCGCTGCGCTGCAGACGCTCGACCTTGGGCAGGATCAGGTGCGCGCCCTTCAGCCGTTGGTTGATCTCGAGCAGCATCCGCAGCAACACGCTGTGCGGGCGCGCGAAGTAGGGCGAGAGCAGCTCCGGGAGGTGCGCGCCATGCCCGCGATACGGCTCGCACAACAGCTGCGGGAGCTCGTGGTAGGCGCGGCGATAGCTCATGAGGTACGCGCGCTCGCGATGGAGGGGGTCTGGCGAAGTGTCCGCACCCGGTCCGTACCAGTGGTGCATCATCATCGGGATGGTCTTGGGCCCCCCGAAGCACGGGTCGCCCCCCTCGCCGTTGAACACCACGGGGTGCGCGGGGTCGATCTGGCGCGCCATGGCGTAGTTCCCGAGGGTCACGGGGTCGCCGATGGGGTCGTCGAGCAGCGCGGCCAGTTCGGTGAGGTCACGCGCAAAGCGCCGTGGTTCGAGGGCGACCTCGTGATGCTCCGTGCCAAGGTGCCGGGCAACGAGCCGCGCGAACACGAGCTCGTTGGGGAGCTTCTCGCCGAAGTGCAGCGTGTACGTAGGCAACGGTGTCGCGCGGTCGCGCACGAGCAGCGCCGCGACCAAGCTGCTGTCGAGACCGCCAGACAACGTCGCAGCGACCCCGTGGCGCCCTGCGGCCTGAACGCGAGCCCGCACGGCGGCGGCGAGCGTGCCCGCGAAGCCTTGGACACGCCCTGCGTCGTCCGAGACAGGCTCGGGTACGTGCGGGGCAGCGGCGCGCTCGGCGTGTGCGTAGCTGAAGGACTCGAGGGGCTCGTCGGCGGTGGCCCCGTCCGGCCCGAAGCGCCACACACCAGCGGCGGGCACCTGGTGGATGCCCCGCAGCATGGTCTCGCGGCCGGGCTGGAAGCTGAACGTGAAGTAGCGCGGCACCGCGCTGGGCTCGATCTCGCGGCTGAAGCCCGGCAGCCCCCAGAGCGCCTTGGGCTCGATGGCAAAGCAGCGGCGCGATGCATGCCGTGTCACGTAGAGGCTGCGCTCCCCGGCCGTGTCGCGCGCCAGCACCAGCTGGCGTCCATCGAGCACCGCGAGCACGAACGCGCCGGTCAGCGCGTCGAACGCAGACACGCCTTCCGTCAGGTATGAGGCGAGCAGCTCGGCGGGCGTCGGGATGCGCTCACCGGCGATGCCCAGCGCGACGGCGCCACACCGCGCGAGCCCGCGGGCGGCCTCGTCGGGCGTGAACGCGTCGGCCGCCCAGAAGAGGCGTCCGTGCGCATTGTCGACGTGATGCACGGCGCCCTGGTGACGAAGCCGCAGCGCGCTCACCAATGCGGCGTCCACGCGCGGGTCGGGCGCGCCCATGTACCCAGCCAGCAGAGACACGCGGCTACCCGAAGTCGGAGTCGCTGTCGCCAGCTTTGTTAGAGGCGCGGTTCGCAGCCAGCAGCGGCCCGAACGTTGCCCCCGCCGCGAGGCATGCCCCCAGCGCGCCGAGCAACACGGGAGGCGGCAGCATGTCCGCGGTGAACGTGCGCAGGTCCAAACCCGGGAAGTGGCGCGCGATGAAGCGCGTCTCGCTCAGCTGCGCTGCGAAGAGGCCCAGATCCCGCACGGGGTGCCCATCCAGCGGCCAGCCGGCTTCGCGCAGCTCGACCTCGAACGCGTGACGAGTGGGTCCGTGGTACAGCCACACGGGGAGGTCGGGTTGCTCACCCAGGAAGCGGTGCGCGAGCGGCACGGCGTGCGTGGGGTAGCCCGTGTGGGACACGACGAGACAGTGGTGCTGCGCAGCCCATCCGTTGAGCACCAGGAAGTCGACCAACAGGTCGCTGTCCACCACGAGCAGGTGCGCGACGCCGTAGTCGAAGAGGTCCTTGGCGTCCCGGTAGGGTGTCGGCGCGCTCAGGCTCGGCTCGCGCAGGAGCCCTTTGATGGGGCCACGGTTCTGCGTCCAGCGGGTGATCCACGACTCGACCTCGTGCCGGCTCGGGATGACGCGGCGGGCGCTCCGACGGTGCGCGACGAGCATCGGCGGCGTCAGCACGGGGCCTAGGGCGAAGCCCCACCACGTGTGGAACACCCCCACGCCCAGCACTCCAATGATGCCCGCCATGAAGACCGCGAAAAGGACTGCGCCACCCAGCGACCCGAGCGCCCGCTGCTGATACTCGAGGACGAACGCGGTGCGCAGCTGCCCTTTCGTGAAGCTCCGCGTGTAGCCCGCGCTGACGCGCCGCAGCACCTTCGCGAAGCGTGTGTCCGTGAAGTTGTATTTGTCCTTGGGGTCGAACACGAAGGCGGCGCCACACGCGCAGGTCAGCCCGTCGCGGCGCTTGTGGGTGCGCTGACACGAGGGGCACTTCATGTGCGGATGCTCGTGAGGTGCCGCGCAGAGACGCCGTCCACCATCGTGCGGTTGACCATGGGGTGGTCGTCGTGGGTCGGGCCGAAGTCGCTGTCGGGGTGGAACGCGATGACGTCCATCGATGAGTCGGTGGTGACGAAGCGGTGCCTGGCGTCCGCCGGGATGTGAAACGCATCGCCCGCCAGGAGCGGCACGCGACCACCGTCTCCGTCGCAGTGCCCGTGCCCACGCAGCACGAGCCCTGCGCGAAACGACGGGTGCGTGTGGAACGTCTGCTCGACGCCCGGCGGAAAGTGCAGGTGGTTCAAGCACGGCTCACCGCGCACCTGTGGCGCGATCAGCAGCGAGTCGGTGCAGCCGTCGATGTAGCGCAGCCGTCCACGCTCCTCGGCGGGCCCGGCCAGCTGGAAGAACCCGCGGCCGCCGTCGTGGTGGGTGACGCCGAGCACCTGGCCCTCGCCGCGCACGGACAAGTCACCCGCCGTGCAGAACACCATGCCGGGCTGCAGCGGAAAGGTCCCCGTGGACACCGCGAGCACCACCGAGCCGGCGTGCACCACGCCGAAGTGAGTCCCCACCAGCCCCGCCGGCACGGCGTCGCACCAGAGCGTGAACCGCGCCTCGCCGTGCGTCAGCGCACGCGTCGTCCCTGTGACCATGGAGAAGCGCTCGAACATGGGGCGGACGGTAGCACTGGCGCGGATGAACGCGATTCGAGGGCGATCACCAGTCGCGGCGCGAAGGAGCGCCGGGGGTGGTCACGGCGGCGATGTCACGCTCGGACACGTTGGTCTCGAGCAGGGCGTTGCTGGCGACGTACCCGCAGGCGTTGCAACGCATGCCGTCGGCCTGCCGCGTGACGTCGACGCCATCGCAGTTCAAGCACTGGTTGCCGGCCGCGATGCGGGCCATCCGCTGCTTGGCAGCCCGAATGCGGAGCGCGTGGACCACCGCCCAGACGACGACGCCGAGCCCGAACAGGATGAGCTTGAACGATTTGATTCCCATGTGGCTCTCCCTCTGCCCGGCGGGGCATCCAAGGTTCAAGACGGCTAGCACGGCGACGAGGCCGACGTCCACAGGACGCGCGAGCCGTCACGCGGGTGAACACGCTACCATGGGGCATGCCACGCCCTCCCCTCGACCTGCACGCGTTCGCCCTCGTCGTGGTGCGCCTGGGACGGCGCGTGCTCCTGGTGCGGGAGCGCGAGCACGGCGGGGGCTGGTACATGCCTGCTGGCCGCGTGGAACCCGGCGAGAGCCTTACCGACGCGGCCGTGCGCGAGACGCTCGAGGAGGCGGGTGTCTCGGTCACGTTGGATGGCGTGGTGCGGGTGGAGTACACGCCCCTCACCGGGGCGGCGCGGCTGCGGGTGATCTTCACGGCCCACCCCAGCGACGACACGCCGCCCAAGAGCGTGCCGGACGAGCACACGGAGGAGGCGCGCTACTTCGCGCTGGAAGAAATTGGCGGGCTCTCGCTGCGTGGCGGCGAGGTGGAGACCATCGCGCGCTACGTGCTGGAGGGCGGCGCGGTGTACCCGCTGAGCATCCTGGGCAGCGAGCGCGAGCGCTGGCGCGAGCCGGCACGTTCGGGGAGTCCGAACTGAATGTGCCACCTACGGACCAACCCGGCCGTTGGCTGCGCACGTGCGCGCGTGAGATGTGCGTCGCCCAGCGCGCGGGGGGCGGTACGACGTTGACGCGCAAGCCGGCCCGCCCCAGGTGAGGGCGCATCTCCCACCCGCACCGAGGCCACCGTGACCACTCCCTCGACATCCCACCCCAACGACCCGCTGCACTGGGTGCTCGAGCCGGACGTGTTCGGCAGCGGCTTCTCGCTGGCGGACGCGGCGCGCGCGGCGGGGCACGAGGTCTCGCTGTGGGACGACGCGTTCTGGGACACGGGGCGCTGGCCGCGTCCGGCAGGCCACGCCGTGTTCCACGGCAGCCTCGGGAACGCGGCACGCATCGCGCGCGAGCTGCCCTATCGGCCCGGTAGCTTCTGCGCCGTCGACGCCTTCCACTGCAGCGCGTGGTACCCCCACGCGGAGCCTTGGTTGCTCCAGAAGGGCTCGCGGCTGCTGACCGTCGCGCAGGCGGTCGCGGAAGCCGCGTCGCTCCCAGACGTGTTCGTCCGACCGGACAGCCCGCTCAAGCCCTTTGCAGGACGGGTCGTCCCCGCCGGGCAGATGTCGCTGAGCGCGCTCGACTTCGGCTTCTACTACGACGACCCTGCGCTGCCCGTGGTGCTCGCCCCGGTGCGCAGCATTGCGCGCGAGTGGCGCTACGTGGTGGTGGACCGCGAGGTCGTCGCAGGGAGCGCCTACGAGAGCGATGGTCGCCGAGCCCTACCGGACGATCCCGATGGCCGACCGTTCCAGTTCGCGTCAGAGGTCGCGCGAGCGCTCACGCCGCCCGAGCCCGTCTACGTGCTCGACATGTGCGAGTCCGACGGTGAGCTCTACGTGCTCGAGCTCAACCCGTTCAGCGGGGCCGACCTGTACGCCTGTGACCCCGCGGCCATCGTCGCCGCCGTCGCCGCGCACCTCGCCACGCGCGTCCCCCCTCGGAGCGCGCCATGAGCTCCTGCTACTCCTTGGGCGCGGAGCGCATGTGGGTCAGCAACGGCACCGCCGAGGTCTTCGCGCGTGCGTTCCTCGAATGCTTGTCGCCCACACGCACAGCGGACGGCGAGGCGGCGTTGGGCGCGGCGCTGGAGGAGCTGGTGGAGATCGACGCGCCGGGGATGCTGGGCTTCTTCCTCGACAGCGAGCCGTACGCGCACCCACCCGTGCTGGCGGTGCTGGAGCGCGCCATCGAGGACACGCTGACGCGGAGCGCCGACATCTTGGAGCGGCGTCAGCCACCGGATGGACTCCTGGAATTTCTCCAGAGGCTCTCACCCGCGTATCAGGCGCACTGGCTCGCCAACCTGCTGCGCCTCCACGCGATGGTGCGCCGTGCGCGAGGCGAGCCGCTCGAGCGCCCCACGTTCGTGGTGAGCGAGTCGCTGGTGGCGCTGATCGAGGGCGAGCTGGGAGCGTGAGTGCGACCGCGGGGAGGCCGTGACCCGGCGGTGCTCACGCGCAAAAGCCCTGGCTCTGCTCGAGGCGCACGTAGGACGCTTCCATGCCGTGCTCCATGCCGGACTCGAGCATGGCCTTGCGCGTCGCCTCGTCGGGCAGCGTCATGCGCATGGTCATGAGCGTGCCGTCACCGTCGGCCTCGAACACGGTCTCGACGTGGTTGTCCGGGGTGGGGTCGGGCAAGAACATGCGCTCCACGTGGACGATGCGGCGCGGGGGGTCCAGCTCCAGGAGCTCGCCCGTCAGGTGAAAGCCGTGGCCGCTCCCGTCGGCCCACTCGTAGCGGATGGTGCCGCCCACCTTCGCCTCGTTGATGCACACCGGCATGCTCCATCCGTCGGGCCCCAGCATCCACTGCTGGATCAGCTCGGGCTCGAGGTGCGCGCGGTACACGGCCGACGGCGGCGCGGCGAAGCGGCGCGTGACGACCACGTGGAGGTCTCCTTCGGTCTTCAGCTGCAACTTGCTCATGGTCACTTCCTCTTTTTGACGGCGGTGCTCGCGGTCTTGGGTTTCGTGGTCTTGGGGTTCACGGACACTGGGGTCCCGGAGGTGTGCGCGTCGGTCTGCTCCGCGAGCAGGGCGTCGAGCCGGGAGTAGTTCGCCTCGAGCGCGCGGCGCAGCATGTTCAGGTACTCGTCCAGCTCGGTCAGCGCGGTGGGCGCGAGCCGGCACGGTCGCTTGGTGCCCTCGACGCGCTGCGTGATGAGCCCCGCCTCGCTGAGCACCTTGATGTGCCGCGAGATGGCGGGTTGAGACACCGCGAAGGGCGCGGCGAGCTCGTTGACGGTGGCCTCCCCCTGAGCCAGACGCGCGAGGATGGCGCGGCGCGTCGGGTCGGACAGCGCGGCGAAGGTCATGTCGAGCGACTGCAGGGCGGGCATGTCGATAACATGCAGAATTCGTTATATAACTGCAAGCACATATTTAGAACGGACCCTGCCGGGGCGCACCACCCCCCGCGGCGCACGGCTGATAGAGTGCGGCATGGCCGGTTCCTCCCTGCGCGCCGTCGTGATGGCCTTCAACGCCACGTGGTCCCTCAAGGGCGGGCTCTCGTACCTGGCGGACACCATCCGCGGAGACGAGCCCTGCGAGCTCTGCAAGATCACCTACGGCGGGCTCACGAAGAAGGGCGAGTGGGCCAAGTGTGAGAAGCAGCTGCTCACGCCGGTGGAGGAGGTCTACAGGAACCAGCTGAGCGACGCGCTGGCCGCCGCCATCGACGGTCGCTTCCCCATGGTGCTGGCGCGCACGGACGAGGGGTTCGTCCCGCTGCTGGGGCCGGACGAGCTGAAGGGGCTGAACGAAGACCCGCTCGCGCTGCACGCCGCACTGCTGGACGCCATCGCCGCAGCGGGCTTGCGCGTGGGCGATGCCTGAGGCGCCCCCTGCCACACGAATGGCACGGCCCGAGATTGACGTCCACGACCTCCAGCCGCTAGAACGAGGGTCATGAAGGACTTCTGGGAGGACTCCATTGAGGCACGTGCGCTTGCGCGCGTCGGTCGCGCCCCGCTTTCGACAGGGGTGAGCCTGGCTGCAGGGCTGCTGTCCCTCGCGTGCTGTGCGGTGGCGACCCCCGCGCGAGCGTGCAGTCTCGCTGCGCCCTTCTCGCACGCCACCCCCGACGACGGAGAGTCGTTGCCGTCAGGGGAGGTGCTCGTGGCGCTCCACTACCACGTCGGGGTGCCGGGCGGCGTGGACGCGTTCCACGTGGAGGACGCCGAGGGTGAGCCCATCTCGGTCAGCGTGACCATCTTGCCGGGCGCAGCCCTCCTGCGCTTCGACACGTCGTCGACCACCGAGGTCACGGTCTACGGCCCCGACGCGTTCGCCTCGGACGAGCCGCTCGGCACGTACGCCGTCCACGCGGACATGCCCGACACGACGCCGCCGAGCGCTCCGACCGTCGCGCTCGGACAGGCCGCTTGCACCGCCTGCACCGAGCCGCGGGACTCGTGCTGCGAGCGCCCGGACACCTCGGGGCGGCTCGATACGACCGTGCGCTTCACGCTGACGCAGCCTGGGACCATCATCGGCTGGGTGAACGGCGCGGGCGAGCTGCTCGGCATCCTCGACCCCCGCGCGGCCTACCACAGCGCGCCCACGTTCACGGGCGATGCGCGCACGCCCCCCGCGAGCGCGCCCGTCGTGGCGATGAACGTCGCCGGGGTGATGTCCACGCCGGTCACGTGGGCGCTCGTGGAGCAAGGCGCCTGTGACGCGAACCCAGATCCCGACCCGCCCAACGGGGACCCCATGGCGAACGGAGAAGGCTGCCGCGCCGCTCCGCCTGGGCCATCGCGCGCAGCCCTCCTTGCGCTGAGCGCCGCGCTGGTGGTTCTGTTCGGTCGCCGCCGGCGCTACCCTGCACAGCGATGAGCACCTCCAAGAACGAGCTCGTGGCGCACTGGGTGGACCTGCTCCAGCCCCTGGGCCCCGTCGTGGCCCGCGCCATGTTCGGCGGGCACGGCTTCTACCTGGACGGCACGATGTTCGCGCTGGTGGCCGACGACGAGCTCTACCTCAAGGTGGACGACGAGACCGAGGGGCGCTTCGAGGCCGAGGGGCTGCCGCGCTTCGTGTACGAGAAGAAGGGCGGGGGCTCGATGAGCATGAGCTACCGCAAGGCCCCGGTCGCCGCGCTGGATGACGGCGACCTGCTGGTGACCTGGGCGCGCCTGGGTGTGGGCGCGGCCCAGCGCGCTGCGAAAGCCAAGGCCGCCCCGCGACCACGGAAGGGTCCGGCGAAGCGTCGCAGCGCCAAGCGCTGAGGCGTCATCCGCCGCGCGCGGGACCGCGACCCTCGGTCAGTCGGACGAGGAGCTCTCGCGCTCGGCCTCGGGACCGCGCGCCAAGTCCGACGTGGGGACTGGGCAGTTCATGACCGTCTCCCCGTCGCAGCACTCGGCCTGGTTCACGCCGTGCAGCGGGCAACCCTGTGTCACGCACGCAGCGTGCCCGTGGATGTAGGCCATGGGGTGGTGGCAGAAGCGGCAGCGCATGGGGGGAACGATAGCACCCGCGCGCGCCCGCCCGGGCCGCTCACGAGAAGCGCAGCGGCCCACGTCTGGAGCGCCAGACGCACGCGTCGACCTCGAAGCTCACGAGCCGCCGCGCCCCAGGGAAGGCGGCCGTGCGTGGGGAGTCCCACAGGACCTCCGCGCGCCCCGTGAGGTGCAGCCACGCCCCCGCCGCGAAGTCCACGAAGAGCAGCCCCGCCCGCGCGTCGGACGCCAAGTTGCCCAGCGTGTTGTAGAGGTTGTTCCCCGCGTAGTCCGGGAACACGAGATGGCGCGCGTCGTCCACGCGAACGAACCCGGGCGGGCCGCCGCGATGCGACACGTCGAGACCACCGGCGCCGTGCGCCGCGTCGTCGTAGGCGCCGGACCCATCGTATGCGCCCGACCCGATGAAGAAGGTGTCTGCGCGCTCGATCAGCGCAACGTGCTGGGGCGAGAGCTGCCCGGCCCGAGACGGGGGTGTGCGGTCCTCCGCCCTCGCGGCGCGACTCGTCCCGCCGGCCCGCGCGCAGGGTGCACCCATGGGTCCCACGTACTCGACCGCGCGAGGCGTGATGTACTGCGGGCAGTTCCCGAAGCTCTGCTGCACCTGCACCGAGAAGCCACGCGCGTCGCGCCCGCGCACATACCCGTTGAGGCGATTGCGGCGTCGCGTGGGAAGCTCGATGCCCAGCAGTCCCAGCGGCGCACCCGTGTGCACAGCCTCGCCGAGCGGGTCGTCCTGGCTGGGCAGCGCATCGACGCGCAGCTCGCCCGGCGACGGTGCCCGCGCGAAACCCGGCGTGCCCGCGACGAGGCTCACCCAAGGACGCCCCTCGCCGTCGCGCCCACACGCCACCACGAACGGCAGCTGCGCGAAGAACGCCCGGTGCTGCTCCACGAGGTGGTCACGGATCATGCGCGGGCCCATGGCCTGCACCGCGGCCGGCGCGCCCGCGCGCGCTTGGGTCGCGAGCTCGCCCGGGTGGAACACGGAGACGTGAGCTCCGCCGCGCGCACCGCGGTGCTGTGGGGCGCGGCTCACGGGGCAGCGTCCGGAGACGGAGCCGCGAGGAGCTCCACCCGTACGCCCCCGGGCACGATGCACATGAAGTGCCGCACGGGGCCGCCGCCAAGCGGCTCCGGGCCGAACTCGACGGTGACGCCCGGCGCCTCCCGCACCTTCTGGAACGCCGCCTCGAGCGTCAGGCCCGGGGCCAGCGTCAGCGCCACGTGATGAAGTCCGACGACTCGCTCGCGGTCGAAGGGCGCCGCCTTGTCGGGCTCCCGGACCTGCCAGAGCGTCATCATGACCTGCCCGTCGCTGACGAAGACCGCCGGGTAGTCCGGCTTCTCGCCGACCACGCGGAAGCCCAACGCGTCGACGAAGAAGGCCTTGGCGTGCTGCAGATGGGAGACCGTGAGGCCGAGGTGATGGATGCCGTGAGTGAGTGCCGTGTGTGTCATGGACCCAGCATGGCGCGCACGCCGTCGCTGATAAATGGCCCGAGACGGACATGATTCATCCACTATACTGACGAATCTCGATGGACAAGCTCACCCTCATGCAGGTCTTCGTCACCATCGTGGACGAGGGCAGCCTCACGGCGGCGGCCCGAACGCTGGGCAAGTCACCACCGGCCGTCGTGCGCTCGCTAGCGCTGCTGGAGGAGCACCTCGGCGTGCGCCTCTTGAACCGCACCACCCGCAGCATGGCGCTCACGCACGAAGGCACGGCATACCTCGAGCGCTGCCGCCAGGTGTTGAGCGACATCGCGGAGACCGAGGCGGGGCTCCGTGGGGAGGACGCGTCGCCACGCGGGCTCGTGCGCGTCACCGCCTCGGTACGCTATGGGCAGCTGCGTGTGGCCCCCTCCGTGGGTCGCTTCCTCGAGCGCTTCCCGGACGTGCAGGTCGAGCTGGTGCTGCTCGACCGCGTCGTGCACCTCGTCGAGGAGGGGTTCGACGTGGGGGTGCGCATCGCCCCGCTCGGGAGCTCGTCGCTGGTGGCCACCAAGGTCGGCGTCGTCCGGCGCATGGTGGTGGGCAGCCCCGCGCTGCTGGCGCGCCAGGGACGTCCGCGGCGTCCCGAGGCGCTGGCCGAGCTGCCCACCGTGCCCTTCCGGCGCGACGACGCGCGCGTCGACCAGTTCCACTTCGTGCGCGACGGGAAGCCCTTCGGCGTGCCCGTGCATGGCGCCTTCGCCACCAACGACACGCAGGCCTGCATCGGCGCGATGGTGGCGGGCCTCGGGTTCGGTCAGGTCTTGTCGTATCAGGTCGAGGACCTGGTGTCGGCGGGCGCGCTGGTCCCGGTGCTCGAGCGCTACGCGCCACCGCCCATCCCCGTGAGCCTCGTGTTCCCCCACCGGCGGCTGCTGTCCCCGCGCACCCGCGCCCTGGTCGACTGGCTCCAGCGCGACCTGGCGCCAACGCGCACGGCGAGGCGGGGGCGGTCGCCGCGCACAGACCTCCCCTGAGCGCCTGGACATCGTGGTCGTGCGCACCTTCCGCGCCTCGTCGGTGCGGCTGGGCGAGGATGGCTTCCTCGCGTGTGGCGCGTGGACGTCGCTGGCATGGACGTTGCTCTCCTTCGCTGCGGCGCGCTGAGAGCGGGCTAGGAGGTGCGCGATGCGAGCAGGCCGGGACAGACGGTGGGAGAGGCGGGTGCAGAGCGGCATGGTCGTAGCGCTTGGGCTGACGCTGCTCACCCCCTCCCTCGCGGGCGCCCAGTGGCTCGGGCTCCCCGACCCGCCGGATCCACCCGAGCCCGAGCTCGCGGAAGGCGAGCAGGACGAGCGGTCGAGCGAGGCGAGGCCGTCGCGTCCGAGGCCGGTTCGCGCCCGACACGAGCTGACCTTGGGTGCGCTGCCGACGTTCAACGCGAACCTGGTCCGACGAGCCACCGCGCCGGACGCCGACTACCGCATCCAGCTCGCGGTGCGCGAGCTCTCCGTCCAGGCGGCGTGGGCAGTGTTCGGTCGCGGCGCGTTCGGCGTCCGGTGGTCGGTCGGGGTGGGGGTCGGGAGGTCGGCTCTGTTGCTGACCGAACCGCTGAGCGGCTTTGCGACGTGGCGGCCTGGTCCCTTTCGTCTGCGAGGACCGACGCTGAGCGTGGACGCGGCCGTGGGGATGCTGGCGCGCATTGGTCTTGTGCGCTTCGGGCCGCAGCTGAGCTTCACAGAGACGCGTCTCGGACGCGCGTCGGGTCAGACCATCGACGAGGACGTCCCGTACACCACCCCCGCGCGCCTGCGCCGAGCCGGCGTGGGGTTCTTGGTGCATGTCCTGCCGCACGCGAACGTCGGCCTCGTCATGGAGACACGCTTGCTCGTCGCCCCGCAACGCGTGGGTGGGCAGCTGCGCATCGGGGTCTTCGGCGCCTGGTCGGGCGGCACGACGGGGGCTCACCGATGACGCAGAGACGCCACGCGGCGTGTGAGGCCAGCACCACACTGTGGCCCGCACGGCACGCCCAGAGGGCCACGCTCGCGCGGAGGATCGTGCAAACAGTCCGGAGGATCGTGGCTTCGCACGCGCGACGCTGAGGCTACGTTGCCGACGTTCCCGGCACTTCTCGGCGCATGCCCACGAAGCACGCCGACGAAGCGTGAATCCAACCACCAGGATGATGCATCCTCCAAGGAGCCCCATGACCACCCCACCTCGCCGCCCCCTCGGTTCCACCAACATCCAGATCTCGCCCATCGGGCTCGGCTGCATGGGCATGTCCGAGTTCTATGGCAGCGCCGACGACGCCGCGAGCACCGCGCTGCTGCACCACGCCCTCGACACGGGCGTGAACTTCTTCGACACCGCGGACATGTACGGCCCGTGGACCAACGAGCGGCTGGTGGGCGCGGCCCTGCGCGGGCGTCGTGACGAGGCCGTCATCGCCACCAAGTTCGGCGTGCTGCGCAGCGAGGAGCGTGGCTTCCGCGGCGTCGACGGGCGCCCCGAGTACGTGCGCGCGAGCTGTGACGCGTCCCTCGAGCGCCTCGGCATCGACACCATCGACCTCTACTACCAACACCGCGTGGACCCGAACACGCCCATCGAGGAGACGGTGGGCGCGATGGCCGAGTTGGTCACCGCGGGCAAGGTCCGCTTCCTGGGGCTGTCCGAGGCCACGCCCGAGCAGGTGCGGCGCGCGCACGCCGTGCACCCCATCACCGCGCTGCAGACCGAGTACTCCTTGTGGTCGCGTGAGCCGGAGGCGGAGCTGCTGGGCACCTGCCGCGAGCTGGGCATCACCTTCGTGGCGTACTCGCCACTCGGGCGTGGCTTCCTCACGGGGACCATCACGTCCCCCGACGACTTCGCCGAGGACGACTTCCGCCGCAACAACCCGCGCTTCCAGGGCGAGAACTTCGCGCGCAACCTGGCGCTGGTCGAGAGCGTGCGTGCCATCGCGGCCGCCAAGGGCGTGACCCCCGCGCAGCTCGCGCTGGCGTGGCTGCTGCAGCGCGACGATCGCCTGGTCACCATCCCCGGCACCACGAAGCGCTCGCGCTTCGACGAGAACCAGGCCGCCAACGCCATCACCCTCAGCGCGGAGGAGCTGGCCGCGCTGGACGAGAACCTCCCCGTGGGTGCCGCCGCGGGCGGGCGCTACTGAGCCGATGCGGGAGCTCGCGGCGCGCTGTCTGGCCCTCGGGCCACGGGACGGGGTGAACCCAACGGCCATCCCGTTCCTCTCGGTGTACCGCCGCGAGGCGACCGCGCCGCCTGCCAGCGCCGTGTACGAGCCCAGCCTCTTCCTCGTCGCGCAGGGCAGCAAAGAGGCGCGCGTGGGAGACGATGCGTTCCTGTACGACCCGGACAACTACCTGGTCACGTCGGTACCGCTGCCCGTGCGGTCGCGCATCCTCACCGCGAGCCGTGCGCACCCCTTCGTCTCGCTGGCGGTCAGCTTCGAGCTGGAGGCCGTGCGCGAGGTCCTGACGCAAGCCGGCGACGCGCTCCCGCCGAGCGCCGCAGGCCCACCCGAGCGAGGCCTGGCGGCGTGCCCCGTCACGGCCCCCATCCGCGACGTGGCCGCGCGCCTTGTCGGCCTGCTCGATCACCCGGATGACATCGCGTTCCTCGCGCCCCTCTATCGCCGTGAGCTGCTCTACCGCGTGCTCGAGGGACCACGCGGCGGTTTCCTGCGCGCGGCGGCGATGGGTCACGGTCAGCAGAGCGCCATCGCGCGCGTGCTCGAGACCATCCACGCCGACTGCGCGCGCCCCTTGACCGTCCCGGAGCTGGCACACCTGGCGGGGATGAGCGAGTCCGTGTTCTACGAGGCGTTCAAGTCCGTGACCGGCGCCACGCCCATCCAGTACATCAAGCGGCTGCGCCTGCAGGAGGCGCACCGTCAACTCACGGCCGGGCTCAGCAACGTGTCCGGCGCGGCGTACGGCGTGGGCTACACCAGCCTCTCGCAGTTCTCACGGGAGTTCACGCGGGTCTTCGGCGCCAACCCCAGCGAGTACGTCGCCCGCTGAGGGCGCGCGCTCGCGCTCGTCGTCTGGGATCGAACCGCCGCGCCCTGCTCCCCCCTAGCGGTCCGGCGCGCGTTGCCTTAGGAGCACCGGCATGGAACTCGAACTCCTCGTCATCACGCTCCGCTATTCGTCCTGGTCCATGCGGCCCTTCCTCGCACTCGCGCACGCGGGCGCCGACTTCCGCACCACCACCGTGGACCTGAACCTCGCGAAGCAGACCGTGGTGGGGGGCGCGATGGTCGCGCAGCAGGTGGACCTGGGCGCGCGCCGCGCGCTGGGGAGCGTGACCGGGCTGTTCCCAGTGCTACGCGTCGACGGCGAGCCGATCCACGAGGCCCTGGCCATCTGCGAGCTCGTCGCGGAGCGCTTCCCCGAGGCGGGGCTGTGGCCCGACGACTCGCTCGTCCGGGCGCGCGCCCGCGCGGTCAGCGCCGAGATGGCGTCTGGCTTCCCACACCTGCGCAATCACCTCAGCTGCCATCCGTTCGCGCGGGTGCCGGGCTTCGTGCCGCCCCCCGAGGCTCAGCGCGACATCGCGCGGGTGTGCGAGATCTGGGAGGAGTCCCTCGCGCGCTCGGGGGGTCCGTTCCTCTTCGGTCGCTTCACCGTCGCGGACTGCATGTACTTCCCAGTCATCACCCGCTTCCGCACCTACGGCGTCGCGCTACCGCCGTCGCTGGAGGCGTATGCACAGCGGGTGGAAGCACTCCCCGCGGTGGCGGCCTGGCGGGAGCTGGCCGTGCATGCGCCGCGCATGCCGGTCTACGACGAAGCCATCCGCGCGCTGGGCGGAGATCCCGACGCAGCCGTCTGAGGCGTGGCAAGCCCGACGCGCCAGCGCTCGCCCCGTGCCGGTGAACATTCGGGGCGGGCATGACGCGGGCCGCATCGCTCGCGCCGCGGACCCGCGGTATCCTGCGCCGCGATGGCACGCCTCATCACCACCACCTGCCCCAAGTGTGGCGCCAACGTCCCCGTCGAGCCGGGCGCGGAACGGGCCACGTGCATGTACTGCCAGACCGTGTCGGTGCTGAAGCCGGCGGCAGCGTCCTCGGAGCCCTCACGCGGCTCGAGCGGCGGGTTGCTGGCGCTGCTGGCCCTCGGGGCGCTGCTGATCGTGTGCGGCGCCGGAGGCGCGTTCTACTTGCTGTGGGGTCAATCGGCTCCGGCGTACCCCGAGCCGCCGAGCGTCGCCGTCTCGACCGAGCCCGAAGCCCCCGAGCCCGAAGACCCCGAGCCCGCCGTGGAGGCCCCCGTCGAGCCGCCCCCCGCGCCTGCGCTGCGAATGCGCGCCGAAGCGCCCATTTTCGCGCAGGACCTCGACGGAGACGGGCACAGCGAGCTGATCGTGCCCGTCACGCTCCAGCAGGCCCAGCTCTACGCCGTGTTCGACGCGCGCACTGGCGCCGAGCGCACCCGCACGCCCGAGCTGCCGCGCGCCGAGCTGGTGGCGGTGGCGGGCACCACCGTCAAGCGCCTGGTGCTCACCACGCGCCTCGGACAGCTGCACGCCTACGACCTCCTGAGCGGCGCCGAGCAGTGGACCAGCGCGCTCGCAGACAGCGCGCTCTCGTTGTGCACCACCCGCGACGGGGAGCTGCACGTGACCACCGCGGACCAGCGCCAGCTGCTGCTGGACCTGACCACGGGTCGCCAGTCCGAGACGCGCGCCAGCTGCTCGCCAGCCATCGCGCGCTCCATGAGCGGCGAAGACCCGCGCGACCGACACGACTACGGCGCGCCCATCGGCACGGAGGCCTACCGCTGTGGCTCGGGACGTGTGATCGGCAGCTCGAGCTACACCATCGCCGACGCCTGCCGCGGCAAGGTCCCGAGCTCCCTCGACGGCATGGTGGCGCACCGCATCTGGAAGCACGGCGCGGGCTGGCTGGTGTTCGGCGTGCGCGCCCCCGGCCGCTACGTGCCGCGCATGGCCTACCTGGAGCGCGGGCGCGTCACGTGGGCGCAGGACGTTCCCGCCGCCAACCCTCTGGACGCCGAGCAGGGCGGCCCGCGCGAGGTGGCGCTGGTGGGCAACACGCTGGCCATCGTCTACGCGACCGAGTCCGACCGCTCGAAGTGGCTGACCGCGTTCGACGTGACGGACGGTCACCGCGTGTTCACGCAGCAGCTGAGCGCGTGCGACGGGGGCACCGACCTCGGCGCAACGGAAGACGCGTACGTGCTCCGCTGCGGCGAGACCGTGCAGGTGCTGGAGCCGGCCGACGGGTCCATCCGCGCCACGCTGGGCGGCTGAGCCTCAGCCTGGCGCGGGCACACCCACCAAGCGGCGCACCACCGCGAGGAAGTGCTCGCGCATGGCATCGCTGGTGGCCTCCTCGCCGTAGAGGATCTGGCGGATGACGGGGGCGCCGTGCGCCACCACGCCGTACGCCGCGATGGTCAAGACCAGCGCCTCGGGCTCGATGTCCGGCAGGTTCCCCGCGTCGCGTGAAGCGCGCAGCCCGTTCATGAGCTGTCGCACGAACGCGCTCGCCACGTCGCGCTTGGCGGCGTTGCGGTCGGTCACCGTCTCGAACGCTTCGCGCAGCAGGAGCGACGCCATGTCGGGCTTCTCGGCCAGCGCGTCCCAGAACACGGCCGCGAACACCGTGAGCGTCTCCGCGGCGCCCAGACCGAGGCCCGCGACGCTGAGCAGCCGCGACTGGGCCAGCTCGACCAGCTCGGCCGTGATGGTGTCGTAGAGCTCCTGCTTGCCGCCGGGGAAGTGATGAAAGATGGAGGCCGCGCGGATGCCGGCCTCGTCGCCGATGGCACGCAGCGGGGCACCCTCATAGCCGTAGAGGGCAAATTGGCGGGCCGCCGCGCTCAGGATTCGTTCTTTGGTGGTCTGCATCAGGGGCGTTGGGCACAAGGAGCGCCCGGGGGCTGCGTCTCTAGCGCAATTCGTCCACGGAGGGCTTGCGGTCCAGCCTAACACACGTTAGGCTACGTCTACCAACCAATAGAGTACCGCAGTGACGTCGCGTATGCAGCCCACCACCCGCACCTCTCCCGTGTCCACCAACACCTCCCCCGCGAACGACGTGGTGCCGAGCCCCACCGTGATCGAGTGCAAGAGCCCCATCACGGGCGAGCGCTTCGCCGACATGCCGGTGGACGACGCGGCCTCCGTCCGGGCCGCCATCGCACGCGCCCGTGAGGCGCAGGCAAGCTACGCCGCGCAGGGCTTCGCGGTCCGTCGCCGCGTGCTGCGCAGCATCCTCGACGCCGTGGTGGCGAACGCGGACAGCATCTGCGACGCGGTCGTGCGCGACTCGGGCAAGACGCGCGAGAACGCCATGCTGGGCGAGGTCATGCCCATCTGCGAGAAGCTGCGCTGGAACATCAAGCGCGGCGAAGCCGTGCTCCGGCCGCAGCGCGTGTCGAGCGGCATGCTCGTGCACAAGCGCGCGCAGATCGAGTACCACCCGGCCGGCGTCGCGGGGGCCATCCTGCCCTGGAACTACCCCTTCCAGAACCTGCTCAACCCCATCATCACCGCGCTCATGGCGGGCGACGCCATCGTCATCAAGCCCAGCGAGTGGGTCAGCTGGAGCAGCGCGCGCTTCCACACACTGGTGCGCGACGCCATCGAGAAGGCCGGGCAGTCGCCCGAGCTGGTGCAGGTGGTGCACGGCTTCGCGGAGACGGCGCAGGCGCTCATCGCGGAGCGCGTGGACGTGCTCTTGTTCATCGGCAGCGTGCCCAACGGACGGCGCGTGCTGCGCGCCGCGGCCGAGACGCTCACGCCCGTGGTGCTCGAGCTGGGCGGCAAGGACCCGCTCATCGTGTGCGACGACGCGGACATGGAGCGCGCCGTGCACGCTGCGCTGGGGGGCACGTTCATCAACTGTGGGCAGAACTGCGTCGCGTCCGAGCGCATCCTGGTGCACCGCAGCAAGCTGGCCTGGTTCGAGGGGCGCATCGCCAGCCACGTGGACGCCATGCGGCAGGGCGCTTCGGAGGACGGCCTGGTGGACGTGGGCGCCATGATCACCCCGCTGCAGCTGGCGCACGTCGAGGGCCTGGTGGCGCGAGCGGTGGCGGACGGCGCGCGCGTGGTCACGGGCGGCAAGCGCATGCCCGGCAACGACGGCTGGTACTACGAGCCCACGGTGCTCTCGGATCTGCGCCCCGACATGGAGATCATGCGCGAGGAGATGTTCGGGCCGGTCATGCTCATCTGCCCGTTCGACAGCGACGAGGAGGCCGTGCGCATCGCCAACGGCACGGACTTCGGGCTGTCGTCGTCCGTGTTCTCGCGCGACGGCGCGCGCGCCAAGCGCATCGCGGACCAGGTCAAGGCCGGCATGGCCGCCATCAACGACTTCGGCGGCATGACCTACATGGCGCAGGAGCTGCCCTTCGGTGGCGTGAAGGACTCGGGCTTCGGGCGCATGAACGGCGCCGAGGGCCTGCGCGCCTTCTGCACCAGCAAGGGCGTGCTGGTGGATCGCTTCCCCTTCGGCTTCCCCGCCAAGGTCTTCCCCGCAGGGGCGGACGACTACGACACCACCCGCAACGCGGTGCGCCTGCTGTACGGCGCGTCGCTCGGGGACCGCGCCAAGGCGCTGCGCGACCTCATCAAGAAACCGCGCTGACCCAGCGCTCTCACGTTCCGAGACTCAGGAGATTCATTCATGGCTACACGCTCTCTCGTCACCGGCGCCTGCGGCTTCGTCGGACGCCACCTCACCCGTCGCTTGGTGGAGCGCGGCGACACCGTCATCGCCACCGACATCGGCAGCCCCGACCCGCTCAGCGACGTGGCCACGCGCATCACCTTCGTGAAGGCGGACCTGCGCGACGCCGCGGCCATCCAGAAGCTGTGCGCCGACGTGGACGTGGTCTTCCACTGCGCGAGCGTGGTGCACACCAACGCCACGATGGAGTCGCTGGTGTGGGACATCAACTACGGCGGCGCCATGAACATCAACAAGGCGTGCATGCGCGAGGGGGGCCCGCGCATCATCTACGTGAGCTCGGCCAGCGCCGTGTACGAGGGCAAGGACGTCGAGAACGGCGACGAGAGCATGCCCTACTCGAGCATCTCGCAGGCCAGCTACGCGGACAGCAAGATCGCGGCGGAGAAGGCCACGCTCGAGGCCGCCAAGCGCGGCGAGATCCGCGCGCTCTCGCTGCGGCCGCACGTCATCTTCGGACCCGAGGACCAGCGCCTGATGCCCAACA
Organism: Sandaracinaceae bacterium; assembly: GCA_020633055.1. NCBI lineage: Bacteria > Pseudomonadati > Myxococcota > Polyangiales > Sandaracinaceae > Sandaracinaceae bacterium. The sequence goes on along the minus strand of JACKEJ010000009.1, from coordinate 64,631 downwards.
TCGTCAACCGCGCGCGCGCGGGCTGGCTGGTGTTCCGTATCGGGCGCGAGCGCAAGCTCTCGGACTTCACGTACATCGACAACCTGGTGGACGCGCTGGTGCTGGCCGACGAGGCGCTCGACAAGAAGCCCGACGAGGTGAATGGCGAGGCCTTCTTCATCACCAACGGCGAGCCCATGGGCTTCTGGGACTTCGTCAGCGAGGTGCTGGCCGAGATGAAGCTGCCGCCGCTGCGCGTGTCCATGCCCTACCCCGTGGCCTACACGGCGGCGGCCATCGCCGAGGGGCTCGACGCGCTGCAGGGCGGCAAGCTGGGCACCGCCAACGGCTTCAGCCGCTTCGCCGTGAAGTACATGTGCACGCACCACTACTTCTCCATCGAGAAGGCGCGTCGCGTGCTGGGCTACGAGCCCAAGGTGAGCGTGCGCGAGGGCATCACCCGCACCATCGCCAGCTGGCCACCCGCCACCCCCATGCGCAAGAGCGCCTGAGCCCTGTTGAACCGCGAGACGCGAGCACCAACGATGCCGACCGAGAACACCCAGGACATCACCGAGAGCCCCACGCGCGCGCCGCTGCGCGTCACGGTGGCGCGCGTGGTGGAAGAGACCGCCGACGCGCGCTCCTTCGTGCTGGACGTGAGCGACCCCGCGCTGCGCGCCGAGCTGGACTACCGCGCCGGGCAGTACGTCACGGTGGAGATCCCCTGGGAGACCTTCCACATCCACCGCTGCTACTCGTTCAGCAGCGCGCCCGGTGTGGACGCGCGGCCGCAGTTCACGGTCAAGCGCGTGGCGGAGGGGCGCATGTCCAACGCGCTCATCGACGGCATCAAGGCGGGCGACACGCTCGCGCTGCACCCGCCGGCCGGGCGCTTCGTGCTGGACCGCACCGCGGGGGCGCGACCGCTCTCGCTGTTCGCAGGGGGCAGCGGCGTCACGCCCATCTTCGCGCTGCTGAAGAGCACCCTCCGCGAGACACAGCGCCCGGTGCGCATGCTGTACGCCAACCGCGACGCGGCCAGCACCATCTTTGCGGCGCAGCTGGACGCGCTGGCGCGGGAGCACGCGGGCCGCTTCGAGCTGCAGCACCACCACGACGACGCGAACGGCTTTCTGACGCCCGAGGCGCTCGGCGCGTGGCTGGACGGTGCGCCCGACGGGGGCACCGGGAGCGACCACTACGTGTGCGGGCCCACGCCCTTCATGGACGCGGTCGAGGCCGCGCTGAACAAGGCGGGCGTGCCCAGCGGGCACGTGCGCGTGGAGCGCTTCGTCTCGCCGGCCGACCCGGATCGGCGCGACACCGAGCCCGTCATGTCGCTGGGCATCCCTCCGAACGCGGAGTCCCCCGACGACTTCCTGGTCACGCTGGGCTCGTCCATCCGGCGCGTGCCCTACACCTCACCGCTGACGCTGCTGCAGGCATGCAAGGCCGCAGGCGTGAAAGCTCCGTCCTCGTGCGAAGACGGCTTCTGCGGCAGCTGCATGTGCCAGCTGGTCGAGGGCGACGTGGCCATGGCCAACCCGCTGGCGCTGACGGACAACGACGTCGCGCGGGGCCGCGTGCTGGCCTGCCAGGCGCGCCCCACCAGCGCGAAGTTCCTGCACGTGGACTTCGACGCGGTGTCGTTCAAGGCGGGCGCCGGTGAAGGCATGGCCCCACCCCTCTCACCCGCGCGTGCGGCCGCGGTGCTGGCCCTGTGCGTCGGCGCGGCCTTCTTGGTGCGCTGGCTACACGCTATCGTTTGAACTCGGAGTGCCCCCCATGACCATGTTCGCCATCCTGATGATCAGCTACGTGTGCGCCGGCATCGCGCTGGGCGTGCTGCACTTCCTGTATCGCTCCGAGTACGGCAAGCGCCACATGATCAGCGACGACCCGCACCGCAGCGTGGACGACCGGCGCCTGTACCGCGACGCCGCGCTGAACACGGGCGTGTCGGTGGCGCTCATCTTCAGCGTGACCTTCGGCCTGGGCGACTACCTGTTCTACAGCACCCCCACGCCCATCTGGGTCATGGTGGTGGAGGCGCTGGCCGTGGTGCTCATCTACGACTTCGCCTACTACTTCTTCCACCGCTACCCGCTGCACGAGTGGAAGCTGCTGCGCTGGGTGCACGCCGTACATCACGCCGCCCGCAACCCCCGCACCATCGACAGCCTGCTGCTGCACCCCATCGAGACCGTCGGCGGGCTCAGCCTGCTGTTCGGGTCCATCGCAGTGGTGGGCGGCATCCACCTCTACACGTTCGCGGTCATCTTTTCGACCTACGCCACGTTCAACATCCTGAACCACGCGGGCGTGAACATCCCCCACTTCCCGTTCAAGACCCTGGGCGAGCTGGCCGTGAAGCACGACCGGCACCACCACAGCATGCTGAGCGGCAACTACGCGTCCATCACGCCGCTGCCGGACATCGTGTTCGGCACGGTCGCCTGAGGGCATGAACCCGATGAGCGGAGGGGTGCGCGTCCGAGAGTTCACGCTGGCCGAGGTCGGGCTGTATCGCGAGCTGCGCTTGGCCGCGCTGCAGGACGCGCCCGACGCGTTCTGCGCCACCTACGCCGAGGAGGCCGCCCGCCAGGACTGGCCGGCGCGTCTGGCGGAGAACGTGAACGACGAGCGGGGGCGTCCAGTGATCGCCCGGGTCGACGGCACAGCGGCGGGGCTCGCCGTGGGCAAGATCTGGCCGGCCGAGCCCGACGTCGCGCAGGTGTACCAGATGTGGGTGGCACCGGCGTTTCGTGGGAGGGGTGCGGCGCGCGCGCTGTTGGAGGACATCATCGCGGGAGCGCGGGGCGAGTGCGGTGGCGCTCGGCGTGACCTGCGGGGACAGCCCCGCGCGCCGGCTGTACGAGCGGGCTGGGTTCAGGTCCGTCGGGGAGCCCAGCCCAATGCGCCCAGGAAGCGCCCTACAGTGCCAGGACATGGTGCTGCGGCTCGGCTGAGGTCACACGGGGACGTTCCGGAGCGGACGTCTGTGGAGCGGGCGTTCTCACAGCCCGCGAGCCGCGTAGCAGCGCGCTCCTCAGAGTACCGGCGGACCATCCACTTCGATGCTCAGCCGTCCAGCGTTCATGGCGGTGAGCAGCTCGCCCAGCCGACGCTCACGTGTCTCCGCGGAAGCCACACGGAGCAGCTCGCTGAAGCGCTCGCGGTCCCCCGCAGTCCAGCGTCCGACGCGACGGCTGGACTCCAGCACGGCCTCGAGCTCGCTGTCCACCCGGAGGTCCGCAGCGCGGCGCTCCGCGTCGAGATCGCTGGCGTCCGCATCCGGGGCTTCGGGTTCGACGCCCCCTGGCTCCGTCGGATCCGTCGGCGGGCCCAGCGTGGCGCCTCGTAGTTGGTCGTCAACGAACGTTCGTGTCAGCGCGTGTTCGTCTCGGGTCACCGCGGCCAGTGAGCGCCGTTGGGCGTCGAGCAGGTGTTCGATGTCCCCGATCGAGGCGCACTCGGCGGACGGCACCTGAGCAGCACCACCGTGGTGCGCCCCTCTAGCTTGGATGGCGCGGTCCGCCGCGAGTCCAGCAGCGAACCCCAGCACAGCACACACCACCCCCATCAAGGGACTCGAGCGCACGTCGGCGACCCGCGTCAGGGGAGGTGATAGGACAGGTGAACAACCGAAATCGCGGTACAGGTGCTGCCAGAATGCGTCACGCTGATGTAACTCGATGATGTGATTGAACGCACGTTGGCGATGAGTCCTGGGTCCGAACTCATACAGGAGCGTGAGTCAGTCGTGGTCCGGGCATGACACAGGAGGAAGTCGCCAGTCGTACTGGAGACGACGCCGCAGCCGAGGTAGGACACGTTGTCGGCGGTGTTGCGCGTAGCGTGGAGCGTCCCAGCAAACGAGGTCGCGTTGATGACCACCGGCGAGGAGTAGTGATAGCCCGCGCTCGCCAGCGAGGGGACGGCAACGATGGCCGAGATGATCACGGCCCAGAGCGACTTCTTCATGACGTCATCCTTGTGAAAAGATCCAGCACAATGGTAACTTCGACCCGCTGAATCTGCGCATCTCATCGACTGTCATGCCCACCCGACACGCATGTCATTCGCGGCAATCTGTACCGGATCCGGCGCACCGAATCAAGCACTCGACGAGCCTCGCCGCGGCCCACGCCGCGATTCGCAGATCTGCGCACCCGAAGTGCGCCCTCTCCGTCCAATGGAGCCCCATCACCCGGGTTGGCGGGACGCGCCAAATCGCCCTTCGAGACGCGCCTCGAGCTCCGCGTCCGTGACCACGCGCGAGGCATCGGCGTCGGCAAAGCCATGCTGTACCGCGTCCATGAAACGCGCTTGGTGGGTCAGCCGATCGAACTCCTCCTGGGACATCACGACGGCTATGCTCCCGAGGTGAGCCTGGCCGAGATCCAAGCGCGCATCACGGCCGCTGGCTGGACCGTGCGTTTCGTGGTGCATCCCGCGCTGACGGTGCAGGGTCGCACCTTGCCCGTCGCCAACTTCGGCGTCGCCAAGGACGAGCTCGTGGGGCTCGTCGTCGCGGCGTTCGGCGCGGACGACGACGGCATGATGGACCGCTACACGGGCCTCGGCTGGTCGGCTGCGACGAGCGCGCGACGCGTCGTCGAACCGCACGGGTGGCGACTGAAGGCACAGGTCTTCAGCGTGAAGAGAGCGCGCGAGGAGCTCGCCGTCGCGCTCGCCGAGCCAGCGCTGCCCTCGGCGGACTACGCCGCATGGAGAGCACTCGTCGTGCGGCGTGGTTGGGACATCGACGAGGCGCACAGCCGCGAGACGGACATCGACGCGCCGCAGTGGCAGCTGCGCGCATCGCGCCCGGGCGAGCACCTGTCACTCGACTTCACGGCGCGGGCTCGTCGCAGTGCGCGCACGCTGGACCCCGATGGGAATGGCGGCATGGTGCTGCGCGGTGAGCCCGGCCCAGTCACCGCGCGGGTCGTGGTGCTCGACCCGGCGGTTGCGCTGGTCGACGCGATCTAGCGACAACGCATCACGGAGCAGCCATCCCCACTTTCGTCACGGTTAGCACGCACGACTGAGATGCGTGCGCTCATTCCCGTCACACGGCACCGACGCTGGGGGCGACAGGACGCGCAAGACCCCGTGGTCCGATGTCTCATGGTGCTTCAGCGACGAGGGCGTGCAGCGCATCGACCGAAACCCCACGCACGCGCAAGCGCTTGGTCCGGCTGGTCTGACCCTGCTCCAGCGTGACGTCGCGCTTGGCCACCCCCAGGGCCTTGGCCAGGAACGCCGTGAGCTCCGCGTTCGCGGCCCCATCTACCGGCGGCGCCGTGAGCGCGACCTTGAGCGCGCCGTCGTGCACACCGAGCACGGCGTTGCGGCTGGCCCTGGGCGCGACCCGCACGCTGAACACCACCGATTCCCCGTCGGAGCGTGCGTCGAGGTGTGTCATGGTGATGCCGCCCCGCCCGCGGGCACGCTCGCGTTGCGACCCACCGCGGTCCCTGGGAGAGCGCGTTTCCGGCGCGACGCGTCGGCGGTGAGGAAGTGTTGCGTGTTCGACATTCTCGACTTCGGGTGAGGACGCGTCGCACCGCGAATGCGGACGCGAGAGCGGGCTCGGATGCTCTGTCGGAGGGGTAGCACGTCAGTCGTCCTTACCGGAGCAAACCGCGATGCTATCGAGGAATGGCGCCTCGGAGGTGGTGTGGAGGCGCGCTCCCCTCACCCCAGCCCCAGGTCCGACGAGATGATGAACCAGTTACTCTCTCCGTCGCCGCGCCGTGCGTTTCGTACGTTGCACGGTGCCCATTCGTTCGTGCTCGCCATGCTCGCGTGCGCCATGCTGCCGTCGCTCGCTCGGGCCCAAGACCCGTGCCTGCTGCAGCTGTGTCGCGACGAGTGCGCCACACAGTTCGACAGCTTCCTCGACAGCTGCATGGCGTGTGCGTTCGGCCTCGACCCAGACGACGCGAACTGCCAGTCCGACGCGTGCCAGCAGCAGTTCGAGGGCTGCCTCCCCGCCGAGATCTGTCCCCTCCTGCACGAAGAGATGATCCAGGGGCTCTGCTACCAGAGCAACAGCCACGCGGGATGCATCCAGCAGAAGCGCGACGACCCCGCGACCTGCACCGTGTGTTCGGTGGCGTGCGTGGACGAGTGCGCCGACAGCGGGCTCAACGACTGTGACGCGAACGCGACCTGCATGGATGCCCAGGTGGGCTTCGTGTGCGCGTGCAACGAGGGCTACGTGGGGAACGGAAGCACGTGCGAAGAAGACGCGGACGGGGACGGCTCCCCCGCCTCGCTGGACTGTGACGATGCGGACCCGAACCGCTACCCCGGCGCCACGGAGGTTTGCGACGGCATCGACAACGACTGCAACACGAGCGTGGACGACGGCGCCCCGGACATGGACAACGACTCGGTGTGCGACAGCCTGGACCGCTGCGAGGGACACGACGACGCGGTGGACACCGACTCGGACGGCACACCCGATGGCTGCGACACGTGCCCTCTGGACGCTGCTGGCGACAGCGACGCGGACGGTTCGTGCGACAGCGCCGATCTGTGCATCGGCGACGACGCCACCGGCGACGCCGACACGGACGGCTACTGCCTTCGAGCAGGGGACGGGTCCACGGTGGACTGCGACGACGCCACGAACGGGGTGAACCCCGCTGCCGCAGAGACGTGCAACGGCGTGGACGACGACTGCGACGGCACGGTGGACAGCGCGGCGTGCGTCGTGGACGCAGGCATGATGGTGGACCCGGACGCGGGCACGGGCGACCCCGACGCAGGGATGACGGTGGACCCCGACGCAGGCGTGCCTCCCGTTGGAGACATGGGCACACCACCTGTCGATGCAGGCGCCGGCGTGGACACGGGCATGGGCTCGACGTCGGGTGGGGCCGGCTGCTCCCTGGTCCCCACGCGTGAGGCCCCGAGCGCCGCGCTGCTGTGCATGGGCCTCGCGTTGTGCGTGGGAGTCGCGCGTCGGCGCAACCGCTGACCTGTTGGGCGGGCGAGACCCCGAGGTCAGCTCGCCCGCGCCTCGGCGGCCGCGACGGTGGCCTCCACCGCGGCCCGGAACGACTCGGAGGACGAGTCGACTCCGGTGCGCAGCAGGGCGAGCACGTACATCGTCCCGTAGTAGGCGCGCAGCCCGAACACGAGCTCGGGGGGCATCTGCAGGTTGTGGTAGTTGACGCTCTTGCGAGAGAGGAAGTCCGCCAGCTGCTGGCTGACCACGCTGGCCGAGAGCATGGGCACACCCCCCTCGTCCGCGGCGCTCGTGTAGAAGCTGGTGTGGAAGCGCTGGACGTACTCCTCGTAGTCGAAGTGGTCGGGGTCCACCGGGAAGCCGAGCTCGCGGATGCCGCGCCGCATGCCGGCCTCGTCCGCCTCCATCATGGCGCGCCCGAGGCGCACCCAGCGTAGGCGATGCTCGGGGTCCCAGCGCTGAACGCAGCCGAAGTCGAGCACCACGAGGTGCTCGTCCGTCACAAGGAAGTTGCCCGGGTGGGGATCGCAGAAGGTGTACTCGTCGTCCACGAACCCGAACAACAAGCGGAGCAGCGCTTGGGCGACGTCGCTGCGCTCGGTGTAAGGCGCGTCTTCCGCGAACGACGCGAGCGACGTCCCGTACACCCGCTCGGTGGTCAGCACGCCATCCGAGCACCAGTCGGGGAACACGCGCGGCACGCGGATGACCGGGTCGGCCGCGAAGTGCCGCAGAAACGCTGCCTGGACGACCGCCTCGCGCTGGTAGTCACACTCCGAAAGAAGCGTGCTCCTGAGCTCGTCGAGCACGGCGCGCCAGCGCACCTTCGGACGCAGGATGTGCGCCACGGGCACGAGGAGACCGAGCACGGCCAGGTCGCTGTGGATGGCGGCGCGGATCCCGGGGAAGCGCACCTTCACCGCGACCTCGGTGCCATCCGGCAGCTGCGCACCATGCACCTGCCCAATGCTGCCCACGCCGAGCGGCCGCTCCGAGAGCGTGTCGATCAAGCGCTTGGCGCGCAGTCCGAGCTCCGCGCGCAGGGCCGCTCGGATGTCCGCCGTGGGCACGGGCGCGCTGTGGTCGCGCAGCGCGGCGAGCTGCCGGTCCGTCTCGGGGTCGGTGTCCCAGCCCGCGTAGCTGAGGTGCTGGGCGACCTTCATCAGCGGACCCTTGAGGCTGTCCAGCTGGCGGACCGCGGCCCGCGTGAGCGCGCTGCGCTCGAGAGCCCGCAGGCGCTTCGTGCGGTCGGCTGGCTCGAAGAGTTGCCGCGTGCGGCTGACGCCGAGCTGTGCGATGAGGTCCGCCACCATGCTGGTGGTGAGCCGCACGCGCGCCCCACGGCTGCCCCCCGTTCTCACGATCACCGGGTCGGCCGCCCGTGACCACACGCCCGCGTCGATGTCGGCGATGAAGCCCAGTACGTCCTCGCAGGCGCCCCTGCTCGCGCGCCTCGAGAGCCGGCGATAGGCGTCGAGTACGACCCGCACGAACGTAGGGCGCTTGGCCTGCACCAGCCAACGCGCCATGCCGGAGAGGAACGCCAGCTGCAGTTCGAGTGGCCGCACCTTGTCCGCCAAGGCGCTCAGCGCCTGGCCCCCGTCGAGCAAGCGGAGGTGCATGGGCGTGTCCACCTCCCGCAGCGCCCCCAACTGCTCGACGGCCTCCGTGACCAAACCCGTACGTCGCTCCGGGAGCCACTCGGCGGTGCGCTCCGCCGCGAACTTCTTCGGTTCCGAGTGCGCGTAGAGCGCCACCCACGCACGTCGGTCTTGAAAGACCTCGGGTGCAGCGGCGAGCGCGGCCTCCCAGCGCGTGAGGTGCTCGCGGACGGGTGCGGTGTCGGCGCAAAGGTGCATCCGGGCGCACGCCCCCTGCCATGCCACATCCTCCGCATCCAGACCGGTCCGGGTAGCCTCGCCTTCGACGGCCGCCAGCACCTCGAACTGCGCGCCTGACAAGCGGAGGGCGCGCAGGTCGGAAGCGGCGGGCGGTGGGCGCCGCGACAGGCTCCCATCGTTCGTTGCGCGGGACGTCGCTGCCGCTAGGGGCGGCGCAGGCTCACGGACCGACCAGAGGTCGGCGCACAGGGCATCGCTGGCGGCCGCGAGGACGCGCGCATCGGGCTCTCCGACGTCCGCCTCGCAGTCCAGGGCCAGCAGCTCGCACCAAGCGCGAGCGAAGGCATCGCCCCGGCGCGTCGCCGCGTCCGCCGCAGCGCGGTGCACGTCGACATAGACGCGTCCGGCACGCGAGCGCCGCGGGCGCACGCCACGCGCTTCGAGAGCGTGCACGGCCTGCCGCTGCAACCGTTCGACCGTCGTACGCTCCTCCGCCACGCGCAAGCTGGCGAGGCAACGCACCACCACCTCCAGCGTCGCGTCGGCAGCCTGTCCACGGGCGACCGCGTCCTCGTAGGCGCGCAGCGAGAAGGCAGGTTCGGACCCCAACGTCATCGGGCCGCGAGGGTATCGCGCACGGTTACGAGCTCGCAACCGTGCGTCTGGGCTACCCTGCGCGCCATGGCTTCGACCTATGTCTGGCAAGGCTTTCGCCACGAGTGGCTCCGAGAGGTGCTCGGCGTCCGCCTCCCGCACCGCATCTCGCGACTTCACTCCCACATCGCCCCGGATGGTCGCTTCTCGTTCGCGCAGTCGACGGGCGTCGACGGCAACTACATGCGGCCCGTGGGCCTGTGGGCGCGCGTGGAGGCTCCCGACCTGCATGTGGACCACGCCGACGTCCAGCTGACGTGGCGCGACGCGATCGAGACGCGCGGCGTCGTCCCGCTCGCGACGTCCAGCCGGTCCGAGACCGTCCGCTTCGAGCTACCGCCGCAGCAGGGGATCGAGCGAGTGGAGGCGCTCCTGCGTGGCGTGCGCCTCGACACGCGCTGCTGCGACGCGCACCAGCCCGACGGGCAGCCCTGCAACTCGAATGGGTTCTGGCCTGTTTCGTTGCAGGTCCGCCTCGGCGAGGTGCGTCTCGCGCCCGGGTACGCCGAGGTGGACGTCGAGACGCAGGTGGTCCGCGGCTGGACCCCGACCCGCGGCGGCATTCCCGTCCTGGAGGAGAAGCCCCTGAACGCAGCGCTCGACTACGACCTCGAGGTCGGCGTCACGCTCGTGGGGAGCACCGCTGACGGTCTCGCTGCGACGCGGGTACGGACCGAGACGGAGGGCTCGGCGCGCCTCCGCGATGGACGCCGCGCGAGCCGCCGTGTCCGCGTACGCGACGAGGCGCCTGTCGTGGTGGGCATTACGGGCTTTGGGTTCGAGTTCGTGAAGACCGGACGGACGCGCTTCCACGAGCACCGAGGACGCTACCTGTCCGCCCTCGACTTCCGCGCGGGCGACGTCACGCGCTCCCCGGGCATCGCCGAGCTCGAGACCCGCACCGGCGTGTGGATCCCGCGGACGGTCGTCGGCACGGACGTGCGCGCCTTCCTCGAGACCAGCGTCCTCCAGCCTCTGCACGCCGATGCGCGCGTCGCGCGGGGAAGCGTCGCAGGGAGCCTGTGCATCCACAGCAGCGACCAGGCGCCTTTCTTCTCGTGGTGGCGACCGAAGGCCGGCAGGTACGGCGCCGTGCAGAGCGCCGATGCTCGTGTGCTTCCGAGCTCGTTGCCGGCGCGCTGACCACGACGAGTTGGTGCCGGGAGTGCGAAGTGGTCGCGCGCCAGCGTGCCAGTGCACAGGCTACGCGACGGGGAGCGCCAGCCGCCTCCGCCGTGGAGCTCACGGCCTGGCGCGTGCGTGTCGAGCCGTCCTCCACGGCGTGCCCGACCCGCGAAACGAGTGCGATGACGCCGCCGCCGCTGGACGCTCCGCGCCGAGGCCCGGTGGCACGACGGGTGTGGCCGCCCCCCATCCTCGGGAGGGTGGGGGTCCCCACATGTTCCTGCGCGGGTTGTCGCACGCGATGCGCCCGCCGTAGGGGTGCCGGATGATGTAGCGCGCTTGGAACGCGTTCACGCCTCCGACGGACGCGCCGTTCCCCGGTGTGTCCTCGCGACCTCCCTGGATGGGCAGCCCCACGCGGAAGACGAGATCCTCGCCGAGGACCGTCGGGGCGTACCGGTGGTGCAGCCGCGTCAACACCACACGACTCTGATAGGCCGACAGGTTGTAGCTTGGCCCCAGGACGTCCATGCCCAGCGTCTGGAGGTCGCTGGACGAGAGCCCCATCACGCCGCCCGGGCAAGGGTCGCACGAGCCCGCCGACCACGCGTACTCGGTCACCACGGCGCCCGGGGAAGCAGCCAGTGTCTCGCGAAACAGCGCTTCGTAGAAGCTCCCGAACGCGCTGCGCGTGCGGTCCTGTACCTCGAGGTTGGTCGGGATCGTCACGTTCGGGTAGTTGGCGACCTCGTAGCGGCGACTCTCCGCGAGGATGTGCACGATGAGGTCCTGCTCGCCGCTCGAGTTCAGGAGTCCCAGGCGCACGGGCAGGCTGAACCCCTGGCTGGCGTAGGCGATACGGAGCGGGGAGAGCACGGCGCGCCCACCCACGAACCGCACGCGCGAGGCATCCACCTTGGCCACGAAGAACTTCATCCCTTGCTGGACGTAGGGACGCAGGATGGCTGCCGCGCCGTCGGGGATGCGATAGCCGTGAGCGCGTAGCCACTGCTCGAGCGCGGCCGAGTCGCCGGCCCCCAGCACGACGACGTCGTACTCCCCCACCGCGAAGCGCGCGTGGACCTGCACGGGCTGGGGCGCCACCGCGCGCCCGAGGAGGTCGTCGATCGAGTGCGACATGGACGACGTGTGGGCCGTGGTTGCGGAGGCGCACGGGTCCTGCTCCCAGTACTCGACCAGCCGCGGGGCGGAGAGCGCGTTGACGCGGTCGAACACATCACGCGGCAGTGTCCGCACGTCGTCTGCCTGCAGCACCACGGGCACGGGCACGACCATGGCGAAGTCCGCTGGGGGGCCGCTGTAGTCGTTCTGCATGGAGAGGACGGTCAGCGTCCCGATGCGCATCAGCACCACGTGCGTGCCGCTGTTCTGCAGCTGCGCGCCAGACCCCGCAACGTAGAACCCGCAGAACGCATCGGCGTCTCGTGGGCACAGCACCGCCCCCGCGAGCAGCGCGCAACACATGAAGGCCCCGCGGGCGCCGCGGGACAACCATCCCTGTCCAACCGTCATTCGAGTCTCCTGAACCAGAGGGAACCCGCACCCTGCGGACCCTTGGGTGCACCGCCCGCTCTCCCGGCCGGCACCGCACGGCCTTCACGGACTGTCCGCGTGCCGCGCGGAGCCCGCCGCCGTCGGCGTGATGACCCAGATGCGGGCCGCGCAAACTCAGTGACGGCTCAGCGGTAGCCCGCCGCCTGCAGCTCGAACAGCTCGGCGTAGCGCCCGCCGCGTGCCAGCAGCGCGTCGTGGCTGCCCTCCTCCTCCACCTGCCCGCCGCTCAGCACCAAGATGCGGTCGGCCATGCGCACCGTCGAGAAGCGGTGCGAGATGATCACCGCTGTGGTGTTTGCGCTCAGCTGCTTGAAGCGCTGGAACACCTCGTACTCGGCGCGGGCGTCCAGCGCGGCCGTGGGCTCGTCCAAGATGAGCACGTCCGCGTCGCGCATGTAGGCGCGCCCGATGGCGACCTTCTGCCACTCGCCGCCGCTCAGCTCGACGCCCGTCTTGAAGCGCTTGCCGATCACCTGCGCGTAGCCGCGGGGCAGCTTGGCGATGACCTCGTCGGCCAAGCTCTGCTCCGCCGCGCGCTCGATGCGCGCCTGGTCTTCCAGCGCATCGATGCGGCCCACGGCGATGTTCTCACCCGCGCTGAGGTGGTAGCGCACGAAGTCCTGGAAGATGACGCCGATGTGCGCGCGCAGCTCGTCGAGGTCGTACTCGCGCAGGTCGTGGCTGTCGAGGGTGATGCGCCCCTCGCTGGGCTCGTAGAGGCGCGCGAGCAGCTTGACGATGGTGGTCTTGCCCGCCCCGTTCTCCCCGACCAGCGCCAGCACCTGCCCCGCGGGGAGCTCGAAGCTCAGGTGGCGCACGGCCCAGCGCTCCGCGCCCGGATAGCGGAAGCCCACGTCCTCGAAGCGGAAGCCGCTCCGCATGGGCGAAGGGAAGGGGAGCGCGTCGGACGGCGAGAGGATCTCCGGGCGCACCTCGAAGAACGAGAACAGGTCGCCGAGATACAGCGCCTGCCCGGCGAGCGACGAGAAGCCGCTCAGCAGCCCCTCGAGCAGCGTGCGCAGGCGCCGGAACGACGCGGCAAGGAACGTCAGGTCGCCCACGCTGAAGTCCCCGCGCAGCGTGCGCCACGTGATGACCCCGTAGGCCGCGTAGTAGCCCAGCGTGCCGACCGCCGTGAGCAGGCTGCCCCACCCCGCGCGGCGCAGCGACAGCGCTCGGTTCTGCGCGTAGATGCGCGCCGCCAGCGCCTCGAAGCGGGCGATGAGGAACGCGTGCAGCCCGAGGATCTTCACCTCCTTGGCGGTCTCGGTGCTGGCCCCGGTCTGACGCACGTAGTCCAGCTCGCGTCGCTCTGGTGTGCGCCGGTAGTCCAGCGTGTAGCTCTCCGCGTTGAAGTGCGCCTCGCCCAGGAACGCGGGCAGCAGCGCCAGCAGCAGGAGCCCCATCAGCCAGGGCGCGTACGCGACGAGGCCCACGGCGAACGACACCACCGTCAGGGCATCCTGCGCCTGACCGAACAGCTGCCCCAGCAGCGGTGTGCGCCCGATGGTCTGGCGCCGCGCGCGGTCCAGCTGGTCCTGCAGCTCGCTGTCCTCGAAGTCCTCGAGGTCGAGCGTGGCCGCGTGCGCCATCACGCGCGCGCCCATGGCGTTGCTGTACTGTTCGGACAGGAGCGCGTCGGCCAGCGACACCACGCGGCCCAGCACGTCGGCCAGCACCGCCAGACCCAGCTCGACGGCCAGGAGGCCCCACAGCGACCGCAGCTGCGGGCTCAGCAGCGCAGCGCTCAGCTCGGCCGGCAGCGGCCCGCCCCCCAGCAGCGCCAGCACCTCGTCGATGATCAGCTTGCCCACGTAGAGGGTGGCGACGGGCAGCAGCGCGCGCACCAGCCGCACGCCCACGCTGGTGAGCGCCAGCCCCCGGTGCACGCGGAACACCTCGCGCAAGAACGCCGGCACGTGGGCCAGCGCCGTCAAGCGCTCACGCCACGTCTTGGGGGTGCCGCGCGTGGCGGGCGGGTGAGGAGGGACTGATGGCACGTACCGGTCGCAGTCGGTGGAGCCACGCCAACGCTACGGGATGCGCCGAGAGCGAGACCCTGGATGTTGAACCTTGACGGTGTAGGTCGCAGTACGCCACAGTGCGCGCCTCGACCCGCGCGGCCGCGACGACCGATGCTGGCGCTGATCCTGGACATCCCCAAGCGCACCGGCGCGAGCGTCATCCTGTCCACGCACATACCTCCCGGACGTCGAGAAGCCGTGCCACCAAGTCGTCGTCATGACGCAGGGCGAGGCGCTCTACGCCAGGGCGGCGCAGGCAGAGCTGCTGCGGACCGACCACAGCATCTACGAGGTGCGCGTGAAGGGCGACCCGGACGCGGTGCGGAAGGCGCTCGAGATGGAGGCGCTGCGTGGTGCAGCGCGATGGCGCGGCGCTGCTGCGTCCGCTTGCCGGACGCCGTGGGCCCCCGACGCCATCCTGCGCGCCGCCCAGCGAGGCGAAGCAGCCTGTGCGGCACATGGCGCCGTTCAAGCTCACGTTGGAGCGAGCGTTCCTGGACACCCTGGCCAAGCGCGACGACGCCGACGAAGCCGCTAGCGGGGCCGGGGCCACCGCCCCCAAGCCGGAGGTACCAGCCCCGTGTCCGTCCTGTTCTGCCCTTTCTGCGAAGAGTCGTTCGAGGGCCTGACCCACTGCCCGGAGCACGAGCTGGAGCTCGTCCCGTTCGATCGCCTGCGCAGCCGACTGGACGAAGGGCGTGCTGCGTGAACAGGCGGCGCCCGAGGAGCGCATCACGGTGCGCTGCACCCCGGCTTCATGGCGCGCGGGCCCATCGCGCTCGGCGCCATCACCACGTTCGTCGGCTTCTTCCTGCCCTTCATCGAATTCGCGCATCTTCGACGACCAGCCTGGCGAGATCCGCCTCTGCGTACACGTTCGCGCTGGATCGCAAGGGTCAACCTGTGGACCCGCCTGCGAGTCGCGCTGGCGCAGCTCGCTTCGTGCTCGCCACGCGGCGCACCCCCAGCGCGATGCGCAGCGCCCGGCTGACCATCCCCCTGCTCTCTTGCGTGGTGGCGCGTCCATCGCCCACACGGCCCAGCGCGTGTTCGCGCACGTGGAGCAACCTGCTGCAGGCAAAGGGCGCCGCGGCGTGCGCAGCTGCGCAGATGGCCCAGCCTTGGTCATGATGATGGCACGCCTCGCATTCAGCGGGGTCGCGGGGGCGGCGGCTTCGGCCTGCCGACGCGTGACGTCGAGACACCGAACGACGGGTTTGCCAAATAGGTCGGGTTCGTGGCGGAGCTCCTCACGTCTCCCACACTTCCTCGAGCGGCTCGGCGCGTCCCAGGGGTCGG
Source organism: Sandaracinaceae bacterium (assembly GCA_020633055.1). Lineage (NCBI taxonomy): Bacteria > Pseudomonadati > Myxococcota > Polyangiales > Sandaracinaceae > Sandaracinaceae bacterium. The sequence goes on along the minus strand of JACKEJ010000009.1, from coordinate 49,146 downwards.
TAGCCCCGCAACGGTCCGTAGAGGGGCACGATCGACCGAGGATCGCGGACGCCCGAGCGTGATGCAGGAGGGCGTCAGGAGACCATGTGGCTGCGGGCCTCGCCGCGTGGCCCGGTCACGGCGTGACTGAGCGCGATGACCTCCACGAGCAGCGCGCGGTAGACGCTGTCGAGCTCCGTCAGCTCGACCTCTCCCTCGGCCTGCTCGATGGCCTCCTCCACGTGGTGCTGCACGAAGTCGAGCACTGCGGGCTGACCCATGGCGACCACGTCGTCGCTGCATCCAGCGTCTCCGTGGGATCGTTGGCGCGCAGCTCCTCGTCCACGCTGAGGGTCTCGAGGGCGATCTGCAGCGAGCGCTCGTCGACCTCCTCGAGGCGCGTCGGGAAGGCCTCGCGGAAAATCATGAAGACGGTCACCACCAAGAAGTACCCGAGTGACTGCACCAGTTCGTCCTGGCCGTCCGAGGAGCTGCTCCGCCAGCCAGTCGCTGAGCGCCGGCTGGCGCCTGTCCAGCTCGGAATAGCCGCGGTCCAGCAGGCCCTGGAGGTCGTCCTCGTGCGCGTCCAGCTGCGCCTCCACGAGCTGGACGAAGTGCTCGTCCACCACCGCGTGACGGGGCACGGGGCGCAGGGCCGCTTTGCGAAGGAACATGCGCCCGATCTAGCAGGCCCCGCCCCGCTGACCAGACGAAGGTAGCGGAGGGGCGCTGGCCTGCCGCACGGCAGCTGATACCGTGGGGCGTCAAGCCGACGACGCGCGCTCCTCCGAGGACTCACCGCTCGTCGGGCAGCTGGCCCCGAGCCTGCGCGCCACGCCCCCACGCACCAGCCGCGAGCAGCGCTGGGCCGCGTTGCTCGCCGCCGTCAGCACGATGGTCGGCGCGATTGGCACGGCGCTCTCGCCCATGCTGCTGCTGCATCACCCCGAGTGGCTGCTGGGGCTGAGCCCCGACACCAACGGCACATCATGCTCACCGCGACCTCGCTCGACCTGCGCACCGTCCTGCTCATCTGCGTGCCGCGCCGGGTGTTTGGGATGTACGCGGCCTGGGCCGTCGGCGCAGCGTTCGGTGGCGCGGCGTTGGGCTTCATCGAGGGACGCTATCCACGCGTCTTGCGTCTGGTGCGCTTCATCGAGCGCGCCTTCCTGCGCACTGGCCCAGCGCTCCTCGTGGTCTGGCCGTCCTACACGTTGAGCTCCATCGCTGGCGTGGTGCGCATCCCCGCTGGGCCGCTTTACAGGCCGTGGAGGACGAGACGCCGTCGGACATCTTCCTCTCGTTCGCGGTCCCCTGTACGGGTCTCGACGCGTACCTCGAGTCCATCTTCGTTCGCGCCAACCTGTGCATCGACCGCGCGAACGAGGAGCTGGCCGAGGAAGGCTTTCCGCCGCTCGCTGGTCTCCCGGAGATCTGCGGTGATGCCAGCGCCACGGTCTTCGAGCGCTTGAAGGCGATGGTGGAACACTTTCGGCAGTTGGCGGGAGATCCTCTCGACCGTCACCTGGTCATCGCGTTCCTTCCGCTGGAGATCGCGGACAGGAGCGCCTACGCCACCATCGTGTCGGGCTTCTTTCCGCGGGCCGGACACGAGCACTGGATGCGCGGGGTGCGGGTGTTCGTGCGCGACGACGCCAGCAACCCGTTCGTGCTGCCGTTCCTGCGTCGCGAGGGCATCGGGGACATCCGCGTGCTGGACGCCAATCTGTCGCCGCAAGCGCTGCTCGACGGAATCAGCGAAGCCACGGCCGACCCCGAGACGCCGATGCCCGAGCGCATGGCGGGCATGGTTCAGTTGGCCAGCATGGACCTCGCGCAGCGCAACTACCCCGACGCGGTGAAGAAGTTTCGTGCCGCGTACGGACACTTCACGCAGACCGGCAACGTCTCCATGCGCGCGCTGTGCTTGCACGGCATGGGTCTCGCCGCCGAGCGCGGTGGGCGTCCCGAAGACGCCAAGACCCTGTTCATGCAGGGCATCGGCCTGGCGGCCACCGAAGCGCACGCGCTCCCCGTGACGCTGCTGCTGGCGAGTAGCCTGGGCGATGTGTGCCACGCCTTGCGCCAGCACGACGACGCGCTGGGCTACTACGACCTCGCCGAGAAGCTCGCGACGGGGCTCGGGAACCTGGCGGTTCGGATCGAGGCGTCGTTGAAGCAGGGAGACGTCAAGGTGGACACGGGGCGCACTGGGGAGGCGCTGGCGCACTGGATCGCAGCCAGCGACCTGTCGCGGGAGTTCTCGATGTTTGCGCTGTGGGGCAACGCCTTGGACCGGCGCCAGCGGATAGCCAAGCGCGATGGGATGCGCGAGCAGTCGGACGCCGTGACCCGCGAGCGTGCGCTGATGGCCGCGATGGAACGGAGGATGAGCGCATGACCACGCCACGCGCCGGGCACATCGCGCGGTCCGCCGTCGCAAACGCCAACCGCCAGGGCCAAGCGCCCAGCCACGACGCGAGCCGCGACCCTGGGCCGAGGCTGGTTGCCATCCCGTCCATCAACTCCAGCTCTCCAGCGGCCGTGAGCGTCAACATGTTCGCCGACGCCGTGAACTCATCCATGGCCTCGGTGGGTCGGCCGGACCCGGACCATGGCGCGCTGGGCTGGGTTCAGGCCGCGCTGGGTGGGGTGTTGGGCGTCGTGGGGCTCGCGGGCGAGCTGGACAACGTGGGCATCGCGCTCGCAGCCAACGCCATCTTCGGCAACGGCGTTGGGCTGCCCGCCCTCACGCTGGGCACCATGCACGTGGGCTCGTTGCACGGGCACATGCACCCGCCGAGCTTGATCCCGCCTGCCCCAGTCCCCGTGCCGTTGCCCAGTCTGGGCAACATCTCGCTGGCAACGTGTGCCTCCGTTCTAATCGGTGGGCTACCTGCGGCGCGCGCCGGAGACATGGGAGCGGCGATGACCTGTGGCTCACTCTCGCCCACGTTCGAGATCGTCACCGGGTCCAGTAACGTGTTCATCGGGGGAGCGCGAGCGGCGCGCGCGATGGACCTGACGCTGCACTGCAACCCGCTGCAGGCCATTCAGCCAAAGGCGGTGAAGGCCCTCGTCGCCATGGGCGCGGCAGGTGCCGTGCTGGGTGCCGTGGGGGCCGCCACCTCGGCGATGGACTCGTCGGCCTCGGCCGCGGAAGGCAACGCGGCGGCCGCGGCTGGACAAGCGCTGGCTGCGGCCACTGGCGCGGCGCAAGCTGCGCTCGATGTGGCCGCGTTGGCGCTGTCGATGCTGGCCGGCAAAGACCCTGGTGTGGCGCCTGGGTTCGGGATGATGGTGCCGGCTCAAGCCAACGTGCTGATCGGGGGTGTGCCCATCCCGAACGACCTCCAGATCGCCGCGCCGTTGTTTCGTGCTGCGCGCCGGCTGGCGGGGCGGGCCATGCAGCGGTTGCGGCGGCGGCCGGGCCACGGTCCTGATGATCCCGTGCGCGCGGGCGGAGTGCAGACGTGTCCACGCTGAAGCGTTGCCCAGCGGTGGCGCCGACCCGTGAGTCGAGCGCGGAGTCGTCGTGGACGTAATCACGGGCGAGGTACGGGACAAGGCGATCGAGTTCTCGCTGCGCGGTCCCGCGCGCTTCGAGTGGCGGCGCTACTACGGTACGCTCCACGTGAACGACCAGCGTGGCAACGGCTGGGGACACCGCCACGAGTTCGATCGACTGTTGCGCTTCGATCTGGACGGAGTGCGCTACGAGAGACCGGACGGCGTCGTCGTCGAGTTTGGTCACCTCGAGCACGTCGGGGACCGCGACACCCGTCAGGGCCACGTGCTGGTGCGCGTGGGCGACGACCTGTATCAGGTGCGCACGGCCGGTGCGCCCGCGTACGAGTTCCGCCGGGACTTCGGCCCCAAGCGGCGCGTGGCGCTGCTGACGCGCATGTACGAGGGGCTGCACGAGGCGCGCTTCGAGTACGACAGCCACGAGCGGTTGGTGGGCGTCGTGGACTACGCGGAGCGGACACTGCGCGTGGAGTGGGACCGCGAGGGGCTGCTGCGCTCTGTGGTGTGGCTGACGCCCGAGGGGCAGCGGCAGCTGCTGGTGTACGAGTACGACCGCTACGGGTTCTTGCTGGGCGGCAAGGACGCTTACGGCAAGGCGTTTGCGTTCAGCTACGACGACGCCGGCTACATGACCCGCAAGGTCAACCGGCGCGGGCACGCCTTCGAGTACGCGTACGACGGCGCCGGGCGTTGCACGCGGGCGCGCGGCGAGCACGGCGAGGTGGCGCTGCTGCTGACGTACCTGCCCACGAAGCAGTGCACGCTGGTGACGCACGAAGAGAACGGCGCGCAGTGGTGGTACCGGTACGAGCCCACGGGGACGCTGCTGGAGATTGAAGACCCGTACGGCGGCATCCGGTCGTTCCAGCTCGACGAGCGCGGGCAGCCTGTGGCGGAAGTGGACGCGACCGGGCAGGTCTACCCGTACGTGCGCGACGCGGCGGGTGCGGTGCTCGGCAAGCGCGACCCCACGGGGCACGTGCGCCCGCTGGACGCGGCCCCGCACGAAGTGGCTGCGGCGCTCGAGTACGAAGGCCCCGAGGTGGCGCTCGAGTGGGAGCACGGCCGGCTGGTGCCGTTGGGCTTCGACGTGCCGTGGTCGGGCTCGTTGCCGCCGCAGGTGCCGGCCGCGGCGCGGGCCGCGCTGGCCGGTGCGGAGGTGGCGGGGGTCGAGCGGGAAGAGCGCGACGCGTTCGACACGCTGGTGCGCGTGGAGAAGTCGATGGGCGGCGAGGTGCTGCGGCGGACGTACCGCTACGACGGCACCGGGAACCTCGAGCGCTACACGGACTTCGACGGAGGCACGTGGGAGTACGTGTTCCGGGAGTGGACGGCGTGTGTCGAGGCGCACGACCCGCTGGGCGGGGTGACGCGCTTCGAGCGCAGCGGCTGGAACGACCTGCTGGGCGTGGTGGACCCCGGCGGCACCGAGAGCCGCTACGAGTACGACCTGAAGCGGCGGCTGGTGACGGTGCAGCGCCACGACAGGGTACGCGAACGCTACACGTACGACGCGGTGGACCGGCTGAGCGCGAAGCTGCGTGAGGACGGCACGCCGCTGGTGCAGTACACGCACGGCCCGGGCGCGTTGCTGCAGAAGCGCGCGACGTGCGACGGGCAGGAAGAGACGTTCGAGCACGACGCGCGGGGGTACAAGACGCTCGCCGCGAACGCCGCGGGCGCGTGCACGTTCGAGCACACGGCGGCGGGGCGTCGCAAAGCGGACCTGCGTGACGACGAGGGCGTGCGTGTGCGCTTTGCGGGCGAGCGCGTGCTGGGCATCAGCACGCTGGGCGTGGGGGTGCAGTACCACTACCCGAGCGCCGACACGGTGCTGGTGGTGGACCCGACGGACCGTGTGCACCGCGTGCAGCGGCTGGGCGCGGGCATCGTGCAGCGGGACCTGGCGAGCGGCGTGACGGAGGTCTCGCAGCACGACGGGCGCGGGCACTGCCTGAGCAAGACGCGCTTCCGCGGTGGGGCGGACCGCGTGGAGCGCCCGTGGGCGCGGCGCTTCTGGCGCTCGGGTGAAGGAGACCTCCGGGCGCGGGAGGACTCGCTGCGCGGGACCACGCGCTACGCGTATGACGCCGCGCACCGGCTCGCGACGGTCACGCACGCGGACGGCCGGCAAGAGGCGTACACGCACGACGCGGCCGGCAACCTCCGCCAGAAGCCTGGGCTGCGCGACGCGCACGTGGGCGGGCGCGACGACGGGCTGGTGCAGCTGGACCGCGGGAACCGGCTGTACCGCGCGAACGGGGACCGGTTCGCGTACGACGAGCGGGACCATGTCCGGTCGCGTTCGGGAGCGTGGGGCAAGCTGGTCTACGAGCACGACGCGCTGGACCGCTTGCGGCGCATCTCGTTCGCGGCGGCCGACGCGGGCGAGGTGTACCCGCCGGGGCACCCCGCGTACGGCCTCGAGCTGCACCGCTATGGCGCGCCGGAGACGGTGTGGGAAGCGGACTACGACGCGCTCGGCAGGCGCACCGAGGTGCGCGCCTACGGACGCGACGCGGACGGCGCGCGGGTGTGCGAGCGCAGCCGGTTCTGGTGGTACGGGGACAGGCTCGCTGCAGAAGAAGGACCCACCGGGTCCCTGCGCGTGTACGTGTACATCGACGAGCGCGCGCTGGTGCCGTTCATGGCGGTGGACTACGCGTCGCGCGAGGAAGCCGCCGAGCGCCCAGAGGATGGCGAGCGCTACTACTACTTCACCGACCACCGGGGCTGCCCCGAGCGCGTGGAGGACGACGGCGGCGAGGTGGTGTGGGAAGCCACCGTGCATCCCTACGGCGAGTGCGAAGTGCACGTCGGCGCGGACTTCCACCAGCCGCTGCGCTTCCCGGGGCACTACCACGACGCGACCACCGGCCTGCACTGCAACCGATTTCGGTACTACTCCCCCGAGCTCGGTCGGTATCTGGAGAGTGACCCGGTCGGCATCCAGGGCGGCCTCAACCTGTACGGCTACTGCGCCGATGGGAACCCGCTGCGGGACGTGGATCTACGCGGGCTCAACAAGCCCTGCCCTGGGAACTGCCCGCAGCAGACCCCGCCGGAGGAGTTGGCTGCGGCCGAGGGCACGGACCCACCACAGGCGGGCGGCGATGCGAGTGCGCCTCGTCGGACGGATGATGAAGCGCTCGGGTCGGACGACCACCTCACGCCAGAGCAGCGACGGCACTTCCGCCGTCGCATTATCGCTGCGCAAACCGCTGGCGACGCAGCCGGCGCCCGACAGGCGCGCTATGACCGCAACTGCACATCGCGTGACAATCGAGGAATGCCGCACCGTGACCCAGCTGCATGGCAAGCTGACGCCACCCGCGCGCAGGCCAACCGTGACGGCTCTCGTGGACCCGAGCGAGATGGTCGCGAGGCGCTGGGGCGGCACTTGGGTGCGGAGATTGGCGACAACAACTCCGGTACAACCGACCGCACAGGAGGCACCCGTCCCGATGGTCTCGGACGCCGCCCCGACGGGACACCGATCATCCATGACCACAAGCACTCCCGCACCGACAACCCAAACAACCCGCAGGCCGTATCGAACACGCCTCAGCTGGAAGCTCAGCGTGGACTGGGCGGCGAGCACCACGTGACGCTGAGCAGCGAACACCCTGACCTCGCCGGAACCCCACCGCGACCCCGCCCCACCGGGCCACTCGCGGAATCAGATAGCCATGTCCACTACGTCGAGACAGCCCCGCCGCCGGGCGGAGGTGACCCAGTTCCCACGGTCACGCACACGTGGGGTCCCGGACCAGAAGGCGAGCCCGCCGGCTGGCAACCCGCCACGCACGGAAGCGGTCCTGGTCGCGTCAGGTGGAGTTCCGCCTCTCGGCAATGGGTCTCGGCACCCGAGTAACATCCACCCCTCAGGAGCGAAGCGCAGAATGACAATCGCCACAACGAACCTACTTGGCCCCCCTGTACTCCGTGACCCCGCGACACTGACGGCGTTTCTTGGATGCATGCGGGACGCAGGGTGGGAGCCGCAGAAGTGGTCCGTGCACGAGCGCGGCGGCGTACCCTTTGTGCTCGAGGACGCCGTGGCTGCTGTCCGCGGAGGTGCGTTGTCACTGTACTTCAAACGGACGCGCGCGCCTAAACACATGATGTACTTCAGCACCTCAGGTTCCGCCGCAAGAACCGTGATTGAGTGCAGTGCTCTACCAATCACCCGCATGCAGGAACACTGGGCGCTAGGCGAAGCGCTCGCCGCCATTCTGACACCCGACTTCGGGGAAGTTGTTGCGCTGCCATGGGATCCGCTCCCCGGCATCTCGACACTCGAGGAGTACGGTGATGCCGACCAGGTCAGCTTGAGGCGGATGAACGGGTGCGCGTCTGGCTTCTTCCATGACGGCATCAGCACGCTCTCGACGCGAACCTACTTTGGCCCGAACTACATCGCGCAGTTCGGACGCGATTTCTTGCTCTCGACGCCCGCCATGGTGACGGAGCTCCCCTGGGGAGGCATCCGCATCGATCTCCACGAGAAGCCGTGGGAGGCTAGCCCCGAAGAGCTGCTGGCGGTCTATCACCCCGCGATGAACCACCTGCGGCAATCTCCGGTGCTGACCACGTCCAAGGCGCGGATGTGGGATGGAAGGCTCCTCGTGGAACGGAAGAAGGGCCCCGCCTTCAAGATGGTGGACTACCGAAAACCGGCACCGCATGTCTGACCCCTCCTTGGTTCCGGACCAGGCTGCGGTCGCGCTTCTGAACCCTGCGGTGGGCGCGGACAGTCCCGTGGAGGAGCTCTCGTTCGCGGACGCGCAGCTGCCGATGTCATCGCTGCCGCGCCTCAACCTCCGCTACTCGGGCGGCAGCGGGGTCGACTTCCGCGGCTCGGACCTGACCGAGAGCCAGTTCTGCGAGTGTGGCTTCCCGGCGAGCGACTTTCGCTGGGCCGTGCTCGACTTCGCGTGGGCGTTCGACACCTCGTTCGCCGAGTCCAAGTTCGACGAGGTCGAAGCGGCCGGCCTAGAACTCGTCAGCTGCGACCTACGCGGCTCCTCGTGGACCGCAGCACAGCTCGCTGGTGCACGTTGGCGCTGGTCCCTGGCTGACACCTACCCCCACGTCGAGCGCGCCGACTTCACGGGCGCCGACTTCACCAAGGCCGAGCTCACTGGCGGGCGCTTCGACGGGGCATCGTTCAAGGACGTAACCTTTGTGGACGCGACCCTCGTCGACTGCGACTTCCGCGGCGCGTGCATAGACGGTGCGTGCTTCGACGGTGCGACCCTCCAAGACGTGAAGTTCGACCCGGGTCGAGGGCCCACCAGCTAGCGGACTTCACGCTCCAGCGAGCGCATGGCACGCGATTCCGCAGCAGCGTTGACAACCGAAGCGGACTGACACCCCGTCCCGCTCCGCGCAGGCCGCGGCGCGGGCCGCGCTGGCCGGTGCGGAGGTGGCGGGGGTCGAGCGAGAAGAGCGCGGTGCGCCGCGTCACAACCTCCCCCCGCTCCAACCGCGCAAATGCGCGCAAAGCATGAATCAAAGGGGTTCCTGATTCGGCGAGCAGTGTGGACCGCGACCGCTCAGCCGTCGACCGCCTCCCTTCTCGAGGTCGTGCGGCCAGGTCCGTCGCAGCCTCCGCAGCTGGCACGAGCCTGGTTGAACTGAACGCGCTCGACACATGCTCGACGGCGAGCCGCGCCGAGTTGCTCGGGGAGGTCCACCTCGCGCCGGAAGAAGACCTCGTCGGGTGTGCGCCCGCCGAGAGCGGCGCGGGGGATCAAGGTGTTGTGGTCCTCGACAAAGGTCGCGACGAGCGCTTGCAGCGCAGCGACCGTGTCGAGGTCGTGGAGATACAGCCACCGGTGCTTCAGCTGCGCCCAGAAGGACTCGATGAGCGAGTTCGAGTACGCCACGTCCACCTGGGCGCGCACCCGCCGAATCAGGCCCGCGAAAACGTCGTTCTCGACCGCGACGTTCTCGGAGCCGCCGTCCGTGACCACCGTGACGATGCTGTCGCGGTCAGGGAGCAGCTGGACGGCCTGGCGGAGCAGCTCGCTGGTCGCGTCCGACCTGCAAGTTCCGCCGATGGTCCAGGCCAGGATCTTGCGGCTGTAGTTGTCGATGACCCCGTGGACCCAGACGACGGTGTCGTCGATGAGCCGGACCTTGCTGGCGTCGATGTGCCAGATCTCGTTGGGAGCGGACGCGCGCACGCCTACCTTCGGGCGGCGAGGATGGATCCGCTTGCGAGGCCGGCGAAGGCCCTGACGCCGGACCTCACGGTGCCAGGTTGATGCAGAGGCGACGGCGTCCTCGCGGCGTGCAGCAAGCAACGCCAAGGACGCGACCGAGAGGTGCCGAAGAGCGAAGTCGGTGACGTACTCGCGGATGGTCCGACGCTCGTTGGGGGTGAGCTGCTGCGGGGTCTGGTTTGGACACGAGGAGGCGTCGTCGAGCTGGCACTCGAGAGCGCGACGGTTCCACTCGCGCGCACGCTCCGGCGCCAACCCAAGGACACGCAGCGCAGCGCGCTTGCCCAACACAGGCTCAGCCCGGCGGACCGCCGCGAGCAGACGCACCTTGTCGGATCCGGTGGGCACGAAGTGGCTCGCGATGCGTCCTCCGCGAACGGCAAGGAGCGCGAGCAGCAGCTTGATGACGGCGCGCAGCTTCGCGTTCGCGGCTTCGACCCGGGCCAGCGCGACCTGGAGATCAACCAGGTCGCGATCCTCCTCATGCAACGCAACGACGTTGGGCACCGCACGCGTTGTCCACGACCGACGGGTCGACGGCGGGATGTCGATGGCGCGGAAGAGCCCGGTATCCCCTGACGTGGCGATGGCAAGGCGGAGCCTATGGTCATACGAACGGCGCTGCGCGGCGGTCATGGAGGGGCGCTCTTGACCTGCATCCTGGACATCGGCATGCCGACGACAGACGGTCGCCCATTGATTCCAAGGCACACGCGCACTTGCGCGCCTGAAATCGCGGGGAGGTTGTGAGCGGCCGCAGCGCGGTGACGCACGACAACGCGCGGCAAGACGGCCATGTGCACGACGCGGTGCGGGGCGCGTGACACGACGCGCACGCCGCCCTCACGGGATGAGCACGGACGCACCCGTGGTCTCGCGCGCCTCCAGCGCCCGGTGCGCCTCTCGGGCCGCGCGCAGCGGCCAGCGCTGGTGGATGGGCACCTTCAGCACGCCCCGCTCGATGGCGTCGAACAGGCGCTCGCTGGCGGCCACCAGCTCGGCGCGCGTGGCCACGTAGTCGAACAGCGTGGGCCGCGTGAGGAAGAGCGAGCCGTTGGTGGAGAGCGAGAGCACGTCCAGGGGCGCGGGCGGGCCCGACGCGTTCCCGAACGACACCAGCATGCCGCGCCGCGCGAGGCACGCGAGCGACGCCTGAAACGTCCGCAGTCCGATGGAGTCGTAGACGACGTGCACGCCACCTCCGCTGCCGGTCGTACGCACACGCTCGGGCAGCGGGCGCTCGCCGTCGCCGTCCACCAGCACCTCCGCGCAGCCGTGCCCGCGCGCCACGTCCACCTTGCTCTCGCTGCCCACCGTGCCGATCACTTCGACGCCCCGCGCGGTCAGCCACTGGCACAGGAGCGAGCCCGTGCCGCCAGCCGCAGCGTGCACCAGCGCGCGCATGCCGGGCTCGAGGGGCACCACGCGGTGCGCCAGGTACTCGGCCGTCAGCCCCTTCAGCATGGACGCGGCGGCCACCTCCTCGGACACGCCGCGCGGCAGCAGCACGCAGTGCTCGGCCAGCACGTTGCGAGCGCTGGCATACGCACCAGGCGGACGAGACAGGTACACCACGCGCTCGCCCACGCCCAGCTGCGTCGGGTCGACCGCAGCACCGCAGGCAGTGATCACCCCCGCGGCCTCGAGCCCGATGCCGTGCGGCATGCTGCCGAGCGGGTAGAGCCCGCTGCGGTGATAGCAGTCGATGAAGTCGAGCCCCACGGCGCTCTGCGTGATCTGGACCTCGTGCGGGCCGGGCGGCGCGAGCGGGGCGGAGTGCTCGTGCAGCACCTCGGGGCCCCCGGGCGCCTCGATGCGGATGGCGTAGTGCATGGTGCCGTGAGGGTACACCCGTGAGGCCGTGTCGGAAGCTAGCGGAGACGCACCCGATCCAGCGTCACGTCCTCGTCCCAGCTGTCGGCCCAGCCGTCGTAGTGGATGCGCACGCGCCCGTCGGGCTGCGCCGTGAGCACCGTGGCGTCGTACCACCGCGAGCCCCAGTACACGGAGACAGCCTGCCCAGGCACGAGCTGCCCGGCGGCGGACGGCTGGGCCCCGAGCGGTGTCTCGGTTGACCCCGCCGGAGAGTCACCGCGCGTGAACGTCCACAGCACGACCGGAAGCACCACACACAGGAGGAACAGCGCGACGGCCACGCCGAGACCACGCCCTCCCGATGCTCGCGGGGTGCTCGGCTGCGTGCTGGTGAGCGGCACGCCCGGCGGACGCAGCCGGTCAGCCCCCACCGTCTCGTCCCACGAGCTCGAGTAGCCGTCGTAGTGCACCAAGTATCCGCCAGGCTGGACCTCCAGCACGCGCGCCCGCCACCAGCGCCCGCGCCACTCGCACAGCACCGCCTGGCCCACCGTGTACGTGGCGGCCGGCGCCGCGTTGGGCGCATCCACGGCCACGCCCAACGCCGACACCACGTGCGTGTGCTGGCAATACTGGCAGCGCACCGTCGCCGTCGCGTCGGCCAGCTCAAGCGGGGCTCCACAGTGATCGCAGCGCACAGCTGTCATGCCCCGAGGAGATAGCACGCTCACCGGGCGCCGCACCGCCCCGCCCCGTCCCGTCCCGTCCCGAGAAGACGAGCCCGTCATGTGGGCCGCTGGACGGCTGCGCCCAGCATCGAGCGCAGCGGGGACGGGTTCTCCGTGACCGCCTCGAAACGACGAAGCGCGACGGGGATCCGCCGCGCTTCGTCAGGAGCCACTCAGCCGCAACCGCTCAGCAGCCGGGGTCGAGCACGACCTCGATGTCGTCCACGAAGTGGCTCACGGACGACCCTCCGGTGCGTTGGAAGGTGAACCCGAGGGGCACCACTTCACCCGCGAGAGCACGAGGGAGACAAACGGTCTCCAGAGGGAAGGGTGCACCGGTCGTGCCCGTGATCTCGGTAGACGTATCCGCGCTCGGAGTAATCGTGACGCGCGCGGATGATGCGGCGCTGGAGACGCCGTACCTGAAGCGCAGCATGGGACCCGACGCGCCAGTCGGGTCGACCGGCCACCTCGACAGATACGTCGCGCGCACGAACGTCACCCCATTGTCGGTCATGAAGAACTGCCGACCGCTCCCAGAGGGCGCGGTCCCGTATGTAGCCCGCGGCGAGACGTTCGGGGCCGTGCCGCTTTGACTCTGGGGCGCGATGTACATGCGGTTGTTGCCGTTTCCGCCGTCGAAGTTCGCCGACGTGTCGTCGCCGCTACAGCTCGCGTCCGTCACGAACTCGACATCATCGACGATGTAACTCGCTACGCGATCGATCGCGCACGTGCCGCCTGGATGACTGAAGAGAAACTGCAGGGTCGCTGTGGTCCCCTGAAGCCAACGGGGAATGCAGTACACGGTGTCTTGTGTGGCGTTCGTCCCGACGGGCTCGACGAGGACCTGCGGGAGGCCTCCAGTGATTGCGTTGACGACGATTACCTCGCCCGCGGTCGCAGTTGTACGGAACCGAAGGGCGGGCTGCTCCAACGTCGACTCGTCCGGGAAGGTCACTGTCTGCGAAATCTGCGCCGACTGACAGATCTTCGACAGGTCGACCATGGCGGCCCCGACATTGAACGCCACTGACCCGCTCTGGCCGTTGAAGCTACTGGTGACGTTCCACCCGGTCTGGCCGTTGAACTGACCGTTCACGATGGCGCCCGGCGTCGGGCACTCGTCCGGATCCGCGACGCGGATGAACACCGAGTCGATGGCGTCGGGCTCGCACATCGGCGCGCCGCCATCGAAGCACGTGCTCGAGCTGAAGCCCTGCTGGTACGGGTCCGCGACGAGCGCGATGTCGACGTCCGGCCCGTACCCACCGGGCGGCAGGCACGCGCGCCCAATGCGGTCGGGGGGCATGGTCGGCGAGTTCACGAAGTTGAAGCGGGTGTACGCCTCACCCACGCGCAGCATGGGCGCTGCGGCGCAGTCGAACTCACCAGCCAGCCGCTCCGTGCCGATCTCCACCACCAAGGGCTCGGCGGACGAGTAGCTGGGCATCTGGATGATCTGTCCGAGCTCGCTCTCGCCGCAGCCACCCACCGTCTGCGGCTCGGCCACGCCGTTGCCGGCGCCGTGCTCGTTGTCGTCGATCACGGTCTGGATGAGGTTCCAGGCGGTCTCGTCCGCGATCTGGTTGTCCAAGAAGCCGCCGCCGTTGGTGCCCTGACCGGCCCACATGCAGTTGGGCCCGAGGCGCCCGTAGCCCGTGACGCAGTCACACACGGGGATGGTGATCTGGTCGTTGCAGAACTCGTGCATCCCGCAGGTGCCGAGGCACGCGGGCTCGCACACGCCCGCATTCAGCACCCAGCCGGTGCTGCAGCCGTCGCACAGCGCGCCGGTGTACGGGAAGTCGCACTCGCACTCGGGCGTGCCCTGGTCGTTGGCGACGCAGGTGCCGTTGGCCCCGCAGTCGGGGGCGCTGCCGCCGGTGCACACATCCACGCAGCTGACGTCCGGGTCGCCCGCGAAGCCCGTGGGGCACTCGCACACGGGCGCGCCCGCGACCACGGTGCACAGCGCGTCGGTGCCGCAGGTGACGAGGCCACACGGGTCGGGGTTCTCACCCTCGGCCGGAGGCGCGGGCAGGTCCGTGCCCGGCGTGAAGGGGGCGTCGGCGCAGGTGCCACCGTTCTGGCAGACCTCGTCGCTGGCGCAGGCCTCGATCATGGCCGACGTGCAGGGCGAGGCCTCGAGGAACATGTAGAAGAAGCGCGTGCTGCGCGGCACGAAGCTGGTCCACGCCACGCCCTCGGCCACCACGCTGCCGCCGACGCCCAGCGCATAGACGTGCGCCACGAAGTCGTCCTGCGTGTCCTGGATCAACGCGAACGTGATTGGCCAGTTGGTCATCGGCACAGTCTCGCTCGAGATCGGCGTGGTCGCCCCGGGCTCGAAGAAGTCCACGCGCAAGGACACGGTGTCCGCGCGCACGTCGGTGTCGGCGTCGACGAACAGGGTGACCTGGGTGCGCGGGGTGGTGCCGCCGCAGCCGGCGAAGGACAGCGCGCTGAGCGCGACGAAGAAGAACGCAAGTGAGGTACGCAGCATGATCAGAGCTCCACCGTGATGGTGTTGGCGTCGTACGGCAGGGCGCCCTGCTGGCCCCCGCCCCCCGAGGCGCCCACGCCGATGCCCACGGCAGCGCCCACGACCACCACGCCGATGATGGTCCAGAACCACCACTTCTTCACGATGCGGTTGTCGCGCTCGCTCGGGGCGGCGGGCGACGACGGGTCGCTGCTGGGGTCGCTCGCCGCGGCCACGGCCTCCGGCGACAGGTCGGGGCGCTGGTTCTCGCGCAGGATGCGCACGCGCTCCTGCACCTCGGGCACCAGGTCGCTGTCGGGCTCGGCCTCGAGGAACTGCTCGAAGGCGTCGATGGCCTGCTGGTCCTGGCGCAGGCGGTCGTGGGTGGTGCCGATGTTGTAGAGCAGCGCCGACCGATGGCTGAGCTCGTAGGCCTCCTGGAAGTGGCCCAGCGCCTGCTCGTAACGCCCGCGGGAGAACGCCAGGCGCCCTGCCTCGAAGAGGGCGCGAGCCTCCTCGTCCGCGCTGTTCTGCGCGCTCGCTACGCTCGGAGCCAAGCCCCACCCGACGGTCGTCGCGCACAGCATGACGGCCATCAACCCCATTCGAACCACGCCCATGAACATCCTCTTGGTTGTTAAGAGCCCGAAGTGTAGCAGGAACGGAACAGACCGGCAGCCCGACGGCCACTCTGGTACAACCGTACGCCATGACGCTCGCGGGCTGGACCTCCTTCTCCTTCACCCATGACGGCCTCACGCGGGACGTCTACCGTCGCGGGCAGGGCCCGGGCGTGCTGGTCATGCACGAGATCCCGGGCATCACCCCGAAGGTGGAAGCCTTCGCCCGCCGCGTCGCCGACGAGGGCTTCACGGTGTTCATGCCCGACCTGTTCGGCGAGGTCGGCCGGCCGCTCACGCAAGGGTACGCCCTGGGCCAGATCGCCCGCGCATGCATCCGCAGCGAGTTCGCCATGTTGGCCAGTCGCGGCAGCAGCCCCATCACGCGTATGCTGCGCGCCTTGAGCCTGCGCCTGCACGACGAGGTGGGCGGCCCCGGGGTGGGCGCGGTGGGCATGTGCATCACGGGCAACTTCGCGCTCGCGCTGATGGTGGACCCGTGGCTGATGGCGCCCGTGCTGTCGCAACCCTCGCTGCCCGTGGGAGTGGACGCGGCCTCACGGCGCGGGCTGCACGTCAGCGACGACGACCTGCGCGTCATCAAGCGGCGCACGCGCGAGGAGAAGCTCACCGTGCTGGGGTTGCGCTTCACGCACGACCCGCTGTGCCCGAAGGCGCGCTTCGACCGCCTGCGCGACGAGCTCGGCGCGGGCTTCGAGGGCATCGAGATCGACTCGAGCCTGGGCAACCCCCACGGCAACCCGCTAATCGCGCACAGCGTGCTGACGGAGCACCTGGTGGACGAGGCCGGGCACCCCACCCAGCGCGCGCTGCACCGCGTGCTGGACCTGTTTCGCGAGAAGCTGCGGCCCGAGGAGGCGCAGGACGCTCCCGGAGCAGGCCCCACCACACCGACCACGTCGTCATGAGCGCCTTCGTGCGGGCGTTCCCGCTGTTCATCACGCTCGGGGCCGGGGTGGCGCTGCTCTACCCACCGGCGTTCACCTGGTTCCTGCCATACATCAACCCGGGGCTCGGCGTGATCATGCTGGGCATGGGGGTGACGCTCACGGTCGACGACTTCCGGCGCGTGGCCACGCTGCGTGCGCCCGTGCTGGTGGGGGTGCTGCTGCAGTACACGCTCATGCCGCTGCTCGGGTTCGCGATGGGTCGCGCGTGCGGGCTACCCACCCCGTTCGCGGTGGGGCTCATCCTGGTGGCCTGCTGCCCCGGCGGGACCGCCAGCAACGTAGTGGCCTACCTGGCCGGCGCGGACGTGGCGCTGTCGGTGACCATGACGGCCGTGTCCACCTTGCTGGCCGCCTTCATGACGCCGCTGCTCTCCACGCTGTTGATCGGCGACACGGTCGAGGTGGACCCGCTCGCCATGCTGCAGACCACCGCGGGCGTCGTGCTGCTCCCGGTGGTGGGCGGGCTGTTCATCCGCACCCAGCTCCCGCGACTGACGGCCGTCATCCTGCCGGTCGCGCCGGTCGCGGCGGTGGTCGCCATCGTGCTCATCGTGAGCGCCATCCTCGGGCTCAACCGAGACGCGCTCTTCGACGCGGGGCCGTCGCTGGTGCTGGCCGTGCTCGCCACGCACGCGGCTGGGTTCGGCCTGGCGTTCGTGCTGGGGGGCCTGCTCTCGCGGCAGCCCATGTTCGGCACCGTGGCGCGCACGGTGTCCATCGAGGTGGGCATGCAGAACTCGGGGCTGGGCAGCGTGCTGGCGCGGGCGCACTTCGCGAACCCGCTCACGGCCGTCCCTTCGGCACTCAGCGCCGTTTTCCACTGTGTGCTCGGGAGCGCGCTGGCCGCGTGGTGGGCGCGCCATCCCGCGAGCGACGTCTCGCCAGACGACGCGCAACGCGACTCGGGCACCCGTCTGCGCGCCTGATGCGACAATCGGGCAACAGAGCCGCGAAGCAGGTTACACTGCCGCGATGTCCGTGACACCTGCTGCTCCCCGGCGCGCGCGCGCGTGGGTCTCTTGTCTCCTCGCCCTGCTGTCCCTGCACCCTGGGTGCGGAGGCGATGGCGGCAGTCCCGACGCCAGCGTGGACGACCAGGCCGTCACGGACCAAGGGGAGGATCTCGGCGATCTCGGCGGCGGCCCGCTGCAGGTACCCGACGGGCCCTGGTACGACGAGGGGGGTGACGGCGTGGCCAACCCGCTCGGCGCCACGTCGACGCAGGCGCTGGCAGGGCGCGCCACGGCGGGCATGCTCCCGGAGTTCCACTCCGGGTTGCAGTCGTGGGCCGCAGGCGACTTCATCCTCGCCAACGACAAGATCGCCGTTGTGATCGAGGACGTGGGCCCCTCGGACAACTACGACCCGTGGGGCGGGCGCCCAGTGGGCATCGCGCAGGTCGTGGGCGGCCAATTGTTCGAGCCGGGCGACTTCGGCGAGTTCTTCATCTTCATGGGCCGCATGAGCATCGTCACGGAGTTCGTGGGTGTCATCAACGACGGCACGAACGGAGAGCCCGCCGTCGTCCGCGCGCAGGGGCGCCCGGCCGGCACGCCGTTCCTCGAGAAGCTGCTGAGCGCAGCGTTGGGCCGCGACTTCGGGCGCATCCCCACCGCCATCGACTACGAGCTGGCGCCGGGCGCCGAGCACGTGGACGTCTACCTGACCCACACCAACTACGACAACTACGCCTCGACCGGCGGCACGCTGCATGGGTTCATGTACGGCCCGCGCATGCCGGTGTTCACGGTGGGCGTGGGCTTCAACAGCGAGGAGGGCACGCCGATGCTCGCGTTCGACGACCCCGTCGCGACGAGCTGGGCCTACCGCATCCCTGACCAGGACATGCGCTTCCTCATCGCGCCGTCGGGCTTCACGGGCATGTCGGCGAACGGCTACAGCATCGCCGCGGCCACCACCGAGCCCACCGTCACGCGCAGGCACTATGCGCGCCTCTACATTGGCGGTCGCGGCATCGATGGCGTCTTGGCGGCCGCGGCCCGCACCGAGGGCGAAGCGCAGCGGGTGATCACGGGCACCGTCTTCGAGGCGGACGGGACCACCCCGGCGGCTGGTGTGCGGGTCCACGTCGAGGAGGTCCCGTCGAGCGGCTCCCCGGTGTACCTGACGCGCACCCTGTCCGCGGAGGACGGGACGTACAGCGTGCATGTGCCGAGCGACGCCGACGTGCGCATGCGTACGTTCCGGCGCGGAGACGCCGTGGTCGGGGCCGTCGCGGTGCCCGTGGCGACGAGCACCCAGGACTTCACGCTACCGGCGACCGGAAGCATCCACGTGGTGGCCATCGACCCGGCGCTGAGCGCGCCCGACGACCGACTGCCGGTGCGCGTGCAGGTGCTGCCCGCGGGGGCGAGCACGATCCCGAGCGTGCCCGGGTCCTTCGGGGAGCCAGGGGTCGTCGGCGGCCGTCTGCACGTGGAGTACGCCACGGGCCACGGCGCCAACAGCAGCGCCCTCGGCGAGGTCACGCTCACGGCGCCTCCCGGCGACTGGGAGGTCATCGTGTCGCGCGGCACCGAGTACGAGCTGCACCGCGAGATGATCACCGTGGTGGCAGGCAACACGACCCCGGTGTCCGCCGCGCTCACACACGCGGTCGACACGACCGGAGTGCAGTGCGCCGACTTCCACGTCCACACGCACCGCAGCAACGACTCGGGCGACGACGCGTACGTGAAGCTGCGCTCGGCACTCTCCGACGGTCTCGACATCCCCGCGCGCTCCGAGCACGAGTACGCGGTGCTGACCGACCCGCTGATCCTCGAGCTGGGGCTCGGCGCCTGGGGCTACGGCATGAGCTCGCTGGAGCTGACCACGTTCGAGTTCTACGGGCACTTCGGCGTGATCCCCGTGGTCCCGACCGACGGAGTCAACGGTGGGACGCCCCAATGGCAGACCTACCCTTCGGCCACGAACCCGAGCGCCCCGATCGAGTTCCTGAGCCCCCCCGACCTGTTCGACGACACGCGCGCCCGCCCCGAGGCGCCCGCGATCATCATCAACCACCCGCGCGGCGGCGCGAACTACTTCGACTACGTGGGGCTCGACCCCAGCACGGGCCAGGTAGACGACCTCGAGGCGTGGGACACCGAGTTCCAGATGATCGAGGTGTTCAACGGGAGCGGATGGAAGGACAACCGAGACGGAGTGGTGCGC
Organism: Sandaracinaceae bacterium; assembly: GCA_020633055.1. NCBI lineage: Bacteria > Pseudomonadati > Myxococcota > Polyangiales > Sandaracinaceae > Sandaracinaceae bacterium. Next base: position 29,613 of record JACKEJ010000009.1, on the reverse strand, counting down.
GACTGGTTCGCGCTGCTCAACGTCGGGCGCCCCATGTTCGCCGTGGGCAGCAGCGACTCACACGGCATCAGCGGGTCCCCCGTGGGCTACCCCCGCACGTGCATGACGCTGGGCACGGACAACCCCCGCGCGCTGAACGACCCCATGATCCGCGACGCCGCGCACGGCGGCCACAGCTTCGTCTCGGGCGGCGTCTACGTGGACGCCCACGTGGGCGCGGCGAGCCACGGCGACACCGTGACGGGCGTCGGGATGAACGCAGACGTGGACGTGCGCGTGCAGGCCGCTAGCTGGATCCAAGGCAACTTCATGATGGACGTGATCGTGGACGGCGCGGTGGTGCAGACGATCGACATCGACGACATCCCCGCCAACGACATGAACTTCGACGTCGTGCGCTACATGGACTCGGTCAGCGTCCCCGTCTCCGCGGGCGGCAGCTGGGTGGTGTTCGCGGTGTACAGCACGCAGAACACGACGCTGTCACCAGTCCACCCGGGCCGCGAGGCCTTTGGCGTGACCAACCCGATCTTCCTCGAGCGCTGAGGGGAGACCGACCAGGCTGACATAGGCACCCCGTGCCCCTAGCCGACTGAACCAGACCGCGTCGCGCGCGCCCGCTCCGGCATGAGACGCTGCGGGGCCACGAAGCGGTCGTGGGCGTAGAGCGCCGCGAGCAAGAGCGCCGCCGCCGCGATGCCGCCCAACCCGAAGAACGGGCGGTAGACATCGGGCGCACCACCCGCGAGGTCCCGCGCCACGTTCATGAGCGTCGAGAGCATGGACCAGAACAGGGCCACGGCCATGACGGAGCCCGCGCGCACGCGCAGGTACACGAGCGAGGGCGAGAGCACGACGCAGAACACGACCATGCACGCGGCGCCGACGAGCGGATCCGCGAAGTGGTAGCCCGCGGCAGGCGCGAGGTAGAGCCCCGCCAGCGCGCCGATGCGCAGGGAGCGGACCCAGAAACCGCCCGGCATCTCGCGGAACAGGAAGCCGCGGAACCCCGACTCGAACGCCAGCGCGAACAGCAGCTGCAGCGTGAGCGACGCTGGGAGGCCACGCACCAAGAGCCACAGCGGGTGTCCGGGCGGGTCCTGACGCAGACGCTCTTCGAACACGGCCAGGTTCTCGGGCGAGACGGCGGCGCGCTTGAACGCCACGTACTGCTCGACGGTGTGAATGGGCTCCACCCCGCTCAGCGCCCAGCAGAGGAGCAGGCCGACGAGCAGCAGCACGATGGGCGAGATCCAGCTCAGGCCCCAGAAGCGGTTCACGCCGAACGTGATGCCCAGCGCCTCGCGCACGGGGCTCTTGAGCACGGGCCCCGTGAGGAACAGCGCCGCCAAGAGGGGCGGGAACATCGTCCAGGTATACACGGCGACCGCGAAGGGCTCGTCCCAGCGGATGCCCTGCGCGCGCATGTACACGACGGGAGCCCAGCCCCCCAGCGCCGTCAGGGCGAAGAAGGCGGTGACGAGGCGCGGCTGCGTGAGCGTCACGCGCTATTCGCTCTGACTGTCGTCGTCACCCGGGTTGGCGAGCTTGCGCGTCCACAGGATGGCGTCTTGGCGCGTGTCGCCCACCAGCACGCCTTGCGCGAGCAGGCCGGTCTTGCGGAAGCCGCAAGCGAGGTAGACCGAGGCCATCTCCACGTCCTCGCTGGGCGTGAAGGCGAAGCCCGCGACGATGCCGCGGTCCTTGAGGACCTCGCACATCTCCATCAGGGCCCACGACACGGCGAGGAGCCCGTCGTGGTCCTCGGGGCGACGAAGGATCTCAACCAACGAGTGACCGAAGCAGTCCTCGTACTCGGCGGAGATGTAGTTCACCGGCGCCTTCTTGTAGCTGCACGCGTAGTACATGCGCGCGGCGTCGCGGCCGAAGGCGTCGAAGGAGCCAAACCCGGTGGCCCGCTTCCACAGCGCGTCGCGGGCGGCGAGCGCCTCTTCCTCGGGCACCTCCTGCACCGAGGCGCTCTTGGGCTTCGGGTCGAGGTTGTCCAGCATCTTCTTGGCGGCCGCGATGGTGCGGTCGGCCACGCGCATGTCACGCTCGCTCACCTCGACGGACGCGACGCGCTCGCCAATGACGCAACCGCACAGGTGCCCGTCGCTGCGCTTGTAGAAGCCGGGGATGGTGCCCTCACGCACGAAGCCCACGCGCGTCCAGCTGGACACCTCGTCCTTCTCGACGAGCGTGATGACCTTCTGGATGCCCTCCTGCTTGGCCACCGACTGGATGTACAGGCGCTTGGCCGGCAGGGCCCCTGCGCGGAAGTCCACCACGCGGATGAAGCGGGTGCGACGGTTCAGGATGACGCACAGGTAGGCGCTGTCGCTGCGGAAGTAGAGCTCCTCGACGGCGGGCTTGCTGGGGTCTCGTTGCGGTAGCGTCGCGTTGCTGCGCGCGCTCTTGGCGGAGGGCTTGGCCTTCGCGCCCTTGGCAGGAGCGGCCTCGACCTCGACCTCGGGCTCGACCACGGGCGGCGGCTTGACCGACTTGCTCGCGGCCTTGGGCGCCTTGACGGCAGTCTTCGCGGGAGCCTTTGGGGCCGCCTTCTTGGCGGGTGCCTTCTTGGCCGGCGCCTTGGCGGCCTTGGTGGGCGCCTTCTCGGCAGTCTTCGCGGGAGCCTTCTTGGTGGCTGGCTTCTTCGCCGCCTTGGCAGGGGCCTTGGCTACCTTGGTGGCCTTCGCAGGCTTCTTGGCGGCGCTAGCGGGCTTGGTCTTGGTCGCGCCAGCCTTCTTGGCGGCGGCCTTCTTCGCAGGCGCGGCGGTGGCCTTCTTCTTGCTGGACGCTTTTTTGGTGGCCATCTACTTGCGAACCTCTCAAGATTGCGGAATTCCTCGCAGTTCGGGCCGGGGAATGTAGGCCGTCAGCCGAGGCGTGTCAATCTGTCCGACAAGGTGCGCTCGAGGGGGTCTCCTGCGGCTCAATCCGCGCGCCGAAAGCGCGCCACCGAAGGTGACACGGGCAAGCTCGCGAGGGCCAGCGGGCACGGCAAGACATCCTGTGCAGCGTCCTCGTCCCGCCCCCCCGAGAGCAGCAACAGCACGTGCTGCGCGGCCGCCCCGGGAGCGGGTGTGCGCCGATGCAGCACGACGCGGTAGCGCCCGGGGGTGACCACCATCGTCCGGGCACAGCGCGAGCCCGGCACTGGGCCGCCCACGTGGCCTTCGATGCGCAAGGTCCCACTGGGGGCATCGAGCAACGCACGCGCGGGTGGGAGCCAGCGCTCGTCCACTTCAATCCGTGGCATGACCTCCGCGATGTTTGCCTCCTCGAACACGCGCAGCTCCACGTGCGCGGTGTCGGTCACCTGGTAGCCCACGATCAACCCCTGCTTCGTGAGCGCGCGGAACTTGGTGGACGCGAGGGGGTCGTGCGGATCGAGGACGCCCGCGCGATGGAGGGTCTCGAGGTGCCCTTCGTCATAGATCCAGACCTCGGCGCTGGGCGAGGGGACACATGAAGGGGCTCGGGGAGGACGGGTCCAGGTGCTGGAGGCGGTCGAGGTCACGGAGTTCTCCTTGCCTGTGGTGGGGAGCTGCGGCGGGAGTCAGTCGAGAAACCCGAGCAGTCCGCCGGACTCGCCGACGTCGTTCGCGACGCTCTCGATGCGAGCGCGCAGCGCGGCGTTCACCGGTTGACCTTCGATGCAGTGATGGAAGCGGATGAGCAGCATGGTCAGCCCGATCGGCTCGAGCAGCGCCGTGCGCAGGAACCACGAGCCGAGCGCACCGAGCGGCGCCCCGATCAGCAGCCCCGCGAAGACCGCAGCGAACGCGCTGACGACGGCGGCCCCCTCGGCCGGGATGTCGGACGCGCCGACAGCGTCACCGGTCAGGGCACGCACGATGGCGCCGACCACGACGAAGCCGAGGGTCATGAGGATGAAGCCCACCGTCCCACCGATGAGCTTCTCCATGACGTAGGCGCGCACCGCCGTCCCCAGCAGGGGCTTCGGGTTCTGCGCGACGTAGGTCACGGCGTCCTTGGACGCCAGCGTCAGGTCCTTGGCACCCCGCGCCAGGGCGAACGACAGCGCCAGATCCGCGATGCGCGGCGCGATCCGATCGATCAGCCACGCGAGCGCCTTGCGCAGCGCCTCGACGTCGATGGGCAACGCTTCGCCGAGGCGGTCGAAGGAGCGGAAGAACTTGGAGACGAGGCGCTGCACGTCGTTGTGTGCGTCGGCCACGGGGCCGAGGTCCCCGAAGCGCTCGCGCAGGAAGCCCTGGGCCGCGGCCGCAGCGCGCTCGCTCGGCGCGGCCTCGCCGGTCAGCAGCTGGCGTGTGACCAAGAACGTGAGCGCCGCACGCATGGCCCACAGGCGACGGTCGATGGCCGGCATGAGGAGGAACGCGACGCCCAGGCAGAGCAGCAGGAAGACGACGGCCCCGGCCGCCTTGTGCACGTAGAGCGTGAGCAGCGCGGTGAGCACGATGCCGCCCAACAGCACGCCACCGAGCACCCCGAGCTGGGCCACCACCGCGAGGGCGCGCTCCATCGGGTAGCTGCCCGTGCCGCGCACGATGCGGGCCGCCGCGGTGAATGATGCGTCCGTCTCGCGGACGCGTTGCGGGGACGTGTGGATGTCTGCGCTTGCCATGGAACCTCGGGAGCCCGACCGAAGGTGGCGGGTCTCTCCTTGGTCGGGCGCAGGCGGCCCTTTCCATCACGAAATCCTCAGGGACCGATGCCGTAGATGCGCTGCGGGAAGGTCAGCGGGTCTGGGGTGTTGGCGGCGCACTCACGGTGCGCGTTGCTCCCGAACGCCTGCACCAGCGCGTCAGCCGTGACGAACACCGTGTGGTCTCCGCTGGCGGCGACACGCACGACGCCCTCGCCCTCGAGCTGCACTACGGCGCGGGGGGTGCGCGCGCACGGGATCGCACCGCACACGTCCACCGCCCCCATGCTGTTGCCCAGCTGACCGCGCTCGTCGCTGCCGAAGCAGCGCAGCGTGTCGTCCTCGAGCAGCACGCACGTGTGTTGGTCACCCGCGACGACTCGTCGGGCGGCGGCCAGGTCGGTCACCCGCTGTGGCGTGAGGGCGCAGGGCAGCGTGTCGCACACATCGGGCGCTGCCCCTCCGACGCCGAGCTGTCCGAGGTCGTGGGCGCCGAAGCACATGGTGCGTCCGCCTGCGTCGACCGCGCAGCCGTGCCGCGCACCGAGCGCGACATCGGCGGCGTCAGTGACCAGCAGGGCGGTTGGCGCGGCGACGCGCTCGCCCGCGGCGCTGTCCACGCCGAGCGCGCCATCCACGTTGCGACCGAAGCACAGCGGCGCGCTCGCGCGGAGCACGCACGTGCCGAAGGGACCCGCGCGCAGCCCGATGGCGTCGTCCACGCCGACGACGTCGGTTGGCGTCGAGGTGCAGCGCAGCGTCTCGCCGGTGTCCACGCCGAGACGCTCCGCGTTCGTGATGTCGCTGACGCCGCAGTCGTCCAGGGCGGCGGGCGCCGCTCCGAGCGCGCCGTGCACACCCAGACCCCAGCACGCAACGGTGCCGTCCGTGCGGCGTGCGCACACGTGCTCTCGCCCTGCCACCACCTCCGCGACGTCGCCCTCGACGTCTGCCTGGAGCGGCTCGGCGTGCACGTCGGGGTCGCGCGTCCCGCGTCCCAACGCGCCGTACGTATTGCTGCCCACGCACCACACGCGCTGCTCGAGGACCACGCAGGTGAAGGCGTCGCCAAGCGCTACGGAGGTCGTGTCGCCGAGCGCGAACGTGGTTGGGAAGGCTTCGCAGGGCTCGCCATCGCAGCTGGAAGCGAGCGAGCCGGGCGCGCGGCCGAGCTGTCCGGCGCCGCCGGCACCCAAGCACTGCAGGCGGCCCGAGGGGTTGAGCAGACACGTGCTGCGCGGCCCCGCGAACGGGAGGACGCCGTCGGCGAGCTCCGCGCTGTGCCCGAGGTCCACGCCCATGGTGCAGCTCGTGAGGGAGACCAGCAGCGCAGCCGTGGCGACCGACAGACGCGAGGGTCTCGCCGAAGCCGGCAGCACGGCCGCAGCGACTCGCGAGCGCATGCGCTTCATGGCGCGGGGTGCTCCCCCACGGCCGCGTCGACCGCCCGGCGCAGCATGGAGCGCGGGTAGCGCGCGCGGAAGCGTTCGGCACGTGCGACGGCGGCGTCCACGCGCCCGGCACGGGCCAGCGCCTGGATGGCGAGGGCCTCACGCTCCTCCACGAACTCACCACGCGGAAAGCGGCGCTGATGCTCGGCGGTCGCCGCCAGCGCCTCGCTCACGCGCCCGCGCGCGAGCGCCGCCTGGGCGCGCGTCACCAGCGCGTTCTCGTCGGCGAGATCGCGATCACGGGCGGGCCCGGGCGCTTCGACGACCGCAGCATCGGTGTCGTTCGCAGCGTTCGTGCGCGCCGGGCGCGTGCCCGCCTCCGCCGCGCCCTGCGCGGACGCGGCGTCTGCCTGCCCTCCGTCCGCTGGCGCAGCAGGCACGTAGACGGTCTCTACGACGCGCACAGGAACCTCGACGGTGCGCGTCTCCACGCGGACCTCGGGCGGAGGCGCGGTGGCCCGCATGCCGAGCGCCCCGGCGCCGACGCCGCCGAGGAACGCGAGCGCCGCGATGACGGGTACGGAGAGGGTCATACCCGTCGCCGAGGAGGCGGCCGCGGCCGGGACGGAAGCCCCGGGGGCGGCCGGCGCTCCTCCGCTCGGGGCCGCTGCGGACGGCGGATGACCAGGGGGCCCAGCGGGCTCTCCGCCAGGCGTCCCCGGCGCGCCGGCGTCGGGTTCGCCGCTCGCGTCGCCGTCCCCGCCGTCGTCGGATGGATCGCCTCCCGACGGGTCGAGCACGGTCCGCCCCACGCGCTCGAAGACGCGCTCCAACGCGCCATCGGGCGGTTCGAGCAGGTCGCTCTCCGTGGCGAGGAGCGCGCGCAGCTCCGGGTCCAGCTCGGGCAGGTCGTGCTCGCTCATGCCTGCCCCCTCTTCGCGCGCAGCCGCTGGACGGCCGCGGTGAACTCGCCGCGCGCCAGCCGAAGGCGCGAGTACCCCGTGTTCAGCGGGATCTCCAGCGCCTGGGCGATGTCGGGCATGGCGATGCCGTCCAGCTCGTGCATGACGAACACCGCGCGACGGGACTCGTCCACCGACGAGAGCGCACGCAAGACGAGGTCGCGGTCCTGCTGCGCTTCGAGCTGCTCCTGCGCGCTCGCGCCCCCGTGGGGCGTCGTGGCGTCGGCGTCGTCCCGCAGCTGCTCGCGACGGTTGCTGGCCTTGCGTCGATAGTCCGAGGCGCAGTTGGCGGCGATGCCGAACAGCCAAGGCTTCAGCGGGCGAGCAGGGTCGTACTGGTGGGCTTTGCGGTGCACGATGACGAACACGTCGTGGGTGAGATCCTCGAGGTCGGCCGTGCGGACGTCGAGACGCCGCAGCGTGTTCCACACGTACTTGAAGTGCGTGCGGAACACCTCGTCGAACACGAGGGTGTTCACTGGGGGTTGGGGTGGCGGCGCCGATTCCGTCATCGAAGTCTCGCCCCGATTCCCACGGACACCAAGCCGGACACGGGCGCACCTCGCCACACACGCGTGTCGTCGAGCTCCAGGCGCGGACGGAGCAGGGGCACGTCCACGCCCACGCGCGCGCTGAACGTGAAGCGCTGACCGAAGAGGTGGTCGAAGCCCAACGCCAGCGCAGCGCCCGTCACGAGCCCCACACCCCGCCGCGGCTGATCGATCCGCGCGCCGCGCGCGGGCATCACGCCCACGAAGGCCCCCGCACACCCACGCAGGAAGCGCGCCTTGCCGCACGCGTAGGCGTGGAGGTCCGTCTGCCACGCGGTCACGCGGCCGAGGGTGCTCGTCGCCGAAGCGGGGAACACACCCCGCACCACGAGCTCCGTGGCCCAGCGCGCGCGCTCGACGACGAGCCGAAGGGCCACTGCGGGACGAAGCTGGGGCACCACCTCGTACGTCAGCTGTCCGTCGAGGGCGAGCCACGTGTGCGTCGCATCGCGAGACGCGCCCTCACCGGGAGGCGAGGCAGCCACGACGTCGCTCGATGGGTTCGGAGCGAGCTCGCCTGGGGGATCCATCTCGGGCGCGGAGTCCGGCCCTTCGGTGCCGGGGTCCGGCGTGACCGCCGCTTCGTCTGTCGGTTGCTCTGGGGTTCGAGTGGCGTCGCCGCCCGTGGGCGCTGGTCCTGGGTCGGGCTGTGGGGCGGGATCGGTGGGCGGGCCCAGCAGGCTCACCGGATCGATGGCCACGCTGATGGCCAACGCCACCCCGCGCGCGAGCTCTTCACAGTCCCGCGTGCGCGAGCGGATCTCACGCTGGCCGACCACCTCACCATCCGCGTCGAACACGTCCACGGTCGCCAGCAACCCGCCACGCTCTGCGCGGATGACCGTGCGCACGTGCTGGGGCGCATCGTCCCGGAAGGGCACGTACCCGAGCCTTGCCGAGACCGCGTCGCGGAGCTCGGCGTCGTCTGGACAGCGCTCGGCCCCGCGCTGCCGCTCGTAGGTCAGGCTCGCGCTCGGGCGGGGCTCGTCGACCTCGACCGGGACCTCCGCACGCGCGGGCTGCACCGACGCGCACACCCAGTACGCGCTGACTGCGCCCAGGACCACCACCCCACGCAGCTGAGTGAGGGGAGCGAGCTGGGCGAGCATCGGAAGGCGTGCGGACCAGGGCATGTGGCCTCAGGGAGCGAACCCTGCTCCTGACGCTGACGCCTTCGTGAACCGTGCTCGGTCTGGGCGGATGGTGTGACCGGGAGGGTTCCTCACCCGAGAGCGTACGAGCGCGGTGTGCCAGCCTTCCCGTGGACCACGCGCGGAGCGACGACGCGCTTGCGCGACACGCACACGAGAGAGGGCGAAGGCCGGATGCATGAGAGCCGTCCTCATAGCAGATTGCTGTGAAGATGGGAGCACCTCGCGCGAGGCCGAGCCGCACTGGCGACGTACGCACGGACACGCGGACGCGCGCGAAGAGGCTCGCTGCCCCCACACGCGCGTCGCGTCGCTTGCAGCGTCAGTACGTTCGACGACGGCGCAGACGTGCGAGCACGAGGCCTGCGACGAGCACCAGCAATCCCCCGGACGACGCGCTGGACTCCTCGTCTCCCACCGTACAGCCACAGCCGCCGCCGCTCGCGCTCGGAGGCGGACCCGCGTCCACGCCGACACCCATGTCGCTCGTGTCCGTACCCGAGTCCGTGTCCGACGCATCGGGGCCTGCATCGACGCCCGCATCCGGGTCGACACCAGCGTCGTCCAACGGGGCCCCTCCGTCGTCCATCGGGGTGCCAGCGTCCCCGTCCGTCATCCCGGCGTCCATGTTGCCCACACCCGCGTCCATGGTGTTGCACACGGGGTCGCTCGCGTGGACGCACGCGTTCGCGCTGCAGTCGTCGATGGTGCACGGGTCACCGTCGTCGCAGTCCGCGGGTTGCTCGCAGCAGTCCGGCCCCGCATCGACCGTCTCGCACTGGTTCGTCGCGGTGTTGCAGCTGGACGTCGAGCACACCGTGCTGCGCGGGCAGTCGCGGTCCTCCACACAGCACCCTGCCATCATCGGGCCAGCCGCACAGACGCCAGACTGCAGGTTGCAGGTGTCCGAGGTGCAGACGTTCCCGTCGTCGCACGCGGCGTCGTTCATGCAGCACCCGTTCACGTCCGCGGGACACGACGCGGCGCTCCCCGAGCAGACCTCGGCGGTGTCGCACCCTCCGGTCGAAGCCCGACACACCGTGCCTCCTGTAGCGAACACACTCGAGCAGCTGCCCGCCGCGCACACGTCCTGCGCGTCGCACAGCCCGGAGGGCGTGCCGCCGCAAGCCATGCCGTCGAGCGCGTTCACGTTGTCGGCTGGGCACGCGGCGCTGCTGCCCGTGCACTGCTCGGCCGCATCGCACTCCCCGTTGGAGGCGCGGCAGACGGTGCCGGCGCCCGCGTAGACCGCCATGCACGTGTTCGCCATGCAGACGTCCTGCGCATCGCACAGCCCCGCCGGCGCGGCCCCGCAGGGCATGCCGTTGAGCGCGCTGGTGTTGTTCGCCGGACAGCTGGCGGACGAGCCCGTGCACATCTCGGGCGCGTCGCACTCGCCCGTTACGGGCCGGCAGACCGTGCTGCTGCCCGCGTACACTGCGGTGCAGCTGCCCGCGTTGCACACGTCCTGGGCATCGCAGACGCCCGACGGCGCTCCGCCGCAGGGCGTGCCGTTCACTGCGAAGCCGTTCGCCGGGCACGCCGTGTTGCCCGCCACGCACGTCTCGGCCACGTCGCAGGCGTTGCTCGGCGACGCGGCGCGACACGTCACCATCGGCGCGGCGGCGGCGCCGAGCGCCGTGCAGGTGCCGTCGGTGGTGCCGCCCGCTGCCACGCTGCAGGCCACGCAGTCGTTGACGGCTCCACCACCGCACGCCGAGCTGCAGCACACACCGTCGACGCACACGGTGCTCGAGCACTGGTCGCTCGCGTCGCACACCTCACCCAAGCCGCGCAGCACGGAGAACACATAGGCTGCGCCTGCGTCGCTCGCGTCCACGTCACTGAGTGGCGCGCCCACGAGCACAGTGTGACCGTCGGCCGCGACCACGCGCCCGAACCCATCGGCGTTCGAGTCGTCGGAGGCCGGCGCGGCGAGGACGGCGTTGGCCACCCAGGCCCCACCGGCGCGGTGGTGCGGCACGACCACGCCGACATCCGTGAGGCCACCGCTCTCGCGCCCGGGCGCGCCCACCATCAGGGTGTCGGCGGCGAGCGCCAACGTCGCGCCGAACTCGTCGCCGAGCGCCCCGCCGCTCAGCAGGAAGTTGGACTCCATGCTCCAGGTGGCCCCGCTGCGCGTGAACGTGCGGACCGTGCCAGCGCCCATCGCGACGCCACCCACGGGCACCGCGGGCGCACCCACCGCGACGCGCGTTCCGCGGATGGCGACGGCGCGCCCGTACGCGGACCCCATCGTCGAAGGCCCGGCCAGGATGGCCTGCTGGGTCCAGAGGCTACCGTTGCGCGTGTAGACGTAGGCGAGCCCGATGTCCGTCGCACCGCCCCCGCCATCGCGTCCGGGCGCCCCCACGACGAGCAGGTTCCCGTCGACGGCCACGGCGTAGCCGAAGAGATCCGCGTCGTTTCCGTTCCCCGCCGTGATCACCGCCTGCTGCGCGAAGCTCCCTGCCTGATCGACGAACACGAACACCGCACCGCGATCGCTGCCAGCGCCGTTCGCCCCTGGCGCGCCAATCACGAGCGTCCCTTGGCGCAGGCTCAGGCTGGTGCCGAAGCCATCCCCCAGCGCGACGCCCATGGGAGCGAGCGCGACGGGAGCGGACCAGGCCGAGCCCGTGCGCCGAGCTACGTAGACGGTGTTCGCGCCGCCGTTCTGGCTCCCGATGGCGAGCACGTCACCGCCGAGCGCCAGCGCACCGCCGACCAGCTGATGCCCGGGGATCTCCAGCCGCGCCTGTACGGACCACGTCGTCCCCGAGCGTGTGAAGATGGTGACGGCGCCGGCGTTCGGACCGATGGTGTCGTCGTATGGGGATGCCACGGCGGCCGTGTCGCCGTCGAGCGCGACGGCGCTCCCAAAGCGGTCACCGCTCACCGAGTCGGGCGCGAGGGGTGGCTCGAACCCGCTCGGGCTGAGGTTTTGGCTGCGCACCAGCCCCGCGTCCGTGCCGTACGTGTCGTCACCGGGCACGCCGAAGAGCACGTGCGTCGCGTCGGGCGTCGCACACGACGTGCCGGCCCCGTGCCCCGGGGCCGTGCCCGTGGTGCGCTCCACGAACGTCAGCACGAACGCCCCGCTCAGCGTGTAGCGATACAGGGCGCCCTGCCCCGTCAAGATGGCCGAGAGGTCGACTCCCGGCGCGCCGATCAGCACGTTGTCGTTCGCGCCGGCCTCGGACCACGCGAGCGAGCTGCCGAAGCCGTCACCGGCAGCGCCGTCGGCGGCCGTAGTGGTCGAGGACAACACCAACCCGCCGGCCTGCACCGTGATCCGATGCACGGCGCCGTTGGTGCGCCCCGGCTCACCCACCAGCCACTGCCCATTCGCGACGCGCACCAGCGCCGTCCCCAAGCGTGCGTTGGTCGCCGGGGTACCGTGGGCGAGCTTGGCCTGCTGGTTCCACACGGCGGGCATCCCCCCCGCCCGCACGAACTGGTAGACGGATCCCGCGTCTGCGGTAGCGCCGGCGTCGTCGTTCGGGGCGCCGACGAGGAGTCCGTCCGAGTTGATGTAGGAGGGCGTGAGGGCCGCACCGAAGCGGTCTCCGACAGCGCCGTCGCTAGCCGTCAAGGTCGCCTCGAAGCTGTCGGAGCCGTACACGAAGACCGCGCCCGTGTCGTTGCTCACACCGGGGGCGCCGATGGCGAAGCTGGTCCCGTTGAGGGGGACGTTGACGGCGATGGACGCGCCGAACTCGTCCCCGGTGGTGGGGGTCGGCGCCGTGTACGCGCCTGTGTCTGCAAGCGTCAGGGTCGCGACGGTGTACGTGTAGCGGTACACCCGTCCCCCGCCGGCCGCGCCCGGCGCGCCCACCAGGACTCGAATCTGCGTGGGCGTGTAGTGATGCACCGCCACCGCCGCACCGAAGCGCGCCCCTGCGCCCGCGCCGCTCTCGGTCAACATGGCGATGGCGTCCCAGCCGTTGTTCGCAGCGTTGCGCCGATAGAGGTACGCCGCCCCAGCGTCGAGACCGGCGCGGTCGTCGTTCGGCGCCCCTACGACGGCCCATGTGCCCAGCCCAGACGTAACCGCCGAGGCCACGCTGGAGCCGTGTGCCCCCGTTCGCGCGGTGGCTGGCGACAGCCGCGCCTCTTGCGTGGACACCAGCGGGTCCACCACGATCGGGTACTCCGCGCCGCGGTCGTCCACCTCGAGGGCGATGCGTCCATCCACCACACTCATGCGCGCCGGCAGCTCGTCGCCCGCAGCGTCCAGCACGAACAGGTCCGAGTAGTGGGCGCGGTCCGTTCCCTGGGCGTCGAGCAGCGCCACGTGGGTCTCACGCGCGACAGGCACCAGGCCCGCGACCTCCAGCTCGAAGCGCAGCGGCCCCTCGCCGGTGGGCCGCTCGGTCAGCTCGAAGCCCTGCTCGAGGCCGAGCGGGCCATTCAGGTACCACTCGAGCACGTCGCCGCGGGCCAGCTCGACCCGGTTGCCTTGGGCCGCCGGCCCCTCTTCGGCGAGCGTGAGCTCGGCCCCCTCACGACCCACGGCGGCGAGCGAAAGCGTCACGTCGAAGCCGCGATCTTCGGCGGTCACTCGCGCGCCTCGCGCGGTCACCCGCACGCCAAAGCCCTGCTCCGGGTTCGCCGCCGTCGCGACCCCTTCCGCCACCTGAGCATGATAGCGCCCGTCTGCGTGCTCGGCGCTCGCGCGGAGCTCGAGGCGGCGGAGCGCTGCGGGGGCGGCCGGGCCGTGTCCGTGCGTGAGCGGGACCTCGTCGGGAACCACGACATCGCCGGGCGAGATCGGGTCGTCAGAAGAACGGACACCCCACGCCGCGCCGAGCGCGACCGCCGCGAGCGCCACGACGAACCAAGAGAAGCGAGAGCTGCGAACCATCGTCATGAGAGCCTCCGTGCACCCCGTCGGGGGGCGACACGATGGGCTCGGAGCGAGGCACGACGATCCGTCACGAGAAGTTTGGGCTCGACGGCTACCGCCTGCGCCGACCCCAGCCCGGCGCTCAAAATGGGCTGCTGATGCAGCATCCACACGCGCCTGTGTCCCCTCGCGGAATGCGCTCCTGCGAGACGCGCCGATAGCGCCCGTTCCGTTCTCCGATCACCGTGACCCGCTCCACGACCCGGCAGGCACCCGGGCACTCGGTGGCGTGGCAGCGCCAGCGTGACTCGCCGTCCACGGGGGGTTGCGGAGCGCAGTGGTCTACGCTGCCGCGGGGATCGTGGAAGCGACGCACCGCCTCGTCGATGTCACGCGGCGCGCGGTTCGTCCCACGCCGCGCACTGCGCGGTTCGTGCTGTGCGCGAGGCGAGCCCTCCCAGGCGCTGAACGCCACCACCACGCCCACCAGCGCCAGGACGCGCAGGGTCAGCCCCGCGCACCACGGGGCGCGAGGATCGGCGGCGCGGCGGACACGATGGCTTGGCTCACGGTTCCTGTGCCCCGAACGGGAGCCACGGTCGGTAGACCGGCGGGGAACGTCGGCGACCGCGCGACGGACACCATGGGCACCACCCGACGGCACGCGGTCGGCAACCTCGGCGGCCAGAGCACGGCGGTCGTTCTGGATGGACGGGTCAGAGCACACGGAGAGGCCTCCCGGATGGAATCCACCGTCCACTCGGCGCGCGGGCGGCGCATCCGTCACAAAAAGAGACAGCGCCCTCGCGCCCCCGCTGTGCGTGGCGGCGACCACGCACGGCCGAAGTCAGGCGTTGGTCGGGAGGACCACCTTCTCGTAGTACTTCTCGAGCCCGTCGATCTTCTTCTGCAGGTCGCCACCGGCCATGGGGACCCCGTAGAACAGCCAAGGGACGCCGATGATGTCGGTCACCCCCGCGTCCTCGAGGCGCTTGTAGGCGTCCGGGGTGAAGGCGTCGGTGACCACCGCCTGGATCTCGAAGGGCTTGTGGTCCGTGCCGTACTCCTTGCGGAGCTCGTTCAGCTTGTTGACCATCTCGATGATCTTCTTGCTGGGGAGCATGGCCGACGACCAACCGTCTCCGTACTTGGCCGCGCGGCGCAGGCCGGGGAGCGTGTGCCCGCCCAGGTACAGCGGCACCGGCTTGGTGGGCGCGGGGCTCATCTGGATCTTGCCGAAGTCGTAGTGCTCGCCGTGGAACTCCACCATGCCGCCGCCCAGGATCTTGAGCAGGATCTGGATGTCTTCGTCCATGCGGGCGCCGCGCGTCTCGAACACCTCGCCGCACCACTTGAACTCCTCGGGGAGCCACCCGAGCCCGGCGCCAAAGCCGAAGCGGTTGTTGCTGATGGCCGCCAGCGAGCCCACCGTCTTGGCGACCAGCACGGGGTTGCGCACCGCGAGCTTCACGACGCTGGTGTAGAAGAAGATGCTGTTGGTCGCGCCCGCCATCGCGGCGGCCCCGACGAACGGGTCGATCCAGGGCGTCTCGGCGCCCCACATGCGCTTGCCGTCGGTCGTGTAGGGGTAAGGCGCCGAGACCTCCTCGGAGAAGAAGATGGAGTCCGGGAGCACGATCGCGTGGTAGCCGATGCGCTCGGCGGCCTGGGCGAGGGGGATGTAGTGCTCGGGCTCGCTCATGGCGATGGAGACGCTGAACTTCACGGGAGACTCCTTGGCGACCGGGTCGCGGGACGGGTTCGCGTGACAGGGTGGACGCTGCGCCTCCGCGCGACCACTCGCGTTCGGAGCCCCTCCGCAAGCGCGGGAGAACGGGCGACTTACGTTTCGTCCCCATCGGTGCCGCCCGCAGTAGACGATCTCGGACGCCCACAGGACCTGGGCGAGGTCAGGAGGAGGGGCTAGCGCACGGTCCGCGATCGGTGGAAGCCCTGGCTCGTTCGAAGGCCCTCCCAGCGATCCCGATCGGTGCTCTATACGCCCGCATAGTGCATGGCCAGGCCCACGCCGATGGGCACCGTGCAGGTCAGGAGGAAGATGGGGATCCAGCCGTGGGTGCGGACGCCCAGCGCTCGCGCGGCCAGGTTCAGCGGCTTGTTGCCGAGGCCGCTCATGATGCAGAAGTCGTGGTCATACGGGTCGACGTGATGCTTCGCGTGGGCCGCGTACGGGATGATGAAGCGCACGCGCTGCATCATGGTGACGAAGGTGCCTCGCTGCGCGTCGGGTACGTGTGCCCAGCGGTGACTCATCTGCATGAGGTGCAGCATGGCCACCATGCCGAGGTAGCCCACGAAGACGAGCGGGTTGTTGAACGGGAGCACCGCGAAGAAGAACAGCGTCAGCGGGAGATGCATCACATAGAGGTGCTGGTAGAGCGACAGCTCCCGAAAGATCTTCTCCGGGTCGTTGTGGTGGTTCTGGAACCCTTGAGCCAGCGGCGCGATGAACTTGATGTCCAACGAACGGGGGTTGTCGAGGATGATGTGCAGCATCCCGCTGACCACGTCGGTCACGAAGTAGCAGAGCACCAACATGATGAGGACGGCCCGCCAGCTGGGGGGCTCGGTCACGATGCGATAGGACGCCCACGCGATCCCGAGGGTCATCAGGATGGTGAACTTGCTGCTGTACTGCGCTTGCATGCGGCCTTGTAGCAGAGTCGGCGATGAATGGAACGGCGAGAATGCAGTGCCCCGGCGACGGCGCCTTCGTCGCTGGCGACCCCAGGGTGGCCAATGGCGATGGACGACCGCTCACTCTCGGGCGACGCTGAACGCATGCCACCGTTCACGTACACCCGTGTGAAGACTGCGCCTTGCGCCCTGATCCTCCCCGCGCTGCTCGCCGTCGCATGCTCGGACGGTGGGGTGTCACCCAGTGACGCTGGAGCGGCCGACGCGCAGGACGCGCGCGACGGCGGGACGGACGGCGCCATCAGCGCTCCCTCTTCGTGCAAGCGCGGCATCGCCTACGGCCACCACACCGACGCGGACATGAGCGCCCTCCAGCCCGCGGTGCGCTGGTGGTACAACTGGGCCTACCAGCCGGACGCCGAGCTGGGCAGCGGCACACCCGGGAGCCTCGGCGTCGAGTACGTCCCCATGGTCTGGGGCGGCACCTTCGACGCCGAAGCCATGGTCGCGAACATCCCCGCCGGCGCGACCACGCTGCTGGGCTTCAACGAGCCCAACTTCGGCGAGCAATCGAACCTGAGCGCGACGGCTGCCGCGGCCCTGTGGCCCGACGTCGAGGCCATCGCCGACGCCCGCGGCCTGACCCTGGTCTCCCCCGCGGTGAACTTCTGCGGAGGCGACTGCCAGGACACCAACCCGTTCGACTACCTCGACGACTTCTTCGCCGCCTGCGACGACTGCCGCGTCGACCACGTGGCGTTCCACATCTACGTCGGCTGCCACCCCCCGGGCGACAACAAGGCCCAGTGGCTCATCGACCACGTGGAGACGTACAAGGCGCGCTTCGGCCAGCCCCTCTGGCTCACCGAGTTCGCCTGCACCGACGCCACCAGCTTCGCCGACCAGGTGGCCTTCCTCGAAGACGCCGTGGCCTACCTCGAGAGCGAGCCCCGAATCCACCGCTACGCCTGGTTCTCCGGCCGCTTCGCCGGCATCCCTTATGTGGACCTGCTCGGCGCCGACGGGCAGCTCACGCCCCTGGGCGAGGCCTACGTCGACGCCCCCGCGAACGCCGCCTGCACCGACTGACGGGACAGTCCCTCGACAAGCGAACAGATCACCCGTCGGCAACGCGGTCGAGGCAGGGGTTGCGTTCGCCGAGTCCTTCATGTAAGTTGGTCGAACAACCAATGACCAGTGTGCGCTCAGGATATGCCATCGAGGTCGTCACCAGAGCCCGCTCATTCGAGATGGCCGAGGTCACCGGTGGCATCGTCGAGGAGGCGTTCGCGCTCCTGCTCGAGGCACTCGAGCGCGCAGGCCTCGAGGCCACCCCCGCCGCCCCCGGCGTGCACACAGACTTGCTCCTCGCGCCACCTCCCGGCGCCCCACCCGCGACCTTCTGAGCCCCACCGACCGTCCCGTCCGAACCCCGAACACACCCGCCCAAACCAACCCCACCCGAACCAATCGGACTGACCCGAGCCCGGGCGGCGGGCCCCGCTCCCGCTCTCGCTACAGAGGCCGCGACCGATGGTAAGGTACCCCCGTGACGGACACCGACGCGCCCCCCCAGTCGATCCCCCCCCTGCTCGCCGCCGCGTGGGAAGCCTATGGCGACGAGCGCCCCATCGTCCTGGCCGAGAACATCAGCGCCACCGTGTCCACCAACACGGTCTACCGCGTGACCCTCTCGGACAAGAAGCAGCTCATCGCCAAGACCTCCAGCTACGGGTCCTACGTCCACTTCCGGCAGGACCACGACCGCATCCTCGAGTGGACGCGGCTGCTCTCCGGCTCGCGCTTCGGCAACTTCCTGGCGCCCGTACTCACCTTGGACGGCAAGGCCTTCACCTACCGTGACGACACCGGCTGGGCAGTCTTCTACGGCAAGACCGACATCTACGACTTCCTCCCCAAGGTGCTGACCGAAGGGCAGATCGAGTCCTTCGGCGCCGAGCTCGCGAGCTTCCACCTGCAGTGCCAGAAGATCTGCCACCGCATCCCGCCCACGTGGAAGAGCATGGGCTCGGACATCGCGCAGCTCTTCGACAGCTTGAGCAACCCCCGGTACCGGGCCGAGCGCAACCTCAGCAACGAGGACGCGTCCATGCTCAAGACGCACTGCGACCGCTTCCTCCACAACGCCGAGGACCTCGGCTATCACGGCTTCGCGAAGCTGCCAGTCCTCGTGGACTGGAACACGGGCAACTTCAGCGTCGGCCTCGACGGTGACGGCTTCAAGCTCTTCACGCGCTGGGACTACGACTGGTTCCGCATCGAGCCGCGCACGCTGGACTTCTACTTCGCCAGCCGCGTCGTCCGCTCCGAGGGCGACCAGACCATCTTCAGCTACCTGGTGGACCCGCTGCTCGAGCCGCGCTTCATCCGCTTCATGCGCGCCTACGACGCCATCAACCCGCTCGCGGACGAAGAGATCCTCTTTCTCAAAGAGGTCTACCGCTTCTTCATCCTGAACTACGTCATCCGCGAAGGAGAGCACTTCTTTCAGGGCCCCATCTGCCAGCGGCTGCAGCGTGAAGCGGTGGACATCTATCTGCCGACGCTCGACGCCGTGCGCTTCGAGAAGGTCGTCGAGGCGCTCGGACACGGCGGCGCGTGATGGCCCAGCGGGAGCCCCTGTCACCCCGGCGCCGGCCGCAGCAGGCGCGCTCACGAGAGCTGGTGCGCGCCATCGCGATGGCGTGTGAGCGTATCCTCGTGGACGAGGGAGCCGCGGCACTGAACACCAATCGCATCGCCGAGGTGGCGGGCGTGAACATCGGATCCGTCTACCGCTACTTCCCCAACAAGGAAGCCATCATCGCCGAGGTCTACGAGCTGCAGCTGCAAGACCTTGCCGCCGAGTACGAAGACGGTTGGGAAGCCGCGCAGGCGGGGCCGGGCCCGCGCACGCTGACGGACGCCGTGCGCGCCCACATCGCCGGAAACGCCGCGATGCACCGGCGCCTGCTGCGCATCGACGACGCGTTCTATCGCGCCTACCAGCGTGAGCTGGACCTGGGCGAGCGCCGCAGCGAGCGCTTCGACCGCACGTTCCTCGAACAAGCCGAACACTGGCTGCGCGACCAGCTCGCCGTCCACCGCGCCTCCCTCGTCGTGACCGACCTCGACATGGCCGCCTTCCTGGTGGCCCGCTCGGTGGCGGGCGCCTTGCGCAGCGCGGCCCGAGACCAACCCGAACGCCTGGCCGACGCGGCGTTCTTGAGCGCCCTCGAACGCATGGCGCTGCTGTACCTGGAAGGAAACGCGTGACCCTCGAGATCCGCTCATTCGCCGAAGTCACCGCCAACTACGACGTCATCTTCTTCGACTCCTACGGGGTGCTGAAGAACTCCGGTGGCGTGCTCAAGGGCGTGCCCGACCTCCTCTGGCGCTTGGTACAAGCCAAGAAGGACCTCTACGTCATCACCAACGACGCCAGCAAGTCGCCCGAGCGCATGGCGCAGTCCTTCTCGCACCCCATCGAGGGCGAGCTGATCCCGCCGAGCCAGATCATCAGCTCCGGGCTGCTGGCGACGGACTTCCTCGCCGCGCAGGTCGCGTCCAAGAAGCCCAGCGGGCGCGCCGTGTACCTCGGCAAGCCGGGCTCGGCGTACTACGTCGAGAGCGCCGGACTCACCGCAGTACCCCTGGTGGAGTGGCGCGACGACGAGGACCCCGACGCCATCGTGCTGCTCGACGACGAGGGCTTCGACTGGTTCCGCGACATCAACCACGTCCTCAACCTGATCCGCCGCAGCCTGGCCCCCGTGGTCATCGGCAACGCGGACCTGCTCTACCCCACCAAAGACGGCGGGGTCGCGCTCGCGGTGGGCAGCCTCGCGAACATGCTGCAGCCCATCGCGCAGAAGACCTTCTATCGCTTCGGCAAGCCCGACGCGATGATGTTCGTGTATGCGCTTCAGGCGGTGCGTAGCGCGCGCCCCGGCACCAAGAACCACAAGGTGCTCATGGTGGGAGACACGCTGCACACGGACATCCTCGGCGCGCGGATGGCCGGGCTGGACACCGTCCTGGTCCTCAGCGGCAACACGATGGCGCACCAGGCGGAGATCCAGATCCAGTCGACCGGCATCGTCCCGACCTACGTGTGCGCCGACATCCTGAGCTAGCCGCTCACTTAGACGCGGAGCCCCGTCACTCGGAGACACTGACCAGGTCGGTCGCGACGGTCGCCGGGACGTCTTGGGTCAGAAGGCCTCCAACCCGACCATACCCACCACCTCATATCAAGCAGTGTGCGGTAGGCTCACGTCGACCATGGAAATCAACGGCGTCGCCCACATCATGCTCACCGTGCGCAGCATCCCACACTCACGCCCCTTCTACGTGGCGTTGCTGGACCACATGGGCCTGCGACGCATGGTGGACTCGAGCGAGTACCTCTACTACGTCGGCGGGCGCACCGCGGTCGGGCTCCGGCCCGCGTCCGCCGCCGTGTTGGCCCTCGAGGACGACGCTCCGGGCGCGCGCTTCGACCAAGGGCGCGTGGGGTTGCACCACGTGTGCCTCCGGGCCCGCTCGCGCGAAGACGTGGACTCGGTACACGACGTGTTGATCGCGCTCGGCGCGACGATCGTGCATCCACCGCGCGAGGAGCCTTGGGCTCCTGGGTACTACTCCGTGCTGTTCGAGGACCCTGACGGCATCCGCCTCGAGGTGAATCACGTCCCCGGGAAGGGGCTGTTCGAAGAGGGCGCGAAGCGCGGCGAGCCCTAGGCGCAGCGCTCGGCATGGGGCGGGAGCCATCGGAGGCTGAAGCCCATGGACCTCACTCGCGTCGGCTGTGGCGCACCACGCGCGCGAGCGGCCCGAGGCGTGCGTCCGTCATGAACCGCCACCACACCGCGCTCCACGATCCGTGGCTCACCAGCTCGTCGTCGTAGAGCGCGGCGCACGCCCGGCGCAACGCCGGGAGGCGCGTCCAGGGGACTGCCGGAAAATCGTGGTGCTCACTGTGGTATCCAACGTTGAGGGAGATCGCATTGAGAGCGCCGTAGTAGCTGTAGGTCTCCTGCTGTTCATGGACGACGGTGTGCTCTTGGAGCAGCCGGCCGGCCAACGGATGGAGCGCGATGGTGAAGTACAGACTGAGCGCCAGGTAAACCAGCCCAGGGACGCCGACCAAGAGCGCGACTGCTGCGCAGAACACCCCCTGCGACGCGACGTTCAGCGCCAGCCACCCGCGCGCTCGGGGCTGGGGCATGGTGCGCGTGCGCCACAGCTGCCAGAAGGGGAAGCTGACGTGCCAGGCGAGCTTCCCGAGCGCACCGCGCTGCGCGAGGGCGTGCTCGGCGGAGCCAGGGAGGTCCGGATCGAGGGCGGGCTCACCCTGGTGCCGGTGGTGCAGCAGGTGGAAGTGCGCATACGTGATGGCCATGGGAAGCACGAGGGGCAGGTTCGCCACCAGGGACACGACGCGGTTCACGGTGCGGCCACGCCCCGCCAGCAGGTGCGTGCACTCGTGCAAGACGGCGTATAGCGCGTGGCTGATGAACGCCCCGACGCCAAAGGCGAGCAGCGGCACCAGCGCCCAGCCCCACACCCCCCAAGCATCCGGCTGCGCGAGCGAACGGGCGAGCGAGGACACCCACGCGGTGAGGAGCACCTGGACCACGACGAGACCCAGGGTGAGCGGCGGAGTCCACCAGGTGGGCCCCTGCAGCCGCTTGAGCTCGGGGTGTTCGCGCCGTAGCCGCGCCGCGCGGGCGCGGTGGGGATCGGGATAGTCGACGAGCTGCAATTGGTTCATGCGGACCTCCGGTCAATTAATAGACCGACCAGTTGGTTTATATCGATGCTAGACTGGCGCGTCAAGTGGCCCGTACGAAAGACCCCGAGCTCGAGGCTCGCAGACGCCGCGAGCTGCTGGACGTGACCATCGCGCTGCTGGGCGAGGAAGCGTTCCACGCTGTGACGCAGGACAAGGTGGCCAGCGCCGCAGGTGTCTCCAAGGGCGTCGTCACCTACTACTTTCCGACCAAGGCCGACCTGCTGGTCGCGGCGATCGAGCGCTATCACGAGCAGGTGCGCGAAGGACTGGAGGCCATCGTGGCGCTCCCGGGCCTGCGTGCGCGCGAGAAGCTGCGATTGCTGGTACACGCCGCGTTTCCCTCGTCGCAGGCCGTCGAGCGCGAGGTGCGCTTCCAGAGCGAGGTCTGGTCGCTGGCCAAAGACCACCCGGCCGCGCGCGACGCGACCATCGCCAGCTACCGCGCGTTCCGCGACGCGTGCGGGCAGCTCCTGCGCCTCGGCGCCGAAGAAGGGCTCCCCACCGCTGGCTCGTCCGAATGGACCTATCTGTTCATCCACGCGCTCATCGACGGGCTGAGCTTTCAGCTGGCCGTTCAGCCCGAGCTGGACCTCCCCGCGCTACGGGAGCGACTCGAGCGCGTCATCTTGGCGCTGGCGGCGGGTGTCGCCGACGCGGAGCTCGGGTAGGCGAAGGTATGGAGAAAGCTCCCACCATGGCCAGGGACGTGCCGTCCGCCCAGCGTCCGTGATACAGATCAACGGCGAGTGACCAGTGTGACTCCCCAGACGCCCGTGACGGCTTGGCACCCCGGCTCGGCGACGCCGCCACCCGTCGGCACGGTGGTGGCGGAGAAGTACGTGATCGAGGCCCTCCTCGGTCGCGGCGGGATGGGTGCGGTCTATCGCGCGCAGCACAAGTTCACGCAGCGCCGCGTCGCGCTGAAGTGGCTGCTCGCGGACGACGAGGCCATGCGCCTGCGCTTCATCCGCGAGGCGCGCACCATGGGGGCGCTGGAGCACCCCAACGTCGTCGGCATCATGGACATCGGCGAGGACCAGGGCGCGGTCTACCTCGTGATGGAGTTCATCGAGGGCGAGACGCTGCGCGACCACCTGGACCGCCGCCCCACCCCGCCGGCGCGCGCCATCGGCCTCCTGATGCCGGCGCTCGAAGGCATCGCAGCTGCGCACCAGGCGGGCATCGTCCACCGTGACCTCAAGCCCGCCAACCTGTTCGTGTGCCTGGACCGGGACGGCACGGCGTACAGCACCAAGGTGCTGGACTTCGGCGTCGCGTTGTCCATGCGCCAGTCGGGCAACGCGCTCGGCCTGACGCAGAGCGGCGCCGTGGTGGGGACGCCACGCTACATGGCGCCCGAGCAGATCCGCGGCGACCGGCGCGTGGACGCGCGCGCGGATCAGTTCGCGATGGGCCTCATCCTGTACGAGGCGCTCACGGGGCGGCTCCCGTACGACGCGGCCGTGTACGAAGCGCTCGTCGTGGAGATCGCCACGGTCACCCCGCCCAACCCCCGCTACTTCGCGCCCGAGCTGCCTCAGGAGCTCGCCGACGTCGTGCTCAGGGCGCTCGCCAAGGATCCGGCGGAGCGCTTCCCCGACATCGCCACCTTCGCGCGAGCCCTCGAGCCGTTCGCCGACGGCGTTCGCTTCACCCCGCCGCGCCAAGCGCACGCACGCCGATCCATGTTGGGCGACGAGGTGGCCGAGCTGGCGATGGCGAGCGCGGCGCTGACTCCGAGCCGCCCGCACATGAGCCCCGTGGACGAGCGCCTCTCGGGCCCCCCTACCCGAGCGCTGGGGGGTGCCTCCGTACGCGCGTCGGCGACCACGCTCAACGACGTCGACTCCGAGCCCAGCGCGGCCACACGACGCGCCGGAGCCCGCGGGCTGGCGCCGGGTGACTCAGGAACCAGCGGCGCGCGCTCCGTCGAGGTGGCGAGGAACTCCGACGTGGAGTCCGTGGTGGAGCTCCCGGTCCGACGACCGACGGCGCTCTTCGTGGGCACCGCCCTGACCGTCCTGGCGACCGCGGGCTGGCTGGCGTGGCGCATGCTCGGTGAGGCGGTCCCGGCACCGACGGAGAACCCGGACACCTCACCCGCCACGACGCAGACGAGCGTGTCGGCCGAGCCCTCGACACCACACGCCCCGCCGACGACGGGCGCGGAACGTGACGATCCTTCCGTCGCACCCAACCCGGACCCCTCGGCGTCGAGCGAAGCGACGGACGGCCACCCGACCGCAGTCAGCGCCGAGCCCACGGACGACGCGGCTGCGCACTCGGAGCCGAACCCGGACGAGGTCGAGCCGAGTGGTCGTCGCAGCTCGAGCGCCCGGCGGCGTCCCACGACGATCGACGACCCCACGGCCATGATGGCCGCCGCCACCGCCATGCGCGCGGTCGGCCGCTCCGGAGAATTCTCCGTGGAGGACTTTTGAGCCGCTTGCCCTACCTATTCCTCGCGCTCGCGTGGCTGCTCGCGAGCGTCAGCTCCGTCGGCGCCCAGCCGAGCCCCATGGGGGACATCGACGAGCCCCCGCCCGCCTATCTGGCGCTGATCGAGGAGGCCGTGCGCGAGTCCGCGGCCGAGCGTTGGGTCGAGGCGCGGAGCCTGTTCCGTGAAGCGCAGCGCGTGTACCCGAACGCCCGCGCGCTGCGGGGTGAGGGCATGACGTCCTTCGAGCTGCGCGACTACACCGCCGCTCACCGCGCGCTCAGCGCATCGCTCACCGAGCCTCGACGCGCGCTCGACCCCGAGCAGCGGGCGCAGGTGGAAGCCCTGCTTCAACGCGTGAACGAGCTGATCGCGCGGTACAGCGTCGACCACCTGGGCGAGGGTGCGATGGTGGCGGTCGACGCCGTACGACAGGAAGCGGACGCAGAAGGCTACGTGCTGGTGCCCGCGGGTCGACACGAGGTCGTGGTGACCACCGCAGACGGCCGTCAGGTGCGTGGCGCATGGACGGTGCGCGGTGGCGAGCTCGGGCCGCTGCCGATGGAGCTGTCCGAGACGCGGCCCATGACGGACACGCCTCCCGTCACGGAGGCCGAGCCTGCCCGAGCCGAGGCGCTGGTAGCGCCGAGCGTCCCAGCTCCCGAACCAAGGGACTATGGGCCTTTGGGCTGGTCGCTGGTGGCGGGCGGCGTCGCCGTGGCCGTCACGGGCATGGCGTTGACCGTCGTCGGACGCCGCGACCAGCAGCTGCTCGAGGCCCCCCCCGCCAACACGCGCTGGGACGACGTCGCAGTGCTTCAGAGCCGCAGCCCACGCTTCATGCGCGCGGGGACCGTGATGACCCTGCTGGGCACCGCCAGCGCCGTCACGGGGCTGGTGCTCGTCCTGCGTTCCGGCCGCGATTCGGACGGCGCTGCGGTGCGGGCGTCGCTGCTGCCCAACGGCGGCCATCTGGAGGTGCAGTGGTGAGGGTAGTCTCTCGTTCCTTCCAGCGGACGCCCACCTGGGCGCCCCTCGCGTGTGTGATGTTGGCGGCCGCCTCGGCGCCTGGGTGCAGCGCCGAGCTCCCGGAGGGCGCGTTCGTGTGCGACAACGGCGGAGGCTGCCCCGACGGTTGGCGCTGCCTCTTGGACGACCGCTGCTACTCGCCGACCTTCCCAGGGTTCCCCATCTACAGCCGGTGCGAGGCGGACGACGAGTGCGCCTCGGGCAAGTGTGAGATGCCCTTCGATACCGCGTCGGTGGGTCGATGCTCCATCGCCTGCACAGCCAGCACGGATTGCCCCAACCGGGACGGGGTGCTCGACCCCACGGGTGAGCACGGGGTGTGCTCGCCCGACATGGACTGCATCATGCCCTGCGACGACCTGGACGACTGCGACAGCGGCCCCGACGTGCCGACCGCGCGACTGGAGAGCTGTGTGGTCGTCCCCATGACGGCTGGCGAGACGGCGTGCATCGGGTTCCCCGACACCTCGTTCAACGGGGACCAGGACTGCATGGGGCCCGCGGACTGCCAGGAGGGCCTCTTCTGTCTGCGCGCCACGACACTGGACGTGCGCGGCGTGTGCGTGTGGCCCTGCTCGCCGAACGGGAACTGCCCCACGGGCGCCACCTGCGAGCCGCTGCCCACCAGCATCAGCAACCTCCCGATGAACCCGGGGCACGCCTGCCTCGCGACCTGCACGCCGACCCCGGGACGGTGCATGCCGCTCACGTGCGACGAGTTCCCCAGCACGGACCCTCACTGCGTCCCGCCTGGCTGGCTGTAGCCGCTGCTCGAGCCCACCCCGCAGTCCACGGCGTCCATACCCGCCTATCCGAGCGCGTGACGCGCCCCACCGGGGGCGAAGCGCGTGCGGAGCGCGAAGGTGGGAAGGCCCGGGGACGGGGCGCCAAGCGCCCTCTAGGGTAGCCGCGGGCGCCGCCCTGCACTAGACCACGCACCATGGAACCCACCGCCGACACCGTCCACGTGCTCGAGACCGCCATCCGCCCGTCGTCGGTGATGGTGCGTGGCGCCGGTGACGAGCTGTTCGACGCGGCGGGCACGCGCTACCTCGACTTCGTCCAGGGCTGGGCGGTGAACGCGCTGGGCCACGCCCCGAGCGTCGTCGCGGAGGCGCTCACGCGGCAGGCCGAGCAGCTGGTGCACTCGAGCGCGGGGTACTTCAACGCGCCGCAGCTCGCGCTGTGCCGCACCCTGGCGCAGGCCAGCGGCCTCGAGCGCGTGTTCCTGTGCGCCACCGGCGCCGAGGCGAACGAGAGCGCCATCAAGCTGGCGCGCAAGTGGGGGCAGCGCGAGCGGGGCGGCGCGTGGGAGATCATCACGACGGCGGACGGCTTCCACGGGCGCACGCTGGCCACGATGAGCGCGAGCGGCAAGGCCACCTTCGCGCCGCTCTTCGAGCCCAAGGTGCAGGGCTTCCGCAAGGTGCCGTTCGGCGATGCCGAGGCCGTGGCCGACGCCATCGACGAGCGCGTCGTAGCCGTGCTGGTCGAGCCCATCCAGGGCGAAGCAGGCGTGGTGGTGCCCCCCGAGGGCTACCTGCGCCAGCTGCGCGAGCTGTGCAGCGAGCGTGGCGTCTTGCTCATGCTGGACGAGATCCAGACGGGCGTCGGGCGCACCGGCACGCTCTTCGCGCACCAGCGCGAGGACGCGCGGCCCGATGTGATGACGCTGGGCAAGGGCATCGGGGCGGGCGTGCCGCTCGCGGCCATGCTGTGCGACGCGCGCTACGCGTGCTTCGAGCCCGGCGACCAAGGGGGCACCTACGCCGGCAACGCGCTGACCGCCGCCGTCGGACAGGCCGTGATGGAGACCGTGATGGCGCCTGGGTTCCTCGCGCACGTGGAGGCCATGTCCGCCCGGCTGCGGTCTGCGCTCGAGACGCTGGTGGGGCGCGGGCTGCTGCGCTCCGTGCGCGGCGCGGGCCTCTTGATGGCCACGGAGCTGCCGCAGGCGTCGGCCGCCGAGGTGGTGCGCCTGGCCCACGCAGAGGGTCTCTTGCTGAACGCGCCGCGACCCAACCTGCTGCGCTTCATGCCGGCGCTGAACGTGCGCCCCGAGTCCATCGACGAGCTGGCCGAGCGGCTGCCGCGCCTGCTCGAGGCGGCCGCGGGCTAGCGCGCTGTCCGCTTCGCCACGCGGATTGTCCCACACCACGGCGAGGCTCCCAGCGTGCCGAGCGCAGCGTGCCGCGCGCGGCGAGTGACCGCCGAGCTCACGCGAAGTTGTCGGGCCGCTCCAC
The DNA here is from genome assembly GCA_020633055.1 of Sandaracinaceae bacterium. Lineage (NCBI taxonomy): Bacteria > Pseudomonadati > Myxococcota > Polyangiales > Sandaracinaceae > Sandaracinaceae bacterium. Next base: position 1,909 of record JACKEJ010000009.1, on the reverse strand, counting down.
GCAGCGAATCCCGTCGGGATCCTCGATGAGCACGGCGCACTCGTTGCAGTGGCTGCACCCGTTCACGTAGCTCGGGTCGGCCGCCGCGTGCTTGGGCAGGTCGGGGTCGTACAGCAACGCGCGCCCCAGCTGCACGAAGTCGAAGCCCTCGGCCATCAGCGCCTCGAAGCTGGGCCCGTTGGTAGCGCCCCCCACGTAGCAGACCCCACAGCTGACGCGCTCACGGATGCGGCGCGCGTGCTCCAGAAAGAACAGCTCCTCGTAGGGGTAGTCCTTGAACAGCATGCCGCCCGCGAGCTTCACGCCCAGCTTCATGAACGCGCTCTTCTGGGTGCGCATGATGCCATCGCGGATGTTGGTGCCGCGGAAGAGCAACATGGGGTTGAAGCTGCTGGTGCCGCCGCTGCAGATGATCACGTCGAGCCCGCCGCGCTCGAGCAAGGCCGCGATCTCGAGCGAGTCCTCGTAGCTGACGCCGCCGGGCACGCCGTCGGTCATGCTGATCTTTCCGAACAGCGGGAAGTCGTCGCCCACCGCCGCGCGCACCTCGGCCAGCACCTCGAGCGCGAAGCGCATGCGGTTGTGCAGCGCGCCACCGTACGCGTCCTTGCGCTTGTTGGTCAGCGGGCTGATGAACTGACTGATGCCGTAGCCGTGACCGAAGTGCACCTCGATGGCGTCGAAGCCCACGGACTTCATGAACGCCGCAGCCCGCCCGAACACGCGCACGCGCTCGCGGATCTGGTCGGTGGTCATCGCCACCGCCAGCGCGCGACCCACCGTGATCCCAATGGGACTGAACGCCCGCGAAGGCCCGAGGGGGCGCTGGCCCTTGAACAGCGGGTTCTTGGTGAACGTCCCCGCGTGCCCCAGCTGGCCCATGACAGCCGCGCCCGTTTCGTGCACCTCGGTGATCAAGCGCTCGAGCGGCGCCCGCACCCCCTCGTGCATGTACATCATGTTGTCGTCGATGCGCCCGTCCGACTCCGCCGCGCAGTATCCGATGTTGGTGAGCGCGATGCCTCCTTCGCCCAGGCGACGGTGCATGCGCGTGAGCGCCGCGGTGGGCACCCCCCCGGGGGTCATGCCCTCGAACGTAGCGGCCTTGATGAGGCGATTGCGGAGGGTCAGGCCACGCACCTGGGCGGGGGCGAAGCACTTGGCGTAGTCTGCGCTCATGACCTGCCCAAGATATGTAATTGCGCTACATATGTCAACATGACGAGCGCACCGAGACGAACCCAGGCCGAGCGACGACGCGAGACCCAGGCCGCGGTCCTCGGGAGCGCGGCGCGCTTGTTCGGCGACGCGGGCTACGCCGCGACGAGCCTCGAGCAGATCGCTGCGGACGCGGGCACCACCATCCGGCCCGTGTACCACTACTTCGGCAACAAGCAGGCGCTGTTCGAGGCCGTGGTGGAGGCACACGAGGCGCAGCTCCTCGAGGTGCTGCAGGACGCGTCGTTTCCGCCTGGGAAGGCGGGCCTGCTCGCGCGCTTCCGCGCGTGCTTGACGCTGCTGTCACGACGAGACTTCCAGCGCGTAGTGCTGGTCGACGCGCCAGCCGTGCTCGGCAAGAGCCGCTGGGCGGACTCTCCGGTCGTGCAAGCCGCGGGTGAGCTGCTGGGCACGCTGCCGCTCGGGGCCGACCCCGTACAGGCTGCGCTGCTCCGTCGCATGCTCATCGGCGCGCTGACCGAGGCCGCGCTGACCTTGGCCGAGAGCCGCACCCAACGTGAGCTCGAGCAGCGCACCAACGCGCTGCTGCGTCTGGCTGCGCTCTTGCCCGCGCCTTGAGCGATCACTGCGCGCCGCGAGACGCGGGGTCACGGGCAGGCCCCATCCCGTCGCGCGCCCGCTCGCGGCATCCCCCACTCCGTCGGTGACGCGAGGGCCCATGCGCTCAGGG